>JAAEOR010000804.1 GCA_024222895.1 Hyphomicrobiales bacterium | reverse complement strand
TTGAAGCGGAAGCCGACCTTGGTCGCCTTGCCGTCACCCGGGTCGGCGATCGCGATGTTTGACAGATGGATGGGCATCTCCTTGGCGACAATGCCGGCCTGCTGGCTCGCCGTCTGGCGCTGGTGCCGCCGTACCATGTTGACGCCACGGACCAACGCACGGTTGGTAGCAGGATGGACGCGGATGACTTCACCCGTCTTACCCTTGTCCTTGCCTGATATGACGACAATGTTGTCGCCTTTCTTGATCCTGGCGGCCATTAGAGGACCTCCGGTGCGAGCGAGATGATCTTCATGTGATTGCGCGCCCTCAACTCACGGGGAACCGGTCCGAAAATCCGGGTGCCGACCGGCTCTGCCTGATTGTTGATCAACACGGCAGCATTCCGGTCGAAGCGAATGACGCTGCCGTCAACCCGGCGAATGTCCTTCGCGGTGCGCACTACCACGGCCTTCATGACATCGCCCTTCTTGACCCGGCCGCGCGGTGTCGCCTCCTTGACGGAAACGACGATAACATCGCCGACCGAAGCGTATTTCCGCTTCGATCCGCCAAGCACCTTGATGCACATCACCCGGCGAGCGCCTGAGTTGTCTGCAACATCGAGATTGGTTTGCATCTGGATCATTGTTACGCCGGCGCAGGCCGTCCCCTTACTTCGCTTCCGCCGCCGCGCCCGAGAGCACGACCCAGCGCTTGTGTTTCGATATGGGCGCGCCTTCCTGGATCATCACCACGTCGCCGACCTTGTGGGTGTTGTCGGCATCATGGGCCTGATACTTCTTCGACCGGCGGACAGTCTTCTTGAGCAGCGGATGCGTGAACCGTCGTTCAACGCGCACCACAATCGTCTTGTCATTCTTGTCGCTGACGACGGTGCCTTGGAGGACACGTTTGGGCATGATCTACTTCTTCAGCCTTCGTTCTTGTTCGCCGGTTCGGCGCTAATTGTCATCAACCGCGCGATGTCGCGGCGTACCTGACGAACCCGGGATGTGTTTTCCAACTGACCGGTCGCCCGCTGGAAGCGAAGGTTGAACTGTTCCTTCTTCAGCTTGGTGAGCTCATCAGCTCTCTGATCTTCGCTCAGCAGTCGTACTTCGGTCGCCTTCATCGCCTGTTCCTCTCGTCAGTCCGCAATGCGCTGCACGAAGCGCGTACGTACCGGCAGTTTGGCGGCGCCGAGACGGAGCGCCTCACGGGCAAGTTCCGGCGCCACGCCATCAACCTCGAACATGATGCGACCGGGCTTCACTCGGCATACCCAAAGTTCGGGCGTGCCCTTGCCCTTGCCCATACGAACCTCGGTCGGCTTCTTCGACACCGGGACATCCGGAAATATGCGAATCCAGAGGCGGCCGGCTCGTTTCATGTGCCGGGTAATCGCGCGGCGTGCGGCCTCAATCTGCCGCGCCGTCACCCTCTCGGGCTCAAGCGCCTTAATGCCGTAGGCACCGAAGGTCAGGTCGGTCCCGGCGGTTGCACGGCCATGAATCCGGCCTTTATGCTGCTTGCGAAACTTGGTGCGGGTCGGCTGAAGCATCTTACTCGTCCTTGAGGGCTAGGCCGGTTCGCGACGGCGGCTGGTCGGCTCGGAGGCTTCGACCTGTTTACGCTCCGACGCCATCGGATCGTGCTCCATGATCTCGCCTTTGAAGATCCAGACCTTGCAGCCACAGGTGCCGTAGGCGGTATGGGCGGTGGCCGTACCAAAATCGATATCCGCCCGCAGTGTGTGCAGCGGAACGCGACCCTCCCGATACCACTCCATGCGGGCGATCTCGGCACCGCCAAGGCGACCGCCACATGATATGCGGATACCGTCCGCGCCAAGCCGCATGGCCGACTGGACCGCTCGCTTCATCGCCCGCCGAAACGCAACCCGGCGCTCGAGCTGCTGGGCAATTGATTGAGCAACCAGAGTAGCGTCGATTTCCGGCTTGCGGACCTCGACAATGTTGATGTGAACTTCCGAATCGGTCATCGCCGCGACTTTCTTGCGCAGCTTCTCGATGTCGGCGCCCTTCTTGCCGATGACGATACCGGGCCGGGCCGAATGGATCGTTACCCGGCACTTCTTATGCGGGCGCTCGATAACAATCTTGGAAACCGCCGCCTGCTTGAGATCCTTGAACAGCGCTTCGCGAATTCGCATGTCCTCGTGCAGCAACTCGCCATACTCGCCCTTGCCGGCAAACCAGCGGGAATCCCAGGTGCGGTTGATGCCGAGGCGAAGCCCGACCGGATTGACCTTATGACCCATCAGGCGGACTCCTCGACTTCGCGGACGACAATGGTCAGATTGGAGAAACGTTTGCGGATGCGCCCGACCCGACCGCGGCCGCGCGGTGTCCAGCGTTTCATCATCAGAGCCGGCCCTACGTGAGCTTCGGCGACAACCAGCGAGTCGACGTCGAGCTGATGGTTGTTCTCAGCATTGGCGACAGCCGACTCAAGTGTCTTTTTCACATCGCCGGCGACGCGCTTGCGGCTGAAGCTCAGGTCGGCAAGCGCCGCCGAGACCTTTTTGCCGCGGATCAGCCCAGCGACGAGATCCAGTTTCTGCGACGATACGTGCATCATTCTGGCCTTGGCCAATGCCTCGTTGTCGGCGAGGACACGTTCGCGCTTTGCTTTGCCCATCAGATCCTCCTCGCCTTCTTGTCGGCGGTATGGCCCCAATAGGTCCGCGTCGGCGCGAACTCACCAAACTTGTGGCCGACCATGTCCTCGCTGACGAGCACCGGAATGTGCTTGGTGCCATTATGGACACCAAAGGTCAGGCCGACGAACTGCGGCAGAATCGTCGAGCGACGACTCCAGGTCTTGATGATTGCTCCCGAGCGCGCCTTTTCGGCTTTCCGCAACAGGAAGCCATCGACAAACGGGCCTTTCCAGACTGAACGAGCCACAGCGAGCCTCTTCCTATCTTCTTCCTTTGCGCGCATGACGGCTGCGCGCGATAAACTTGTCGGTGCGCTTGTTGTTGCGCGTTTTCTTGCCTTTGGTCGGCACGCCCCATGGTGTCACCGGGTGGCGGCCCCCAGACGACTTGCCCTCACCACCGCCATGGGGATGGTCGACCGGGTTCTTGGCTACGCCGCGAACGCCCGGTTTGCGTCCGAGCCAACGATTGCGACCCGCCTTGCCGATATTGATGTTGCCGTGATCCGGGTTGGACACCGCACCAACCGTGGCAAAGCAATTCTGGTTGACCAGGCGCTGTTCGCCGGAGTTCAGCCGAAGAATCGCATTGCCCTGGTCACGGCCGACATACTGGGCGTAGGTGCCGGCCGAGCGAGCGATCTGGCCCCCGGCGCCGAGCTTCAGCTCGACATTGTGAACGATCGTGCCGAGCGGCATCGAGGCCAGCGGCATCGCGTTGCCGGGCTTCACGTCAGCCTGGCGCGAGGCGATCACCGTGTCGCCGACGCCAAGGCGCTGCGGCGCGATGATGTAGCTGAGCTCGTCGTCAGCGTAGCGTATCAGGGCAATAAAAGCCGTCCGGTTCGGGTCATACTCGATCCGCTCGACGGTGGCCGGAACGTCAAGCTTGCGACGCTTGAAGTCAACCCGACGGTAGGAGCGTTTATGACCGCCGCCGCGGGCACGCACCGTTATCCGGCCGAGATTGTTGCGCCCGCCGCTCGATGACTTGCCCTCCACCAGGCCCTTGACCGGCTTGCCCTTGTAGAGCGCCGACCGGTCCACGGTCACCAGCTGTCTTTGGCCCGGGGTCGTTGGCTTATATGTCTTGAGTGCCATCTCTAACGCCTCACAAACCCGTGGTCACGTCGACCATATGACCCTCTTCCAGAGTCACGATGGCGCGCTTTGAATCGCCTTGGCGGCCGGCTATGCCGCGGAATCGCTTGGTCTTGCCCTTGCGATTGAGGGTGTTCACCGACTTGACCTTGACCTTGAACAGCGTTTCGACCGCGGCCTTGATCTGTGGCTTCGTCGCATCGCGACTGACGATGAACACCAGCTTGTTGTGCTCCGACGCTGCTGTCGATTTTTCAGTGATCACCGGCCTGCGGATCACGTCATAGTGGGCGAGATCGCTCATTTCAAACGCTCCGTCAGAGCTTCGACCGCGGCCTTGGTCAGCACCAGCGTATCGCGACGCATGATGTCGTAGACGTTGATGCCATGCACCGGCAGCACGTCGATCTGCGGGATGTTACGAGCGGCAAGCCGAAAGTTATCGTCCACGGCCGCGCCATCAATAATCAGTGCATTGGAGAGGCCAAGGGCCGCGAGGCTGGCGGCCAGGCCCTTTGTCTTTGGCTCACCGACAATCGCCTCGGACAGAACCAGAATCTTCTCGTCACGGGCCTTGTCCGAGAGCGCGTGCTTCAGTGCCAGCGACCGAACCTTCTTCGGCAGGCCATGGGCGTGGCTGCGCGACAGCGGCCCAAACGCCTTGCCACCACCGCGAAACTGCGGCGCGGCTTTGTTGCCAACCCGCGCACGCCCTGTGCCCTTCTGTTTATAGGCCTTGGCCGAGGTCATGCGGATTTCGCCCCGGCGTTTCGTCTTGTGTGTGCCGGCCTGGCGCTTGGCAAGTTGCCATCGCACCATCCGCTGAAGGATGTCGGTTCGCGGTTCGAGGCCGAAGATCTCTTCCGGCAACGCGACCTCCCCGCTGGAGCCGCCGTCGAGCGTGGTTACCTTGACGTCCATCACTCGGCTTCCTTCGTCTCGGACTCGGCGGCCGGTGCGGCGACTTCCGTCGGAGCCTCGGCGGCGGCATCACCGGTTCCGTTCGCAGCGTCGGTCCTGAACGCGCCGGGCATCGGCACATCGTCCGGCAACTGGCGCTTGACCGCATCGCGAACAAGAATCCAGCCGCCCTTGGCGCCAGGCACCGCCCCTTCAACCAGGATCAAGCCGCGCTCGGCATCGGTTCTGACGATCTTCAGGTTCTGCGACGTCACCCGGACATCGCCCATATGGCCGGCCATCTTCTTGCCCTTGAAGACCTTGCCCGGATCCTGCCGCTGACCGGTCGAACCGTGACTCCGGTGGCTGATCGAGTTGCCGTGCGTGGCTCGACCACCGCCGAAATTGTGCCGCTTGATTACGCCCTGGAACCCCTTGCCCTTGGAGGTCCCGGTGACGTCGACGAACTGGCCGGCAACAAAATGGTCGGCGGTGAGTTCCGCGCCGATCTCGATCAGGTTCTCGGGGCTCACCCGAAACTCGGCCACTTTCCGTTTTGGCTCAACAGAGGACTTGGCGAAGTGGCCACGAAGCGCCCTCGGCGTGTTCTTGACCTTTCGCAGTCCTACGCCGAGCTGGAGCGCGGTGTAGCCGTTCTTCTCTTCAGTTCTCTGCGCAACGACCTGGCAGTTGTCGAGCTTGAGTACCGTCACCGGTACCTGCTCGCCCGCATCCGTGAAGACGCGGGTCATGCCAAGCTTCTGCGCAATGACTCCCGAACGCATGGCGTTTCGCCCTTTAGAGCTTGATCTCGACGTCGACGCCGGCCGCCAGGTCGAGCTTCATCAAAGCATCAACCGTCTGCGGTGTCGGATCGACGATGTCGAGGAGCCGTTTATGAGTCCGCATCTCGAACTGCTCACGACTCTTCTTATCGATATGGGGACCACGGTTAACCGTGAACTTCTCAATCCGGGTCGGCAACGGCACCGGCCCGCGCACGCGCGCGCCGGTCCGCTTGGCGGTGTTGACGATCTCACGTGTCGACGCATCGAGGATACGATGGTCAAACGCCTTGAGCCGGATGCGAATGTTCTGGCCGTTCATGATGTTGCGTAGACAGAAAGAGGACGGAAGCGAAACCGAAAACCCGGCAACTGTCCGTAACCTTGACCTGTCCCTCTCTCCTTCTTCTCTCTGTCTCTTGCCGGTCGGCTACGCTATTTGACGATCTCGGACACGACGCCCGAACCGACCGTGCGACCGCCTTCACGAATGGCGAAGCGCAGACGCTCCTCCATCGCGATCGGAACGATCAGCTCAACCTCGATCGAAACGTTGTCGCCCGGCATCACCATCTCAGTCCCCTCGGGGAGGGTCACCACACCGGTCACGTCCGTCGTACGAAAATAGAATTGCGGCCGATAGTTGGTGAAGAACGGCGTATGCCGTCCGCCCTCATCCTTGGTCAGGATGTAGGCTTCCGCCTTGAAGTTGGTGTGCGGAGTAACCGAGCCGGGCTTGCATAGCACCTGGCCGCGCTCGACGCCCTCACGATCGATACCACGCAGCAGTGCGCCGATGTTGTCGCCAGCCTGACCCTGATCGAGAAGCTTGCGGAACATCTCGACGCCCGTGACAACCGTCTTGGACGTATCGCGAATGCCGACGATTTCGACTTCGTCACCGACATTGACGATGCCGCGTTCAACACGGCCTGTCACCACAGTACCGCGACCGGAGATCGAGAACACGTCCTCGATGGGCATCAGGAACGGCTGATCGACCGGACGATCCGGCAGAGGAATGTAGGCGTCAACCTCTTCCATGAGTTTGGCGATGGAGTCCCTGCCGATCGCGTCGTTGGAGTCTTCGAGAACTGCAAGAGCCGATCCGCGAACCACCGGGATGTCGTCGCCGGGGAATTCGTACTTGGACAGGAGCTCTCGGACCTCAAGCTCTACGAGATCCAGGAGTTCCTCGTCATCCACCTGATCGACCTTGTTCAGGTATACGACCAGCGCCGGGACACCAACCTGACGCGCCAGCAGAATATGCTCGCGAGTCTGTGGCATCGGACCATCCGCCGCGCTCACCACCAGGATCGCACCGTCCATCTGGGCAGCGCCGGTGATCATGTTCTTCACATAATCGGCGTGACCCGGGCAGTCGACATGCGCGTAGTGCCGGTTACCGGTTTCGTACTCAACATGCGCGGTATTGATGGTAATGCCGCGGGCCTTTTCTTCCGGCGCCGCGTCGATGGACTCGTAGTCCTTGAACTGCGCCGAGCCGGCTTCGGCAAGCACCTTGGTGATCGCCGCGGTCAGCGTCGTCTTGCCATGATCGACATGGCCGATCGTCCCAATGTTGAGGTGTGGCTTGTTCCGTTCGAACTTCTCTTTAGCCATCGGGGCTCTCCGTCTTTCCTTGTCTTCCTATCGTAATCTCAGACCGATCAGGCGAACTTCGCCTGGACCTCCTGAGCCACGGCCTGGGGAACTTGCGAGTAGTGGTCGAACTGCATGGTGTACTGGGCTCGACCCTGACTCATGGAGCGAAGCGTATTGACGTAACCGAACATATTGGCCAGCGGCACCATGGCGTTGACAACCTGGGCATTGCCCCGGGTGTCTGTCCCGGCGATCTGTCCCCGGCGAGAGTTGATGTCGCCGATAACCGAACCGAGATACTCTTCCGGCGTTACCACCTCGATCTTCATGATCGGTTCAAGCAGCACCGATCCGGCCTTCTGCAGCGCCTCACGGAACGCCGCGCGCGCCGCGATTTCGAACGCCAGAGCCGAGGAGTCCACGTCGTGCGAGGCACCGTCCACCAACGCCACGTTCACGTCGACCACCGGGAAACCGGCAACAACGCCAGAGGTCAGAACCGAGTTCAATCCCTTCTCGACGCCAGGGATGAATTCCTTTGGCACAGAACCGCCAACGACCTTCGAGTCAAAGGCATAACCGCCACCCTGACCAGCGGGTTCCACATCGATCTTCACGCGGGCGAATTGACCGGAACCACCGCTCTGCTTCTTGTGAGTGTAGTCCACCGTCGACGGCTTGGTGATGGTCTCCCGATAGGCAACCTGGGGTGCGCCGACACTGACGTCGACCTTATGCGTGCGCTTGAGGATATCGACCTTCACATCGAGGTGAAGCTCGCCCATGCCCTTGAGGATCGTCTGGCCGCTTTCCGGATCGGTCGAGACCCGGAACGACGGATCTTCGGCAGCCAGGCGCGACAGGGCAATACCCAGCTTCTCCTGGTCGCTCTTTGACTGCGGCTCGACCGCGATCTCGATAACCGGATCGGGAAAATCCATCTCCTCGAGGATCACCGGCTTCTGTGGATCGCAGAGCGTATCGCCTGTTCGCGTCTCCTTGAGACCGGCCAGCGCAATGATGTCGCCGGCGTGTGCTTCCTTGATGTCCTCGCGACTGTTGGCATGCATGAGCAACATCCGTCCGACCCGTTCCTTGCGCTCGCGCGGCGAATTGAGGACCTGTTGGCCCGCGTCCACCTTGCCCGAATAGATGCGGCAAAAGGTGAGCGAGCCGACAAATGGGTCGTCCATGATCTTGAACGCCAGAATCGACAGCGGTTCGTCGTCCGCCGACCTGCGCACGAGGTCTTCGCCGTTATAGGGATCAACACCCTTGATCGCGGGCACGTCGACAGGCGATGGCAGATACTCCACAACCGCATCGAGAAGAGTCTGTACGCCCTTGTTTTTAAAGGCCGAGCCAGCCAGGACCGGGAAGAACGCACCGGTTACGACAGCCTTACGAATCAGCCGTTTCAAGGTCGCTTCATCGGGCTCCTGGCCCTCAAAGAACGCCGCCATGACGTCGTCATCCAACTCGACCGCCGCCTCGATCAACGCGGCGCGGTACTCCTGCGCCTGATCCACAAGCTCGGCCGGAATCTCGATGTCTTCGTAGTCCGCTCCGAGCGACTCGTCGTTCCAGACGACACCGACCATGCGAACAAGGTCGATTACGCCCTTGAAGTCGTTCTCGGCGCCGATCGGCAGCTGGATGGCGACCGGGCGCGCGCCGAGGCGCTTCTTGATGTCGTCGAGGCACTTGAAGAAGTCGGCGCCGGTCTTGTCCATCTTATTGGCAAAGACGATACGCGGCACCTTGTACTTGTCGCCCTGGCGCCAGACCGTCTCGGTCTGCGGCTCAACGCCCTGATTGGAATCAAGGACACATACGGCACCGTCAAGCACACGCAGCGACCGCTCGACCTCGATGGTGAAATCGACATGGCCGGGGGTGTCGATGATGTTCAGCCGCTTGCCCTCCCACTCCGCCGTCGTTGCCGCCGACGTTATGGTGATGCCGCGCTCTTGCTCCTGCTCCATCCAGTCCATCGTCGCGGCCCCGTCATGGACCTCGCCGAGCTTGTGACTCTTACCTGTGTAGTAGAGGATCCGCTCCGTCGTGGTGGTCTTGCCAGCATCAATGTGGGCCATGATGCCGAAGTTACGGTAGTCCTCGATTCGGGTCGTGCGCGCCATGTCTTGTGGGCCTCTAGCGGAGCGGTCTTACCAGCGGTAGTGCGAAAAGGCCCGGTTGGCCTCGGCCATCCGATGGGTGTCTTCGCGTTTCTTCACGGCACTGCCGCGGTTGTTGGCTGCGTCGAGCAGTTCGCCCGACAGCTTCTCGGTCATTGTCTTTTCGTTGCGCGACCGCGCCGCAGCGAGCAACCAACGGATCGCCAGCGCCTGGCGACGATCAACCCGGACCTCGACCGGCACCTGATATGTGGCGCCGCCGACGCGGCGGGATCGCACTTCGATCGTCGGCATGACGTTGTCGAGCGCCTGACGGAATATGCCAAGCGGATCCTGTTTGGTCTTGTCCTCGATCGTCTCGAAGGCGCCGTAGACGATACGCTCGGCGACCGACTTCTTCCCCTGCTCCATGACCGAGTTCATGAACTTGGTCACCACTTCATTGTGGTATTTGGGGTCCGGAATGATCTCGCGCTTTTCTGCGCGGTGGCGACGGGACATGATGCGTCCTGTTCTCTTCTCTGGGCTCTTCCAACAAAAACGACCCGGCAATTACCTGGGTCGTTTGGCACCGTATTTCGAACGCCTCTGCCGGCGATCCTTGACGCCCTGGGTATCCAGGACACCGCGAATAATGTGATAGCGCACGCCCGGGAGATCCTTGACGCGGCCGCCTCGGATCATCACCACCGAGTGCTCCTGCAGATTGTGGCCTTCGCCGGGGATGTAGCCGATCACCTCAAACTGGTTGGTCAGCCGCACCTTGGCGACCTTGCGCAGGGCCGAGTTCGGTTTCTTGGGCGTTGTCGTATAGACACGCGTGCAGACCCCCCGTTTCTGGGGGCTTTCCTGCATCGCCGGAACCTTGTTGCGCTTGATTGGCGCCTTGCGCGGCTTGCGAATGAGTTGGTTGATCGTCGGCATGATCGGCCTTGGTTGTTCGCGCCCACTACCCGGCGCCACGTCGGTTTCCACATTCCACTACACGTCAAGCGCCTGCCCCACCGCCAGGTGGGAGGCGCCTCGAAAAACAGAGGATCACGAGCCGAAGCCGCGATCATGCTATCCCGTCGAACGTCGTTCACGTTTTCGCACAGTGTTTAGGGCTTCATCGTCCATGGCTTGGCGCCACCGGAACAAAAGGCCTACGACCTGTTCGAAAGCGCGCGGAACCTATGCTTTTCGCCTCTCGCCGTCAACCCTGCCGGTCAAAGATTCGTCCGAATTCCGCGGAGAGATCAAAATGGAAAGAATTGCGCGCAATCCCGACACTTTCTAACCGAAGCGGCCTTTCGCGCGACAGAAACGCCCGTGCTCGACGAGCAGCGCCGCCAGATAATACCAAGGGCGGTTAATATTGGCTCAGACTCACTTTTGATGATGTTCGATGATGGCGTGGCGCTGTTTCCAACGGAGAATCAGCACGATGCGAACGAGATTTGAGATTTCATCATTGATCCCGGCAGAATTCGCCGTCGAGAGCGTCAAAGAGACAGCAGATGCGATCGTTCTTTCGG
>JAAEOR010000803.1 GCA_024222895.1 Hyphomicrobiales bacterium | reverse complement strand
GGTCGTAGCACTGGGCCGCCTCCTCGCCATTCCGGCGTTGGCTGTGCTGGTGGCGCTGGTGATCGGCGGTCTCATCATGATCGTCAGCAACGAAGAGACGCGCGAGGCATGGGGTGACGTCACCAGTGACCCGCTCGGGGCTGTTGGAACGTCATTCGAGCTGGTGTACGACGCTTACTACGCCCTCTTCGACACATCGCTGAACGGGCCGAATGCCATTGGCGAGACCATCGCCCAGGCCACGCCGTTGATATTTGCCGGTCTAGCGGTGGCCTTCGCGTTCAAGGTCGGCATGTTCAACATCGGTGCCCAGGGTCAGCTCCTCATGGGGGCGACGTTCGCCACTTACGTCGGCTTCACCTGGGACCTACCGATGGCGATCCACCTACCGCTCGCGCTCGTGGCCGGCATCGTCGGTGGGGCGGTCTGGGGTGGGATCGTCGGTGTCCTCAAGGCGTGGACCGGTGCCCACGAAGTCATCACGACGATCATGCTGAACTTCGTCGCGCTCAGCTTCGTGAGCTATCTGCTGACCACCAGTTCATTCCTCCGGGAAGGACGCGGTGATCCGATCTCACCACCGGTGGCAGGATCAGCCGAGTTGCCCGCAGTCGCCGGCACGCGGGCGCATCTCGGCTTCATCATCGCTCTGTTGGTCGCCTGGTTGACCTGGTGGATCCTGTTCCGGACCACGATCGGATTCAAGCTCCGCACAGTCGGCGCCAACCCTGATGCGGCTACCTACGCCGGTATCAGCGTCGCCGCGGCATGGATCCTCGCCATGGCGATCGCGGGTGGCATCGCCGGGCTAGGTGGCGGCGTGCAGATCCTGGGCGTGAATCACAGTCTCACGACCGGGGTCGTCGCCGGTCTCGGCTTCGACGCCATCGCGTTGGCGTTGTTGGGTCGCTCGCACCCGGCTGGTGTGGTCGGCGCCGCACTCCTGTTTGGGATGCTCCGCGCTGGAGCGGTGGGCATGCAGGCCCGCACATCGGTCCCGGTCGACATCATCGTGGTCATCCAGGCGCTCATCATCTTGTTCGTTGCTGCCCCGATCCTGGTGCGACAGATCTTCCGGATCCGCGACGAGAACCTCGGTGAACCCGAGGCGTTCAGCACGAGTTGGGGCAGCTGATGGCTGACCGCTCACCAGCAGCCGGCTCGACCGCCGCGGCGCTGGGTCAGAGTCGTTCATGGATCATCGGCCTCATCTATCTGGCCCTCGCCGGATTCGTCTTGTGGGCGTTCGGGCTGAACGTCGACAGCGGACTCGACGCCACGTTCGGGCTCAACCCCCGCAGCACCGAAGACGTCTATGCCACGCTTCCCGACCTCACCGTCGCGGTGCAGCCCTTGGCGTTCGTCGTGGCAGTCGTGCTCGCCGTTCTCGGGGGCATTCAGATTGCCCGTGGTTTCGGCAAACGTGCTTACGTCGTGCTCGCCGTCGTCGCGGTGTTGTTCATCTTCATCTTCCTCGCCTGGGCCGCCCGTGGCGACTCGTTCTCGATGTTCGGGATGGTCAAGGCAACGCTCGTCCGAGCTACGCCGCTCACGCTCGGGGCGCTCGGCGGGATCCTCTGCGAGCGCGCGGCGGTGATCAACATCGCCATCGAAGGCATGATGCTGATGGCGGCTTTCACGGGCGCGCTGATGGGTAGCGTCGTTGGTCAGTGGGGTGGCCTGCTCTGCGGCATCCTCGCCGGAGCACTCATGGGTGGTGCACTCGCCGTGTTGTCGGTGAAGTAACAGGTCGACCAGATCATCGGCGGAACGTTCATCAACATCTTCGCCCTCGGTATCACCAGTTTTCTGTCAGCGAGCATCCTCAGCGAGAACCAGGACCTGAACGACCCGGGCACGTTCTCTGTGATCGAGATCCCGGTGCTCTCGAAGATCCCGTTCATCGGGCCGTTGCTGTTCGCCAACAGCATCTTCATCTACCTGATGCTGATCCTCGTGGCGGTTCTCGCGTACGCGCTGTTCCGCACCAGGTGGGGTCTCCGTACGCGTGCGGTCGGCGAGCACCCGAGGGCTGCCGACACGGTCGGCATCAACGTGTTCCGCACGCGTTACCGCAGCGTCATCATGGGCGGTGCGATGGCCGGCCTCGCGGGCTCGTTCCTGACACTGGGCTCGGTCGGGCGCTTCGACGAGAACATGACAGCGGGCGTGGGCTTCATCGCTCTGGCGGCGGTGATCTTCGGCCGTTGGCACCCGATCGGCGCGTTCGCGGCAGCCTTGATCTTTGGCTTCTCGCAGGCCCTACGCGACCGGTTGGGCCTGCTCGACACTCCGATCCCCAGCGAGTTCCTGGTGATGATCCCCTACCTGGTGACGATCCTCGTGGTCGCCGGACTCGTCGGGAAGTCACGCCCCCCAGCGGCTGATGGCCAGCCGTACACCAAGGAGTAGTCGTGTCCGACC
>JAAEOR010000802.1 GCA_024222895.1 Hyphomicrobiales bacterium | reverse complement strand
CCTGAGGGCGGCCGCCGGAATCCGGCCGGACGCGTGCACCCGGCCCGACCAGTGGCCGAAATCGCCTTCGAACTGAGGTGCCTCCTGGCCCGAATTGCCGGCGGCGACGCCCCCCGCTCTCCCCGGCGACGGCATTGCGGTGTCGATCCAGCGCGACATCAATTCGGACCCGTCATGGGCGCCGCCATTGGTTCCGAGACTGATGTTGATCGAAATAGCCGCCATTCCCTTGGCCTCTGCGAGGGCGAAGAGATAGGCGATCCCGTCGACGATGCGGGTGGTGTCGTAGAAGGACTTGCTGCGATCGAGGGCCGCTTCCGGCAATGATACCAGCACCGCCGCGATCTTCGCCCGCTTGCAGACGCCCGACCGTCCGGCCGCGATGCTGGTGACGTGGGTCGCGTGCGAGCCGCGTATCTGCTGGGATTGCGGTGCGAGATCGTAAGGCGAAGCGCGCGCGGCCGAGGCTTCCGCCAGGGCGAATTCGATGTCGTCGGCGGTGATCTCTGAACCGTAGCTTCGGGTCCGGCGGGATCCCGGTCCGGAGACCGTCAGCTCCGGCGGGGCGAAGGTATCGCCTCCCTGATCCCAGATGCGCAGGATGCGGGTCTTGCCGGCGTCGTCCATGAAATCGGGATGGGCAAAATCCAGACCGCCAACATCGATGATGCCGATCATCATATTGTCGCCGATCGTGTCCAGCGACACGGGTTCGCCACCGGGTACCGGGATCTCGCCCCTGTTGAGATCGGCGAAGCGGCCAGCAGGCGGGGCGAGCGGGACGTCGACGCCAGTACGGGGATCGGGTGTCTTCAGCGTTTCCGCCAGCTCGATCGACTGGACCGATGGATCGGTGTCGAGATCCCCGAGCTGTCGAACTGCCACCGTGGCGGCGCCGACCCGGCCGTTGCGGCGCACAACCAGATCAGGTGTCTCGGCCGATTCCCGATCGAGCAGCACGAAGACATTGACCTCGACATCATCGGAAAGCGCTCGCTGGCGACGGCGGCGTTTGATCCCGCGCATTCGGGTGCCGTCGGTCCTGACGGTTGTCTCCAGCGTCACGTCGTCGAGGGACGGAACCGCCTGGGGGCCGGCATCTGCCTTGACCCGGACGGCGCCGTTCTGCTGCGCCCGCACCGCATTGACCTTGGTGTCGCCGTTGGCGACGCAGCGCAGCCGACTGTGCAATTTGGTCAGATGATCGAGGGGTTTATCCATCCCGAAACTCCCTTGAAACGAGATGCCGGTTTGATGGCTTCAACCTATTCGATCACAAGATCGGTTGAAAGGCCTCAGGGTAGAGCCGGACGGATCGTGCCGGTGAACCGCAGGATCGAAGTGAACCGGCATCATGCCGCCTTGCGAAGAGCGGTTGAGGTGACCGTTGGTTCGTGATCCCGGCGCCATTCGGAATCGTCACCGACGTACAGCGGTCGGCCGAGCTGGACATAGTCCTTTTCGGCTTCGATCGCGGCGGTATCCGGCGCCCGGGTCGCCAGGATCTTCAAAAAAGACCCGAGGGCCTTCATTCCCCGAGCGAGGCTCGGCCGGGTCTCCGGTCGGGACGCTACAGCGCGCCGGACGATATCTTCGAAACGCTCCGGCGGTCGACCGCCGACGGTCAGTACAACATCGGTCGGGGCGTTTACGGCGAAGGCGCCGCGCCGGTATTCCTCTGCGTAGATGCGCAGCTGGGTCACCGCCGCTTCCGAGAAGTTCGGCGGCGGCACTGCCTTCAGCGCCTTGAGGAACATGCGCTCGGAGATGTCCCGATAGGTGACCCGCCGACCGAGAGCGTCGCCGATCGCGGTTGCGATGTCGTCGGGGGACATGAGCGCGGGGCCGGTGGGCCGGTAGGTTCGGCCCGCGTGTTTGTCGGGATCGATCAGAGCACCGACGGTGACACTGGCAATGTCCCCATTCGACGGCGGAGCGTTCTTTTGGACCGAGCCGTCGCCGAGCGGCATGGCAAGCACGCCCAGCTGTGCCGCCATGTCGAGCACCATCAGGTAGTTGTCGGCAAACCAGCCGGGGTTCACGGTGGTGACGGTCATTTCCGGACGCATCCGGAGCAAGAGGTCGCTCAGATAGACCTCCCGGGTGAAGAGCGAGGGGTGGTCAGCGCTTGAGAGCCATTGGCCGAGGCTCACGACATGTTCGAACCCTACTACCTCCGCGGCAGCGGCGCAGAACACCGCACTGAAATGCAAACCGTTCGGCGCCGTCGGGGCACAATGGTAGGCACGGCGAACACCGGCCATCGCCGCCCGCATGTCGGTCACCGCATACTGGTTACCGACGAAGATCTCGGCGCCGGAGCGCTTGAGCGCTTCGGAGCGGTGGTCACGACGACGGACGAAGGCGCGGACCGGATAGCCTTTCTCCAACAGCTGGAGGGTGGTTGGCAGGCCGGTCTTGCCGGCAGCGCTGGTCACCAGGATCTTTGGTCTTGAGGTCATGCTTGGAACTCCCTATTTCTTGTATGCTTTAGAAAAGAGATCAAACGCTTTAAAAAATAAAGTAACAAAACCGTGAGGACACAATGGCCCGAGCCCGCTCATACAAATTGCTCTGTCCGATCGCTCGCGGGCTCGACCGGATCGGCGATCGGTGGACGCTGCTGATCCTGCGTGACTTGCATGCCGGGCCGGTGCGTTTTTCGGAGCTTCAGCGCGGACTCACCGGGATCGCCGCCAACCTGCTCACCGACCGGCTGGCGAAACTGGTGGAGGACGGCTTGATCGTGAAGATCGACGGCGCCCATGGCACCACCCTCTATGCGCTTACCGCGCTTGGGGCCAAGACCCGGGACGTTTTGTTCGATCTGGCCTTGTTCGGCGGTCAGTTCCCGCCGCGTGAGCCGTTGGTCCGGCCTGGTAATCTCAGGACAATCGCGGTCACCCTAGGCACAGCCTGCCAGCGAGTGGTCACCACCGATCAGAGCTTCGACGCGGCGATCATCGTCGACGGCGAGGCATTCGCCCTTTCGGTCAATGATGGCGAGGTTGCCATGCAGGCCGAGACGCTCGCCAGTCCCGACGTGGTGCTGACCACATCCTACGAGGCCCTGATGGCGGTGGCGGAGGGGGAGATCAATCTGGAGGACTTTGCTGCCAATCACTGCGAGATCGAGGTTCAGACCGCCGGCAAGGAGGCGGACCTGTT
>JAAEOR010000801.1 GCA_024222895.1 Hyphomicrobiales bacterium | reverse complement strand
GAACTCGACGACATCCTTGCCGAATGCGGCACCGTTCAGGGTGCCGGCAAGAAGGCCGATCGCCATTGCCAATCCATACCCCTTGGCGCCGCCGATCGGCAGCAGGAATCCGTCTCCGAAACGGGTTGGATCGGTCAGCGGTTTTCCGTCCCGGCCGACCATCCATCCCTCCGGCATCGGTTCGCCACGCTGCGCCAATGTCTTGACCTTGCCCACCGCGGCGGTTGTCGTCGCCATGTCCAGAATGAAGGGCGGCGATCTGCCGGCCGGCACCGCGATTGCAATCGGATTGGTCCCCAGCAGAAAATCCATCCCGCCGAACGGCGGGACATGGTTGGCGCTGCCGACGGCCCCGTAGATACCGATCATGTCATCTTCGACGGCCATGTTGACATAGAGCGAGGCCGGGCCGGCATGATTGCCATTGCGCACGCCAACCCAGCCAACACCGTGGGCACGTGCTTTGGTCATGGCGAGTTCGGTAGCAAATCGCATAGGCAAATGGCCGAGGCCATTGTCTCCATCAACCACGGCCGACGCGTCTCGATCCACGGCGATCGTCACCGTCGCTTTCGGATTCGTGCCGCCATCCCGCAGCCGGTTCACATATTGCCGCAGTCGAAAAGTGCCGTGGGTGTCGTAGCCATAGAGGTCGGCCTTGACCATCAGGCCGGCGACCACGGCGGCGTCCGCTTCAGGCACCTCGAGGGACTCGAACGCCGCGCTCAGGAATTGCTTGATCTCGGCGGCCGGGTAGCGAATGCGGCGGTCACTCATCAGCAGAGCCTGGCGTTATGCGCGCGGTCAGATCCGCGAACCGGCATAGTATTCCACCTTATGCTCGAGCCAGCCCACCGCGGACGAGAACCCGAGTGCGAAGACGAACAGTATCAGCGTCAGCGCCCAGAATTGTTCGAACTGAAAGTTGTCCGAGAAGGTTCGAAACAGGCGACCGAAGGCTACGACCGATACAAGCAGCTGGCCGATCACGATCCCTTTCACGGCCCGGATCATCCCCATGCGCACACCGGCGAGGATTTCCGGCAACGCCGCCCAGAACAGAACCTTGGTCAGCAACTGCCAACGGTTGGCTCCGAAGGAATTACCCATTTCGTCAAGCGACGGCGAGATATGGCGCACGCCGGCATAGGTATCGAGCGCGATGATCCATATGGAAAACAGGACCACCGTCACGATGATGGTCGTTTGGCCCAGGCCGAACAGGAGCATCAGCACCGGGACCAGCGAGGACAACGGAGCGCTGGCAAAGATGTTGACCCACATGCCGAGAACACCGTTGGCGGTCGGGAAGCGGCCCATGACAAAACCGATCGTGATACCGCCGGAAATGGCGATGGCCATTCCGATCACGAAGGCCTTCAGGGTCGTGGCCGCCGCCGACAGGAAGATCGGCCGCTGTACCAGATGGTAGAGCTGTTCGATAACCGCCGAGAACGGCGGCAGGATAAAGGCCAGATCGAGCTGGCCGACAATCTCCCAAAGCGCGATCCAGATGAGCAGCGAATAAACCGGCGGTACTCGATCGACAAATCGGTGCAGTGCGGACATCATTCAGCCCTTAATCGAGATACTTGCGCAGGTTGCCCCAGATCTCTTCGACAGTGTCGAGATAGTTCTTGTCTCTTCGGATATCGTCCGGGCTGACACTCCGGTCTATGTCGGGATAGATCGTCGAATGGATTCGACCGGGTCGGGGCGAGAGGACAACGATGCTGTCCGACACATAGACCGCCTCCTCGATCGAATGGGTGACGAAAATCACCGTTTTCTTCTCGACCGACAGAAGCAGCAGGAGATCCTCCTGAAACTTGCGGCGCGTCTGCTCGTCGACGGCCGAGAATGGCTCGTCCATCAGCAGGACGTCAGCATTGACTGCCAGGGCCCGGGCCAGACCAACCCGCTGTCGCATCCCGCCGGACAGCTCGTGCGGGTACTTCTCCTCAAAACCGGTTAGCCCGACTTCACTGATGTAGTGTCGCGCCGTCTCCTCGCGCTCGGCCCTTGGCTTTCCGGTGAGTTCCAGGCCAAAGGCAACATTGCGCAGAGTGGTCGCCCAGGGCAGCAAGGCAAAGTCCTGAAAGACGAACGCGCGTTCGGGGCCCGGGCCGGTAACCGGTTTTCCGTGGACCAGAACCTGCCCCGCGCTTGGCTCAAGAAGCCCGGCAATGATCTTGAGTAGTGTGGTCTTGCCGCAGCCACTCGGCCCCAGGAGCGTCGTCATCTTGCCGGTCTGAAAGGCCAGATCGATAGAGTCCAGAGCGTGAATGTCGGCGCCGTAATATTTCGTAATGCCACGCACTTCGACGATATTCTCGCCGAGTTGCGGCGGTGTCTCTGCCGAGGCGGCGGTCGCGACTGCAGCCGTCATGAGCGACTCTTCCTCTTCTCCGGTCGAAAATATTTCGTCTCCGCAACCTCGAGCAGCCCAACCATCACCGCGGAGAACAGGATTACGGTGAACACGGCCGCGTACATTTGCGGATATTCGGCAATCGAGCGGTGATAGGAAATGATGTCGCCTATGCCGGTCGGGGTGATCAGCAGCTCGGCAAGGATGACCCCGATGAATCCGGCAGCGACGCCCAGTCTCAGTCCGGCAAAGATGACCGGCGCCGCATTCGGAATGACGACTTTCCAGATCTCCTGAATCCGCGACCCCTGGAACGAGCGGCACATCTGCACCAGGGTTGGACTGACATTGCGGACTGCCTTGTAGGTGTTGAGGACGATGATGGGAGCGGCCAAAATAATGACCGCAACGGTCTTCGCGGTCAGGCCGATACCGTAGGCATAGGTGATCAGCGGTATGAGGGCGGCCACCGGCGAGGCCTGAAGAACCACGAAAATCGGTTCCCAGAACCATTGGTAGATCCGGTTCAGCCCCATGCTGACGCCGATCGTCACGCCGAAAACCATTGAAATGCCAACGCCGAGGAACAGCGGCTTTATCGTCTCCGCATAGGCGGCGCCGATGCGCCCGTCGATGATCATCTCGAACAGGGCCTGCATCGTTTGCGTGAATGTGGGGAACGCAACGCTGATCGGTATCAAGCCGGCGATCTGCCATGCCGCAAAGAGGCCGACGACCGACAACAGCCGATAGTAGAATGTGGATGTCAGCCCGAACAAAGACGCCTTGGGCCGAGGCATTCCCGCGTGATCCGGAGCGGACGCAGTCGTTGTCGCCATCGAAATCCCTATGCGGCTTTGATGTCGATGCGGGCCGCTGTACCACTGCCAATCAAGGGCACAGCCGACCCGCGCAGGTTAGGCGCCGCCAGAACAACCGCCTGGCGACGGACCGGAATCACATCCGGCCAAGCTTCTCCACCGCCGCATCCACCGGCGCCAGATACCAGTAATCCTCGACTTTCAGCACGTCGGGATCGCCTTCGAGGGAGCCGGAGGTCGTGTAGAAAAGAAAGTCCTCCTTCACCGCTCCTTCGCTGCCGCCGTTACTGGGGTAAAGGCCAATCTCGACGCCCTGGGTAAACGCCGGGAGCAACTCGTCGACTTCCAGCTGTTCGAGGTCGGGGAGCACATTGTATTTCTCCCGAAGGGCCACGACCGCCGACGGATCTTCATTGATCTCGCGCCACGTCTTGATCAGCTCCTCCATCAGGATGGCGACGGCTTCGCTTTCGCTGTCGAGCCACTCCTGGTTGGCGTAAAGGGCCTCGTCAGTGGCATTGATTTCAGGCAGTGGCAGGAAGATGAATTTGTCGGGGGCTTCGCGCTCCAGCAGCCGACGGCGCTCGTAGTCGACGATCGAAGCGTTGATCCTGCCTTCCAGAAGCGCTCCGGCACGCACGCCGGAACCTGGCACGTAGCTTACCGAATTGTATTCAATGCCGTTTTGCTTGGCCATCAATTGCATGATCGCTTCGGTACCGGAACCACGCCCGTGCACCGCGACATCGGCGCCGTCGAGGTCCTTCCAGGTCTGGTACATCTCGGCGTTGACGACCGGATTGAAGCGCAGATTGGACAGTTGATAGAACATCCGGATCGGTGCGTTCACCTTCTGGATCAGCGCATAGGGCGTACCGACGCCGATGTCGGCCTGACCGCTGACCACGGCTTGTGCGGCAAGCTCCTCCGACTGCAGGAACTCGGTCTTCACCTCGACCCCGCGCTCGGCGGCACGGGCCACCGCGATCATGAAGTTCACCATTTCGCCGCCCGGCACATCGCCGAACGCAACGCTCATCGAACCTTTGTCCTGCGCCATGGCAGGCACTGCCATCACCCCGATGGCAGCTGCAACAATGGCTGCCTTACCAGCCTGCTTCATTCCGAAAATCGTTGGCATGCTGTCCTCCCAATGTGTTTCGTTACGTTCCAACCGGATACTCTCGCCCGGAAAGCCGGACCCGTTCAGGCTGCAGAGACCTCTGACGAAACTCTCTGAACAACGTTTGTCAGCTGGCCAATGCCCTCAATCTCACAAGTAATCTCATCTCCGTCTTTTAGAAAGTTCGGCGGGTTCATCGCGTAGCCGACACCCGATGGCGTCCCCGTCGCGAGGATGTCGCCAGGCTCAAGCGTCAATCCCTCGGAAAGCGATTCCAGCAGGCGGGCGATCGGGAAAATCATGTTGCCGATCTGTGAATCCTGCCGTGGCTCGCCGTTGATCGACAGGCTGATCCTCGGCGTCTCGAGATCAGGGAACTCATCGATGGTGACGATCGCCGGGCCCATTGGACAGCACGTGTCCAGCCCCTTGCCCTTGAGGAACTGCCCGCCATGCCGGCGTTGCAGATCCCGGGCGGTGACGTCGTTGACGATGGTAAATCCGAAAATGTGCTGAATCGCGTCGGCGGCCCGGATGTTTCGCCCCGGCTTGCCGATGACGACACCCAACTCGACCTCATAGTCCATCTTGTCGGAGACCGCCGGATCGAGGCGAATGGCATCACCGGGCCCAATGACCGCCGTCGGCGGCTTGGTGAAGAATACCGGATACTCGGGCGTCTTGTCTTCCTTCGCCTGCGCCCGACTCGACTCGGTAACGTGGGCGCGATAGTTGCTGCCGACGCAGAAGACGTTCTTGGCAGGCCGGGGAATGGGCGCCAGAAGCGCGACGCCGCCGGACGCCACACAGGCGTCAGCCAAATCGCCGTTCCTGGCCGCGCTGAGGATTGCCTGGCAGTTGCTCAAAGACGCGTTGCCGCCGGCGATGATGTCCTCGACCCGAATCGGATCACCGGCGTCTGCTTCAATCAGCCCCTTCTCCCGCGCGGCCGCGAAGCCGTCGGACGAGTCCACGATGGTCTTGTCGTCGACGACGAGGCCGCAGCGTGGTCCTTGGTCCGATCTATACGCGACGAAACGCATCAGCAGCTCCGCAATCCCGCCCCAAATCGCCCGACAACAATGAAGGCAAAAGACGCGGGTCACACGCTAACGACCACCGCGTTTTAACCAATATACCCTTTGGATTGACCATTGCCGTCCAAAAAATGTCACTTGGCGTTAGCATTTCCGCAGTTTACATGAGCGCATCTGTAAAATATACCCATTATCTCAACCCAATATATAGATTGGTTGGAGATGCTCGAAACCGCCGAACAACAACGAACCCCTCTTGGCGCACTACGGAATTTTCTTTCGGCGCAGCAGCTTGCGTTGAACGGCCGGCTGCCGCCGGAGCGCGACCTTTGCCGCGAACTCGACCTCACGCGCGGCGAACTGCGGAAAGCTCTCGCGGTTCTGGAGGCCGAGGGCCAGATCTGGCGCCACGTCGGCCGCGGCACCTTCGTCGGTCCAAGGCCGGTCCAGAATCTGAGCGACATCGAGGCGCTCAGCAATCAGACCAATCCATCGGCGGTGATGGAAGCACGCATGGCCATTGAGCCCCAGCTCGCGCGCCTGGCGTCTCTGCACGGAACGGAAGCCAATTTCGCCGAGATGGGCCAATGCAATCGCCGCTGTCGGGCCGCACGAGAGTGGCGCGTCTACGAGGCCTGGGACAACAACTTCCATCAGGTCATCGCCACCGCCACCCACAACCGGCTTTTGATCAACGTCTTTGGCACGTTGAACGCCGTACGACGATCCGTGGTCTGGGGGCAATTGCGCTCAACCAAATTGCCGCCGGCCGATCACGCAAGTTTTCATGAGCACGATGCCATCCACCAGGCGGTTGTCGGCCGTAACCCGGAGCTCGCCGCGGAATGCATGCGAACGCATCTGAAGACGGTTCGCGATCGGGTCCTGGCTTCCATGGATTCGTAGCGGGCGGGTCGGCGGCGCGACTGTTCGACTGAATAAGGCCTGGCGGACTGCTGACACATTTCGTCCCGCCAAACGATACGGTTTCCCTACGCCTTTCGAATCTCGATGTCAGGTGGTTCAAAAACGCACCACTGGGTCACAATTTCGTGTCTTTTGTTTCATTATTTTGACGCTACGTATGACCGGGCGCGGGGGGTCGCGGGCAGACGGCGGCGTCTTTTGTCGTCGCCGCAATGCGCCAATGCAATCGCGCAGGGAGGATCGATTGACCAGCAACATCCAATTGAACGACACGAACGTGGGAACCGGCAACGCCCTGGCCGATCGGATCACCAGCGTTCGGGGCCTGACCGAAGGACTGGCGACGGGCCTGAGCGACGCTGACGCGACCGTGCAATCGATGGACGATGCCAGTCCGGCCAAATGGCATCTGGCCCATACCACCTGGTTCTTCGAAACGATGATCCTCAAGGAGAACCTCGAAGGCTATGTGGTCTTCGACGTGCGGTTTCCCTACCTTTTCAATTCCTATTACGAGGCGCTGGGTGCCCGGCATCCGCGCCCGCTTCGTGGGCTGCTGACCCGGCCGAGTCTGGACACAGTGCTCGCCTACCGCGCCCACGTCGATGACGGATTGCAAGCCCTGATGGCAAATCCGGTTTCGCCTGACGTCGAAGAGCTACTGGTGCTTGGCATTCACCATGAACAGCAGCATCAGGAATTGCTGCTGACCGACATCCTTCACCTCTTTGCCCAGAACCCGCTGCGCCCTGCCTATCGACCCGGTATGCCCCTGGACGTTGACACGCGTGGCGCGCCCGGGCTGCACTGGACCGAGTTCGACGGCGGACGACAGACCGTCGGATACCGTGGCGACGGCTTTGCGTTCGACTGTGAAGGGCCAAGTCATGATCGACTGGTCGAACCTTTCCGGCTGGCCTCGCGCTGTGTGACCAATGCCGAGTGGATCGAATTCATTGCGGCCGGCGGATATCAGTCTGCAATGCTGTGGCTCTCGGACGGATGGGCGACGGTCAATCTCGAAGGCTGGACGGCGCCGTTCTACTGGGAAAACCGGGACGGCCAATGGTGGTCGATGACGCTGCGCGGCGCCCAGCCGGTCGACCCGAATGCCCCGGTCGCCCATATCAGCTATTTTGAGGCAGATGCCTTTGCAACGTTTGCCCGCAGGCGGCTGCCGACCGAGTTCGAGTGGGAACTGGCCAGCCACACCGTCCCGCTGGATGGCAAATTCAACATGCTGGCTTCCGATCGCCTGCGCCCGGCGACGGCGCGCGGCGACGGCCTGGCCCAGATGTTTGGCGATGTGTGGGAATGGACCCGGAGTGCCTTCTCCGCCTATCCAGGCTACAAGCCAGACCCGGGCGCGGTCGGCGAATACAACGGCAAGTTCATGAACGGGCAGTATGTGCTCAAGGGCGGTTCATGCGTGACGCCACCCGACCATATTCGTCGCAGCTACCGAAATTTCTTCCAACCCGACAAACGCTGGCAATTCTCCGGCGTCCGACTCGCCGAGGATCTATGAACGTCGTTGTCAAAGCCGGGACCGAAGTCCCGGATGCATTCCTCAATGATGTCTTGAGCGGACTTTCACGCCCGCAAAAGGCGATCCCGCCGCACTGGCTCTATGACCAGACCGGATCGGAGCTGTTCGAGCAGATTACCCAGCTCCCCGAGTATTATGTGACCCGGGTGGAAGTCGCGCTGCTTGAGAAAACGGTTGCGGCTCTCGTGTCGGATATCGGTCGCGGGGCGACCGTCGTCGAATACGGGGCCGGGGCCGCGGTGAAGGTCAGTCTCCTGCTCGACGCGCTGGAGAAGCCCTCGGCCTATGTTGCGATCGATATCTCGTATGGTCATCTCCTTGAGGCGGTCAGGGGGATCGCCACAGATTACCCCGACCTCAGCGTCAGTCCGGTCGAAGGTGATTTTCTCGCCGGTGCGGTTGCCGCCGAGCTTCCGGACGGTGGCCCAAGGGTCGGCTTTTTCCCGGGCTCAACCATCGGCAATCTTTCGGACCAACAGATCCATCGGTTTCTGACCCGTGCCGGTTCTCTGCTCGGACACGAGTCCTGGTTGCTGCTGGGTGCCGATCTGCGCAAGAGTTCCGACATTCTGATCCCCGCCTATGACGACTCGGCGGATGTCACGGCCAGGTTCAACAAGAACCTGATCACCCGGATCAACCGGGAGCTTTCGGGCACGATCAACATCGACCAGTTCGCCCACCGCGCTATCTGGCGCGACGACCTCAGCCGGATCGAGATGCATCTGGAGAGCCTGTCAGACCAGGAGTTCAGCGTCGCCGGTCAACCCTATGCGATGGCGCGCGGCGAAACGATCCACACCGAGAATTCGCGAAAATTCACGCGGACCGCATTGCAGGGGCTTGCCGATCGGGCTGGCTGGCGGATCAGCAAATATGTGACCGACCGGCAGGAGTATTTTGCCCTGCTGCTGTTGACCCGATCCTGAGGCCCGGCGCCACGGGAGCCATGGCGACGGATTGGATCATTCGGAAAGCGCGGCCAGCGCTTCCTCCAGACCCTTGACGCTGAGTGAAAACGCCACCCGCTGTCCGTTGGTCGCCACGACAGAGACACTCACTTTCTCTGCAGCAACCAGCTCCTTTACGAACGGCTCACCCAGATTCGCCGCCGCCTGGCATTGACGTGGGTCGCAGGCGCGATAGGGGATGACCAGCGGTTTCTCGGCACCGATGTCGATCGCGACCCCCTGGTCAACCAGCAGGCCGGTCGGCATCTCCCAGATCGAGACGATCTTGCCCTCGGGATCCCGCGCGATCGTCCAGACAAAGACGACCGTGCCGGTTTCGTTCTGCGTCAGTCGCTGACTGAGGGCGCATTGCCGGTTATCGGCGACAGCGCGACAGGAAAG
>JAAEOR010000800.1 GCA_024222895.1 Hyphomicrobiales bacterium | reverse complement strand
GGCGGGGTGGCCTATCGCTACCGGGTCGAGCCGGGCCGCAACGGCGACGATGACCGGATAGAAGACACCATTCGGGCCGCTTACCGCACCGGGCGGGGTCGCATCGTCACCCAGGCCCGGCTGTCCATTGAGGCCAGAAAAGGGGGCAAGGCCGATATTATCATCACCGAACTGCCCTACGCCGTGCAGAAAAGCACGGTCTTGGAACGGATCGCTAAAGAGGTACGCGACGGGCGGATTACGGGCGTAACCGACCTCAGAGACGAGTCGGACTACAGCGGGATGCGGATCGTCGTCGAAGTTTCACGGCAGGCCGATCCCGGGCAGGTGCTGGAGTCGTTGTTGACCTACACCCAACTACGCCAGACCTTTGGCGTCACCAGCCTGGCCCTGGTCGAGGAAAAGGGAGAGGTAGCGCCCAGATTGCTCTCGTTGCGGGAGATGCTGACCCACTTCATTGCCCACCGGCTAACCGTCATTGAGCGGCGTAGCCGGCATGAACTGGCCGAGCGCGAGGCCAGGCTGCATATC
>JAAEOR010000799.1 GCA_024222895.1 Hyphomicrobiales bacterium | reverse complement strand
TATCGCACCGGTAATCCTGTGTCGGCATGACAGCCGGCAAGGTATCGACCGACCAGCAGCCGGGCGAGATGGGGAGCCTCTTCGGCGGTAACGACACCGAGCTTGCCGGACAGCGATAGCGAGGCAATGCCGCTGAGAGCTGCCCACAAAGCCGCGACCGAGCGACTGCGATCGTCCGGGTCCGTGAATAGCGGGTCGAGTACCCGCTCGACCAGAGCCAGCGGTTTGGACAGGGCCTCGCGATACCAGACCGGCAGCGGCCCTGTGTCGCGCCGGGTATAGTCGACGAGGATCGTCCACAGGCGACCATTCTTCCTGACAAACGCCATATAGGCATCGGCAAGGGCGAGGGCGGATTCGGTCGGTGTTTGGCCCGGCTCGATCCGACGCTTGAGGCTGCGATGGAGACGGGTGAGGGTGCGGGCATTGAGGTGGAGGACGACCTGATCCATGTCACCGACCGCGTGATAGATCGAATTCGGCGCGTATCCGATGGTCTTCGCCAGGCGCCGCATGGTGATTCCGGCCGGTCCTTCGCGGGTGCCTATCTCCTCCGCTGCTGCGGCGACCAGGTCGACCAGTTCTTCACGACTGTGTTCCTGCCGGCGCGCAACCATTTCGCTGTTCTCCTGTGACCGCCGTCACTGCGATTAGCATGATTTCTTGAACGTTGTCCAACATCGGGTTATATTGAACGATGTTCAACAAGAGGGAGCATCGCCATGACTGCCATCGACCTGGAAGACCTGACCCGACCGTTGCCGGTCTGGCACCCCAAAGCCTGGTATTTCGCGGCTGCTCGCGGACTGATGGGCTCGGTCGGCCGGATGTCGAAGGGCGTCAATATCGGCCTGCAACACGGTTTCGACTCTGGCGTGATGCTGGATTACGTTTATCAAAACCGAGCCGCCGGCCGTGGTCTTGTCGGCCGCGCCATCGACCGCGTCTTTCTCAACGCACCCGGTTGGGCCGGCATCCGCAATCGCGGCGGGTTGCTGGAGGCGCGTATCCTCGGCAGCGCCCGTGCCGCCTGCACGGGCGACGATCCGGTTCGGCTCGTCGACTTTGCCTGCGGCGGCGGGCGGTATGTGCTGAATGCTCTGAAACGCTTGAAGGGAGGCGTGCCGGTCGATGCGACCTTGCGCGACTACCGTCGCGAGAACGTCGACAAGGCGGCGGCCAATGCGGTATTGCTCGGCCTCAACGCGACCTGCGAAACGGCGGACGCTTTTTCGGATCTGGAATTGCCGGAGCCCGGATCGGTGGACATTGCCGTCGTTTCGGGCCTGCACGAGATCATTGACGATGACGCGCTGGTCGAGCGGCACTTCCACCAGGTCGCGCGGGCGCTGAAGCCGGGCGGAACATTGCTCTTGACGGTCCAACCCGACCACCCGCAGCTTGAGTTCATCGCCAGGGTGCTCAACGCTCATACCGGCAAGGCTTGGGCGATGCGGCTGCGGCCGGTGTCGCTGACCCGTCGCTGGCTCGGCGCGGCCGGGTTCGTGGTCGAGCAGGTTGAAATGGAACCACTCGGGATCTTCGGCGTCGTCCGCGCCGTCAAGGCATGAACCATGGCAACGCTCTATGACCTGAAGCCGCGGTTTCAAGCCTGGCTGCGGCCACTGTCCGAACGACTTGTCGCGGCTGGGGTTACAGCCAACCAGGTAACGATCGCGGCAGTTCTTCTGTCGCTGGGTTATGGTGCGTTGCTGGCGGTCAATGGAACGAGCCTGTTTTTGGTCGGGCTGCCGATCGTGGTCCTGGTCCGCATGGCCTTCAATGCGATCGACGGCATGATGGCCCGCGAAGCCGGCCAGCAAAGCCGGCTGGGCTTTTTTCTCAATGAGATTGGCGACGTCGTTTCCGATACCGCCCTCTACCTGCCGCTGGCGCTGCTTCTGGCGCCGGAATACCCATTGGTGATTGGCTCCATGATCGTCGCCATTGCCTTGACCGAGTTCGCCGGTGTTCTCGGCTGCGCGGCTGGTGGAACTCGACGCTATGATGGCCCGTTCGGTAAGTCCGACCGCGCTGTCTTTTTCTCGGTGATCGCTATCGTCGCGGCCGTGTTCACCCTGTCGGAGCAGTTTGCCGTCGCCGTTCTGTCAATCGCGCTGCTCCTGGCCGTGGCGACCATCATCAACCGCGTCCGCATTGCGATTGTCGAAGGGCAGGATGGTGGCTGAGTTGGCGGCGGCCTGGCCGGTTCCGCTCCTCGTCGTCCTTGGTGCGATCTGGGGCGTATTGGCCGCAGCAACAGTCGCGACAACGGTAGCAGCCCCGCGTCTCCCCAACGCCGGGAAGGAACTGGCGTCCCGGACGCGGACCTGGTGGCTGATTGTCGTCCCGGTCTCGCTCGCGTTGCTTCTTGGCGCGACAGCAGTGGCAATTCTTTTCGCCTTGGTGAGCTTCCTGGCGCTTCGCGAGTACCTGTCGATCATTCCGGTTCGCCAGGTGGATCGGACAGCGATCCTGCTGGCTTACATCGCCATCCCGCTCCAATACTGG
>JAAEOR010000798.1 GCA_024222895.1 Hyphomicrobiales bacterium | reverse complement strand
GACTTCGAGGCCCCGGGCGATGCCGACGGCGACAATGTCTACGAGATCGAGATTACCGCCGACGACGGCATCATTTCGGAGACCAAAGCGATCAGTGTGACGGTCACCGACGTCGACGAGCCCCTCGCGATCACCTCGGACGGCGGCGGCAACAGTGCCCTGATTTCGGTGCCCGAAAACGGCACGGCGGTGACCACGGTCACGACCGACGATCCCGAAGAGACGCCGACCTTTACCATCATCGGCGACGACGCCTCGTTCTTCGACATCGACGCGGTGACCGGCGAGCTCACCTTCAAGGCGGCGCCCGACTTCGAGGCCCCGGGCGACGCCGACCAGAACAACGTCTACGAGGTCACGGTCGAGGCCGACGACGGTCAGTTCGGCGACAGTCAAGCACTCTCGGTCGAGGTCACCGATATCTCCGATACGCCGCCCGAGATCACTTCGAACGGTGGCGGCCCCATTGCCGGTGTTTCGGTCGCCGAGAACGGTACAGCGGTGACAACAATGGAGGCGGATGATCCCGAGGAAACGCCGACCTACGCCATCATCGGTGGCACCGACGCATTGCTGTTCGATGTCGACGCGGCGACCGGCGCGGTGACGTTCATCGCAGCGCCCGACTTCGACGCGCCGGCCGACGCCGACGGCGACAATGTCTACGAGGTCGAAGTCGAGGCAGGTGACGGCCTGTTCGTTGACACTCAGGCGATCACAGTCGAGGTGACCAATGTCGGCGGCCTGACCGTCAAGGGCACCAGCGCCGACGAGACGCTGGCCGGCGCCGGCGAGGAAGACACGCTCTCGGGCAAGAAGGGCGAGGACAGGCTGGAAGGCCTCGGCGGCAACGACCTGCTCAATGGCGGCAAACACAAGGACAAGCTCTTCGGCGGCGACGGCGCCGACGGCTTCCTGTTCACCAGCAAGCTCAAGAATGCGTTCGCCGACAGGATCAAGGATTTCGAGGTCGGCGTCGACACCATCCACCTGGATCGGGATATCTTCGACGAGGTGGGCGGCGCAGGCCGTCTCAAGACCAAATACTTCGACTTGAGCAAGACGGCGGATTCCAGGCAGGACCGGATCCTCTATGAGGAGGACAAGGGATGGCTGCGCTATGACGCCGACGGCGAAGGCGGCGCCGACGCGGTGAAGTTCGCCAAGATCGGCAAGAACCTTGACCTCTCACGCGACGACTTCATGGTGGTGTAGGGACGGGCAGCGTTACGGCACGGATTGTCGCTCCGGCGGCAAGCGTCGCCAGATCGACCGGCGTGTCGCCAGCCAGAGCCAGCGTGCGATAGCCTGCGCGTCACCGACGTAATGGGTACTGTCGGAGGCCCCTACGTGCTTCGAGGCACTGCGGCACCGGGCTCCTCGCCATGAGGTCGTTGGCGCAGACTTTGAAGGCGGCTTTACGCCGCGCACGCGACCCTTTCGCACAATGCGCGTTGCCGATAGCCGCTGATGAAGGACCAGTGCGGCGATGATCTCCGAGATGTGATAGGACCATCGGCCAGTCCGAGCAGGGCAGCGACGGTGAACACGGCGCTCACCGTGACGAACAGCCGCCGACCGATGGGTCCGGCCGCCGTGTGCGTCGCGACCGTGTGCTATCATATTCTATGAACAAGGAGGGCGTGAATCGTGAAAACGAGCCGTTTCGTTTCCGCAGCTGGAATCCTGGGTATCTTGTTGGCTTCGAGCTGCGGGAGCACCGCCCCGGCGCTGGCTGAAAGCGGCCCCGCGACTGATGCCCCGCTCTCCGCACAGGCCTTCGCGGCGTCGGTCGAGCGGCTTGCTGCGGACAACAACGCCAGGGCCGTCATCGCCGGCATCTGGCATGGCAACGGCCCGGGCATCCAGGTCGCGGTCGGCGAATCCATGGCCATGGTCCCTGCCGACACTGACATGACCGTCCGGATTGGCGGGATCTCCCAGCTGTTCCTGGGAAGCCTGCTGATGCGCCTGGTTGAGCAAGGGCATCTCAGCCTCGACGACAAGGTCTCGCAATACTTGCCCGCCCTTCTCGCCGCCGATGCGGTGACCGTACGCATGCTCGCCCAGAACACCGCGGGCTACAAAGACTACGTTCGGGATGACCGGTTCATCGACCTGATACTGGCCGATCCGTTTCGCCAGTTTTCGTCTGAGGAACTCATCGATTTCGCCACGCAAGACGGGGAGCTGAACTTTGCGCCGGGCACAGAGCAACGGTACTCGCACACCGAGTTCACGATTCTGAAGGAGGTCATCGAGAACGCCACCGGACAACCGATGGCGGAGCTCTATCAGCAGGAGATTCTTGACCCCCTGGGGTTGACCGGAACCGGATACAGCATGACGCCGGACCTGCCGGGCCCCGTGCTTCACGTCTTCGGCTCGGACCGGGGCGTGTATGAAGATGTCACTTTCTGGAACCCGTCCTGGGCCGGTGAATCGGGCCCGCTCTATTCCAATCTGGACGATCTGGGCCGGTGGGGGCCGGCGTTCGGTACCGGCCAACTCCTCAGTGCGCAGTCCTTTCAGGACATGATCCGGCGCCCGGACGTGGCGCCTCGGGACGATCTCTATTTCGCCACCGGATTCGTGGTGGCGAACGGCTGGTACATGCAGAACCCCAACATCAATGGCTATAGCGGGGCCATGGGCTACCTGCCCGCCGAAGACCTTACCCTCGCGGTGTTCGCGTCCCAAGCCGCAGACCCGAAGGTGGAGCATCCGGCCTTGGCAATCTTCAAGGAACTGGTTCTGGAACTCGCCCCCGACCACGCGATCGGTTTCTAGCCGGCCATCTTCAGCGGTGCCGTTTGTCGCCGCCCCGCGCCCTCAGCCGTCATCCTTCGGCGCACCGTGACCATGAGGAAAAAAGTTGCGGACAACCCTGGAGATGGGGTGGCGCGACGTCGATCGACACGACAGTGTCGTTGCCATGGAAACGGCCAGGATCATTTATCAACTGACCCATTCCGCGCACCTTCCGCGCGCCGCGCTCGAGGCTGCGAGCGAATGTCGCTCGGAACTCGCGCCGGTGCTGATCGACAAGATCGAGGCGACGGTCTCGCGGTCAGAAGATCGGCGCCCGGAGCGAACGCCGGTGTTCTTCGCTTTCCATCTGCTGGGCGCATGGAAGGACAAGTCGGCCTACCGCCCCTTGTCCCGCCTGCTGCGCTGCCCGCCGGACGAACTCGATGTCCTGATCGGCGAGGCGACGGTCGAGACAAGCCATCGGGTGATGGCCGCGGTCTTCGACGGCGATCTGCAACCCATCCTCGACATCATTCTCGATCCGCAGGCCGACGAATTCGTCCGCGCCCGGATGTGCGAAACGCTAGCCATGCTCGTTGTACGCGGCCAGACCGAACGGGAGCCGGTTGCCCGGTTTCTCCGCAACTGCTTCATGAACCTGCTGCCCCAGTCTGATTGCTTCGTCTGGGTTGGATGGCAAAGCGCCATCGCCATGCTGGGGTTGAGCGATCTCAAACCCTTCGTGAAGAAGGCGTTTGCCCGAGGTTTCATCAATCAAGGCATTCTTGGCTTCGACACGTTCGAGACCGATCTTGATCAGGGTGTGCGCCACCCGGGTCGGCTTGGGAGACGGGAAAGTGAATTCCGCCCGTTCGACGATGTCGTCGACGAACTTTCCAGTTGGTACGGATTTTCGGATGAAGCCGAGAGAGAGCGGCAGGAACGCGCGAACATGCTTTGGCCGGGTCTCGCTGAACCGGCGAGCAATCCGTTCAAGTATGTCGGCCGAAACGACCCCTGTCCCTGCGGCAGCGGCAAGAAATTCAAGAAGTGCTGTCTTGAGTGAGAACGCGTTGCACTGTCGGATCGACCCGACCTACCGGGTGCCTGATTGCCGTCAGGGCCCCCGGGGGTCACCGAGGTGCTGATCCAGGTTCATGCCGGCCAGGCATGGCGGCGATTCTCCGTGGTCTCGCGCTCGCCGGATTGCCGGCGGGGCAACGGCGCCGCCCCGCCCCGCGCCTTTACCAGGCGTAGTGCTCGGGTGCGGTCTTGTAGCCCGGGAAGATTTCGCCGAGACGGGTCAGCGTCGCCGCGTCGAGCGTCAGTTCGACCGCGCGTTCGGCAGAATCGAGCTGCTCGGCCGTGCGTGGCCCGATGATCGGCGCGGTGACCGCCGGCTGATGCAACAGCCAGGCGAGCGCGACATCGCCAGGTTCGTGGCCGATCTCGACGCAGAAGGCCTCATATTGCTCGATCTGCGGCCGCAGCTGTTCCAGCGTCTTGGCGGCGCGGCCTTCAAGCCGCCGGTGCCCCTTGTTCTGCTTCTTCAGAACGCCGCCCAGCAGACCGCCATGCAGCGGCGACCAGGGAATGACGCCCAGGCCGAAATCCATCGCCGCCGGCAGCACTTCCATTTCTATGGTGCGTTCGATCAGGTTGTAGATCGATTGCTCCGAGACCAGCCCGGTGTAGTTGCGCGCCCGCGCCTCCCCTTGTGCCTTGGCGATGTGCCAGCCGGCGAAGTTCGAGCTGCCGGCGTAGAGGATCTTTCCCTGCTGGACGGCAACTTCCATCGCCTGCCAGATCTCGTCCCACGGCGTGTCGCGGTCGATGTGGTGGAACTGGTAGAGGTCGACATGGTCGGTCTGCAGCCGCTGCAGCGAGGCATCGAGCGCGCGGCGGATGTTGAGGGCGGAGAGCTTGCCCTCGTTCGGCCAGTCGCCCATCGCGCCATAGAGCTTGGTGGCGAGCACGGTCTTCTCGCGCCGGCCGCCGCCTTGCGCGAACCACTCGCCGATCAGGCTCTCGGTCACCCCGGGTTTTGGCCGCCCATAGCGGTTGGCGGTGTCGAAGAAGTTGATGCCCTTGTCGTGAGCGGCGTCCATGACCGCAAAGGCATCCACCTTCTCAGTGGTCCAGCTGAAGTTCATGGTGCCGAGGCAAAGACGGCTGATGGAAAGGCCGGTGCGGCCCAGATTGGTGTACTGCATGAGGCTGTCTCAGTTGTGTGATCGGCGCAGAGCTTGGCTGAGCGACCGGGAAATCGGCAGCGCTTGTAAACAGCGCTCCTGGCGGGTGGAACTATGACGGTGGGTGGTTCGGGTTGGTCCGGCGATCATGCCACCAGGTCACGCGCTATGCAATGTGGGCGCGATGATCGGAAACCTAGGACGTGTTCCGATATTGTCCGAGGATTTCATCAATTGGCGAGATCGGCAGGCCTTCTCACTGCCGGCCGGTCGGATTTTCCTTATGCGCACCATGAGCGCCAACCCGCCAGGTGAGATCGCCCGAACTCTTGACCTCGGGGAAACTTGATATCTGGTCGTATTTGATCTTGAACCTTCCGTTCGGCGTTCTTTCGCATTGGACCCTGAATATGTTGCGGTATTCGGTATTGTTTTTGTCCAAGGCCGCATCAAGGAATTTCTTGGCATCCAGGCTGGTGGTCGCAAGTGCCTTGATGGCGTCAAGCTTGCTGCCCAGCCCCATCAGCTTGCCCGGAACCTTCCAGAAATCGATGGGAGACGGGTCATCTGTTTCCACCGCCAGCATCGTGATATCGATTTCGTGCACGACTGCCGAGACACGTCGGACGCCGAGGGTCGAGATATAGCGCACCGGCGTCTTGTACGCGCCGGTGACTTGCCGGCGATAGGCGCGCCGAACATAAAGCGGCTCATTCGTGTTCTTGGGTCGCAGCCCTTTCGCATCGCAGACCCACGTCGTTCGGTACCACGCGTAGGCGACGATGAGGCGGTCCTGGTATGGGGTCGCTTCCGGGTCTTTGTTCTTGAGGGGTTGGGCATAGAGTGTCGCGTTCAGGGGGATCGACCACTCGATCGGATCGAACGCCTTGGTGGGGCAATCCCGAACGCCAATCCAAGTCTTGTTGCTGGCAGCATCACCGCAATAGTTCCAGTAGCCTGAGAAGAGCGAATTCGCGGAATTGAACGTCATGACCGCGTCGCCCCAATATTGCTTGCCGGTCGGAGATCTTACGGCACACTTCCTGTCGGAGGTCGACTGAGTCCACCGCCCGGTGATCTCAGAGCCTTCATACTTGCCATCAACCTCGCCACCTTCGAAGTCATATTTGGCGGTCACGTTGGTCTCGACGCCAGCGCCAAAATCGAGCGTCAGCGGCGTGCCAAGAACAGCGGGGTAGAGCGTCCAACGTCCGATCGGTCGCGGCGCCGCTGCGCAGTTCGTCTTTACTCTCAACGTGGCCGACTGGCCCCGAGCCGTGACAACGATGTCGGCTGAGCCTGGAGGTGCCGGACCAGCTGTGGGGCCTTCGCCCGTCTGCGCCTGGGCAGGCATGGCTCCAAGCAACGCTGCGACAGCCCCCGCTATTGTCGGTCGCATGGCAAGCGCGGTCACTGCGGGACACCCTCGGCTTCCGGCTCGCCTGCGGTTAGCACATCGGTCAGGAATATACGTGAAAATTCAGTTGGATAGGCCGAGACCGTGAATTCACGCTGGTTGATCGGGTCCTGGACAATCACAGTTTCGCTGTTGGTGCCCGGTGCTTGGTTGAACACCAGGCGCACCTTGAACGGCTGCCCGAATTGAACGGATTGTAAGGGCTCGTAGGGAGGCGCAACCGTCACGACTTCGATGGTGTCCAATCTTGCCTCATTGGCCGACGGTGGGTCTGGTATCGACAGATCAAACGCAACCGGCTGTCCGGCGAGCCACAAGGTTTTCCGTCCGGACCTTGCGCCATGGCTGACGTTTAGCGACACCCGCATGCCGATTATCTGTCCGTGCTCGGCGGTCGGGTAGCCCCAGGATGTGCAGGGCCGCTCTCCATCGAAGAAATTGGAATAAATATAGCAGTATCGACCGACCTCGATCCTGGTTCTGTCGAAGTTCATATAGATCGGCAGCGCTCCAGCGCCGTAGAATCCGTTGCCGAAGATGTCGAGATGGATGGTGGGCAGGTTACCACGCATTGCTCCTCGGCCCGGCGCATGGGCGACAGCCACCTTGCACGGCTCGGCTGCGTCACTGCTCTCGGTTACAATGCCTTCATGGACGCAGCTGACCCGATCGATCCGAATTGGCGGTTGACGGCGCCATATCTCCGCGCCCGAATCGCCTTTCCCGTCGCTCCAGGTTCCAACCAGTTCATCCGCGGAGCGGCGATGGAGGACCGAGCGCAGTACGGTGTGAACGCCGTCCGCGTGTGAGATTTCGATCGTTTCTCCGGTGGTCTGGAGAATATGGTAATTGTGGTAATTCGGTTGGGTACTATTGCCGGTTTCAAAACGTACGCCTCCGCCGCTCCACGGTGCCAGAGGATCGCGGCAGGTGGAGTAGTGTCCTTGGCGATTGCAAGGCGAATCGAGCATCAAGCCCTGATCAGCCAAAGCTGCGCACTGAGTACGTCAGGGTTGTTGCGCCACTCGACCGACCAGTTCCCCTCGAATACCAGTTCGGGGTAGCGGGAAAGTTCGGCCTCTCCAACAGGCAGATTTGCCGGGATCCAAGCACTCCTTTCCCCGTCAAGCGGTACAAATGACGGGATTGGCGCTTGGTCAACGGGCTGCGCCTTGGCCATCGGGGCAAGGGCAGACAACCCCAGAAACAGGACGATTGCAGTCCGGACAAGACCCTGAGTTCGAACCATCTGTCAGAAGCTCCCGCTGTGTGCAGCGTCGTACCATCATAGCGAAAAGCGTGGTGCCAACAACGCAGCGCCTTATACCAAGGGTCTTTAATATTGACCCGTTTGCGGCCTCGGCGACGGGTCCACAGAGTGGGTCTCGAAGCACGGGTCGGTGACTCTGTCAGGCTATGACATCGGCACCACCGACGGGATGAACGACGCCGGACTGGTTGCCAACCTGCTCTATCTGGCGGAAGCAGATTACGGTGCGGGTTTCGACAAGCCGACGCTCTCCGTCGGCGCCTGGGCACAATATGCCCTCGACAACTACGCCACTGTCGCAGAAGCCGTCGCGGACCTTTCCACGGAACCGTTCCAGATCGTCGCGCCGGAACTGCCGAGCGGTCACTCCGCCGGGATGCACGTGGCGATCTCGGATCCACCCGGCGATTCGGCGATCTTCGAGTATCTCGACGGCAAGCTGGTGATCCATCACGGCCCGCAATACACCGTCATGACCAACTCGCCGCCCTATGACGAGCAGCTGGCGCGCGCCGCCTACTGGGATCAGATCGGTGGTTTCACCATGCTCCCAGGCACCAACCGGGCAGCGGACCGCTTCGCCCGGGCGTCCTTCTATCTGGAAAGCGTGCCGCAGTTCGACGACGAACGCATGGCAACGTCGGCGGCGTTCTCGATTATCCGCAACGTGTCGGTCCCGCTGGGTGTGGCCGATCCGGAGGCGCCCAATATCGCGACCACGATCTGGCGCTCCGTCGCCTACCACAAGGCGAAGCGGTACTGTTTCGAGTCGGCGATCAGCCCGAACCTCTATTGGGTGGATATCGACAAGCTCGAGCTTCTTATTCAATGAAAGTGAAGGATCGTCACCTTCTTCAAACTAGGGTCAGGTCCCACAAACTGAGCGAAATAGCCGGATGACGGCTCCGAGCCCAACTTGATCATTCCCCCTATTCATCGAATGTCCGCTGGCGGAGCTTTCGCCAAACTGTCGGCAGAGGTGTCCGCCCGCGTTCACGCGCAGGATTGCCAGTCTCAAATTGTCTCACCCGTAATTTCCTTTTCCTGTCTGGCGATGGCCGCAACAAGGAAACGTACGAACGTCTTTATGCGAACAGAAGTGCGTAAGTCCGGATGGGTGAGGACCCAAACGGGGCGCGTGGACACGGGGCCTGTGTTCGGGACGCGAACCAGACCTTCCATGCCATCTGCGAAGAAACACGGCAGCGACACCATGCCCAACCCGGCGGCGGCCGCCTGCGCCTGATCCAACATATCGGGAATTTGATGACGCACCTCTGCATCGGGGAATGGCCCGTTCGTGACCCATTTGTTTTGAGGGTCGGCGACCCCGCGCCCTATCCAAGCCGCGTTTGTTTGGTTTCCGTCAAACCAGTGATCGGAGAGGTAGCCGGGCGAGGCATAAGCGCGGTCGACGAAATCTGGCAGCCGCCGACCAACCAGATTGTCATTGGGATTAAACTGGGAACGCAGAGCAACGTCGGATGCGCCCTTTATAAGATCGTCGATCGAATAACTTGAGTGAAGCGAGATCTCGATGCCGGGATATTGCTGCGCAAACGCGGCCAGGTGCGGCATGATCATGTGTTGAGACAAGAGCGGGGGCGACGTCACACGCACCTGGCCGGACAGCACCGAATCCAGACTGGCCGCCTCGCGCTGAAGATCGAGCACCTCGGTTTCCACTTGCTCGGCTTTGTTGAATATCTGCTCTGCCATGCTTGTCGCCAGCAAACCGTCCCGCGACCGGGTGAAAAGGACGGCACCCAAACTGGTCTCTAAGTCCGTGAGGTGACGCGAGACTGTCGAATGGCTCATCCCCAATTCACCCGCGGCACTGCGTACCGAGCGGCCTCGGAACAGGGCAAGAAAAACCTTGATGTCGTTCCAGTCCAGTTTGGCCATGACGCGCCTTTCAGAGGTGGTCGATATTTGCACCACAAACCCCCGAAAACAGCAGTTTCGATTCATTATCTGTCCACCTAGGTTGCCGCCAATGCAATCATGGAGACCGAAAATGACAACCGAACTTGTACTGAAATCCGACAGCCGCCTTGAATTCGCATTCGGCAAAGTGTCCCCCGGCAAAGAAGCCTGGATGTTCGCCGAATACTTCCCGGCCATGGGTCCGGCGATGGCCGAATACGAACTTTCCCAACTTGCGTCCTTCGCTGTAATCGCCACAAATGTTGCCGGTGTGACTCCGGTGATGGGGTCGTTCGTTAGTTGGCCATCTGCCGAGAAGCGAGAAGCCTTTCACAACGATCCGAGGTTCGTGAAAATTCGGCCTGAGCGGGACGGGGCGCTTGACCTCTTGTCAGACGGGCACCTCTTTCAGTCTATGGACGAAGTGATCGCGCTGAATACTGACAGCGATTACGCGGTGATCATCGCGAAAGACGCTGGCACGGTATCTGATCCGATTTTTGCGTTGCCGTTGACCAGCGACAGCCCCGAGCAGGCCTACACCGGGAAGTCGATCTCACTCCGGCCATGGAGCGAAGCAGAAGAGCAGCTTTTGAATTCCTCGCCGACCGAGGCGGAGGTATTTCGCGTACGGTTCAACCCAGCCGGGTAGCAAAGCCCCACCGACTGCCAACAAACTGTTGGGGCAGCGCATTGCGGCCATTGTCCCCTCCATGCGGTGAGTTGGATTGCTGTCAGGGTCGCAGGTCAGACAAATTCGCCTGGAAGCCGGTCTACCCAGGAAAGGCATCGTATGGCGCCTTCATCCGTTGGGCGAGGAAATCCATGACCATGCGAATGCGTTTGTTGTGACGCACGTCGGCATGACACGCGAGCCATAGTTCCAACGACGGCACAGGCAGGTCCGGCAGCACCTGAACTACGTCGGGCCAACGCGATGCCATGCCGACATGCAGTGGGCCGATTCCGATGCCGGCGCGGACCGCGTTGATGCTGGCGATGTTGTTGTCGCATCGGAACTGGAAGCCGTCCGGAGCCAGCGCCAGACCAAACGCGCCGTAGGCCGCGATCAGTGACGGATTGCGGTCCTGGCCGACAAGGACGTGGGCTGCAAGATCGTCGACCGACTCCGGCTCAGGATGCCTTCCAAGGTAGCTTTCATGCGCAAACAGCCCCAGCGGCAGATCGCGAACCTTGCGGGCGACGAGATCGTTCTGGGTCGGCCGAAACATGCGGATCGCGATATCGGCGTCACGCTGCAGCAGGTTCGTCACCTCGTTGCTGACCTCGATCTCAATCTCGATCATCGGGTTCTCGGCCATGAACTCGGCGACCATGCCTGGAAGGAGCAAAGCGCCGACGATCTCGTTGGCGGATATTCGGATGGTCCCCTCGATCCGCTCTTCCAGGCCGGACGCCACGCGCTCGAAATCCGCCGCGGTCCCGAGCATCTCGCCTGCAGTCGCTACAAGATCCGCGCCCTTGTCGGTCAGGCGCATGCCCTCGCGCCCCCGGGTGAACAGGGTGAACCCCAATCGATCCTCCAGAAGATCAATATGCCGTCCGACAGTCGGCTGGGTCAGGTCGAGATGACGTGACGCGGCCAGCAGCGAGCCATGCTTCGCCACCGCATGAAAGGTCCGGATGTGGTCCCAGGAGAAATGCATGCGCCTATCTACATTTTTCTATATTTAGTATCGACTATTGGCTGATTTATCAAATCATTTGCATATTGCATCTTGGGTTCAGTCGAAACGGAGCCAAACGAAACGGCTCGGAACCCAAAGGACCCGAGACATGTCGATCCTCACCACCACCGCCGCCATCGCCGCAACCGCCCTGGTCGCCGCCTACGGCATTGGGCAGATCACCGGCCCGTCGATCAGCACGGAGATCGAGATCGCAGCACCCGCCAGCGTCGTCTGGGCCGAGCTTGCCGACAGCGACGCCTACGCAGAGTGGAACCCGTTCGTGAAGCATCTCTCCGGCGATCTGGAAGTCGGCAATCGCCTGAATGTCACCATGCAGTCCGAAGGCAACGCGCCGATGGATTTCACCCCGGAAGTTCTGGTCGCCGACGAGAACGAGGAACTTCGCTGGGTCGGCCGCCTTGGTGTCAAAGGTATCTTCGACGGCGAGCACTATTTCATCCTGGAGGAAACCGACCGCGGCACGACCGTCTTCCGCCATGGCGAAAACTTCACCGGAATTCTCGGCTATCCGCTGCTCGCCCTCATTCGCGAGGACACGCTCAATGGCTTTCTGGCGATGAACGCCGCCCTCAAAGCCCGCGTTGAAGAGAAGGTCTGAAGCTCGGTTCACCGGCGGGAGCACCGACCGCGGGGCCAATTCTGCGGTCGCGTTTTCTGCCGGAGATCTCGAATTCTTCGCCCTTTCTCGCTGGCGCGCAAACCGCCACCGCCAAGCAAAAAGATTGAAGGAGCACTCGACATGCACGCCGCGAATCTTGCCCTACGCTCTTTTCTGGAGATCGCCGCCCTCGGTGGATTTGGCGCGCTCGCATGGCTGTCGGTCGAGGGCTGGTGGCGGTACCTGGCAGTGATCGCGGTTCTCGCCCTTCTCATGACGCTCTGGGGCGTCTTTGCCGTCCCCGGCGACCCGAGCCGCTCAGGCAATGCCCCGTTTCCGGTTTCCGGATTGCTGCGTCTCGGCCTGGAACTGGCCGTTCTTCTAGGTGGCGCGTGTGCCTTCTATTGGGCCGGATACAACGCCGCCGCACTCGTGTTGGCAGCGTTGGTCGCCCTGCACTACGCCCTGTCCGGCGAGAGAATTGCCTGGCTGCTGCAACAATGAAGCACAGGCTGGTTGCATATTGCTAATGCGCCGTAGCGAAAGGCGGGATTGTCCGCGTCGCGTCCATTGTTCTCCCCCTAGACGTCGCTTGCGACTCACAGTTGCCTTCCATCTTGTGCAAACTGACGAGACTCGCCTACCGGCGAGGCCGCCGCAAACGCGCGCCGCCCGCCGCTGGTCCGACGCCGTTCATATGGAAGACCGTACTGGCGCTGGCGGTCTTGTGGGTGGCCGTCGTGCTGGAAGTGTGCCGGGTGTGGGCGTTCTGTTCATCATGTGGACCGTGCCGGCGCTCAGAAGGGGCAGGCCGTTCTGGTCAAACCGATTGCGGGCCGCGGCCATCCGGCTCTGTTCTGGCTGCTGATTGCCACCTGGATCGCGCTCAGCATCGCGCTGATCCTCTGGGAGTTGGCCCGCTACACCGGCTCGACCCGATGGGCGCGCAGCGAGTCCGACCCGCAGTTTTCCATCAACCGGCTATTCGCGGGTCAGCGAGAGGCACGTGGTCAAACGTTCGCTCGGATTCTGCGAATGCGCACAAAACTCCATCTGGTCGCTTGACAACAAGGTCGCGGTGAGGGAGGTGTCTTCGTCGACGATCAGGAGCGTCTTGTTATCCAGTCGAATGACGCCCTGCAGCGCCTGGGTACCGAAATCCGCTCCCAGGCTTCCGACGAAGCCGCGACCCTTCTGCTCATCTATCATCAGGGTAAACGTGATATCGCCTGCCTCGACAAACCGAGGCGGATCATAGGCCTCGTGGAGTTCACCGCCACCGCCACGCACGCCCCCGGTATACGTCCCTGTCCACTTGCCGGTGATGTCCGGCGCGGCTTCCTGTGCGGCCACTGCCCCCGTCAGCAGCACGGCAGCGAAACCAAATGCTATCGCTTTGAATTCTGTCATTTGTCGCCCTTTCCCTCGCAGCACAATGTCGGGCGGTGGTGCCCGACACGTCCCATCTGACACTCCAACGCGGTAGTGATGCAAACCGAATGGAGCTTCACTTGTTCCACTTAGAGCGATTTCGACGGATGCAAAAGCCCCCCTCGCGTTCGGGCCAACAGGCATTCCGTAATGGCCTGGAACGTGACCCTGTGTGATCCCGCGTACCCTGTATCAGCGTCCACCCCCGATCGCGGCGTCGCCGGCCGTCAGTGAAATCCAAACTTGCCGTCTCCTCAGGATGGTCGGCGCGCGATCACGGAATTGAACGAAATGAACCCGAAGAACGACCCCTCCTTTACCCTGTTCCGGGCCTCCGCTTTCAACGCTTCGGCGCCCACCGGCGAGAGCAATCCGTCGTTCGCCATGAAGTCTGCGCCACGCGAAATCAGCGTGAGAAAGCAGGCCGCCTCACCTTCGGCCAGATAGGGATGGGCGTCTCGCCGCCAAATCTCAAAGCCACATTGCTTCATGCGCTTCGGGAGCGTGCGGCAAAGCCTCGGATCGTGGATGAGATTGTCCGCAACGTGGTCCATGCAGGCCTGAAGGGGATCGTTCGGGCCCATGTAAGTGACATCGTCGCGGTGAGACCAGACAGACTCCATCGGCGCCACGTCACCGGTAAACAGGATATTCGGGGCAGAGTAGAAATCGTCGGCAGCCTGCCGGACGGCAGCAGTCTCTTCAGCGCTCATGGTTTCCGCCTACACCGTCCGGGCGCGGCGTTCAACGTCACCGCGCTCGCCCGACCTGCGCACGCAGATGCTAGCGAACATGCCAATCAAGCGCATGTTCCGCATGGAAAAAGGGAGGAATCGAGTCGATCAACGGCGCTCTCGGCGCCCCCTCCACCAACCGTTGAGGGAGGACCATTGCGTAGCAATGGTGGTGGCGGCGCTGCGAGGGATTGTGGCGCTTCATCGCCGCTTCACCCTGCCGAAAGGCCCTGCTCTTCGAGCCAGCCCCTGAGCGGCACATCGTCGTCGCTTGGCGATGAATAGCCGAAGGTGCTGCCGCTCCATCCGAGCAGTTGCCGGCGGATCGGGTCCGAGCGATCGAGATAGTCGCCGACCGTCATGTCGTCCCGCGGCCGGACCCAGCGATGGCTGTAGCCATAGAAGAGCACCTTGCGGGTATGCGGCCCGAAATTCGGCGAACTGGAATGAACCACGCGCCGATCGAAGAACACCGCCGAGCCGGCGGCAATCCGAACCGGCTGGCCGGACTCGACCGCGCCTTTGAGGTCGCCGGGACGGATATCGGGATCGATGTGACTGCCGGGGACCACCCCCATGTTGGCGTCGGTGTCGCCCAGGGCATTGGAGAGATAGTAGGCGATCTTGACCGAAAGCCGCGGCTGCACCCCCCCGCACCCAGATCGCCGTTGACCCGGCCGCTGTCGCGGTGCCAGCCCCACCAGTCCTCGTCCGAGGCGATCTCTTTGGAATTGTGCGTATTGAGTCGCCCGCTTTCCAGGAAATGGCTCCGCCTGCGGGTGTCCGCTGCTTGCAAGGACGGCGTCACGATCATGTGGCTGTGATAGATCTGGGTGTTCCAGCCGAGGATCGGCCACAGCTTCGGAAACGTCGTCGGGTGATCGACCAGTTCGATGAACGCTGGATCGAGACCCATGAAGTCGCGCAGGTTGAAGGCGTCGGTCCGCGGCACACCGTGGGTCTCGACGATGCGATCGCGGACCCGCTCGACCGCGTCCGAAAGCTGGGCAACGTGTTCGCCTGTGAGCGCATCCGGCACGACGAAATATCCGTCGCGATCGAAGTCGGCCAGCTCGGCCGCCGTCGCTTGATGACCCAGCCATGCCTCACCGAGCGCTGGCGCTTTGGTGTCCTGCCGGTCCGTCATTGTCATTTCGCCACCCCTTCGACCTCATGCGCGAAACAGGACACCAGCGTACCATCCGATCTCCCGTCTGGGTCAAACAAAACCCATCCGTCGTTCACTCGAACTCCGGCCGTGGCGTTTTTCCAGGCTGGATGATAAGCGAACCTCCGGGACTGTTGGAACAAGGACAATCGCGTGCGGCTATCAGGCAAAACCGCGCTGGTGACAGGGGCGGCATCCGGAATCGGTGCTGCATGCGCAACGCTTTTCAACACTGAAGGTGCGCGGGTCGCCGGTGTTGATGTGAACACGGACGGGTTGGAGGCTCTCGGTGACGCCCTCGATTTCGCGCAGAGCCTGGACGTCCGGGACAAGGCTGCCGTCGATGCCCTCGTCGAGTCGGTGGCGTCTGCTTTTGGCCGCATCGACATCCTCGTCAACTGTGCGGGCATCACGGCACGCCACGTACCGGAAAACACGAGCTGGGAGGACGCCTGGCAACAAGTCATGGACGTCAACGTCAAAGGCACGTTGTTGATCACCACGGCTGTGATGGCCATACAACGTCGCGACGCGACCGGCGGCGCCATCGTCAATATGAGCTCGATTTACGGTCAGGTTGCCCGCCCGCCGATCATAACCAGCCCAACCGATCCGTATCCCCATTCCAAGGCAACGGTTCTGCAGATGACACGCGATCTGGCCGTATCCGGCGCACCGGACGGTATTCGGGTGAACGCGCTATGCCCCGGCTTCATCAATACGCCGTTGACCGCCGGGCTGCGCGAGAATGCCGAGCTTCATGCGGCCCTGATATCAATGCACCCGGTCGGCAGGCTTGGCACGCCCGAGGAGGTTGCCCGGTGTGCGTTGTTCCTGGCGAGCAACGACGCGTCGTTTGTCACAGGGACATCATTGGCCGTGGACGGTGGCTACCTGGCGATCTGACCGGACGCTATGAGGGCTCTGACTCCTGACAGCCTCACACACAGCTGACAGGTCTCCCCGCTCACTCCGCTTTGGCTTCCGAGCATCCCGACCCCAAGCACGTTGCGCAGCCCGGACATCGCTTTGTCAGTCACCTCATACCAAGGGTTCCTAATATTGACTCGTCCGGCCTGCGGTGGTGCGAATTCGCCCGCCGAGCTGCGTTACGTCTCTCGAACGATGACCTCGTATCGCCCTTCGAGACGTGCCTTGTCGGCAGACGAATTGGGGCCATCAAACGGGTCAGTATCAAGGACCCTTGGTATCAGCGCATCCGGCAGGCCCCTTCTCAGGAACCGGGCTTCGTCTTGAGCCCGCGGGCTCGCCACTACGCCCCGCCGAAACGGGTTCGTCATCCAACGGGCTGCTCGTTCGTCTCCAGCTGCTCCCCACCCCACCCCGCCCCGCGGCGACGCAGTTGCCTTCAACTTCATGCGCCGTGACTTCACATGACAAGGACACCCACCTTGATGACAAAGCGTCCTCGCGGACGCACGGATTCCTGCAGGCAGTCATCGTCGGCTTTGCGGGGCAAGTGATCGCGCGTTCCTGAGGAAGTGCATATAGCAGCGCTGCCAGGTCGCCTCCGGCAAAGTCTCGAAGCCACGATGCGGTACCGCACTTTTGACCCGTCTTCGGTGTCCCCCGCCTCCGTCCCTAACCATTCGGTCGGCGGAATTCATCGAGGGGAGCCGCATGTGACGCAGATCAAGGCGGGTCGGGGCAAGACCCGCTAGTCGCACATCATCATGATGCGGCGAGAAAGGACTGTCTGATGGACGATGTTGAAAGACTGCTGAAAGGAACGGTTGAGGAACTCGACAAGTTGCTCAATGCGCGGAATGTCCTGGGCGACCCGATCGAGCGGGACGGCTCGACGATCATTCCACTGGTCAGTTACGGGTTCGGTTTCGGCGCGGGCGGTGGGACCGACACAAAGAAATCCGGCACGGGCGCTGGGACCGGCGCCGGCGGCGGAATCAAGCCGCTGGGGGCCATCATCTTTGATAAGGATGGCGCCCGCGTGGAGGCGGTGAAGGGTGCGGTATCCAACGTTGCCGAGGTGATCGGCGACGCGGCCGCGCGCGTTATCGACCGGAAATCACAGGGTCAATCGCCGTCGAAGGAAGACGGCTAGCGATCCCGGAAATTGGCAACCGTCGCTCTATGGATTGTGGCGGCGATCGGTGTACTCCTGATCGCCGTCGTTTCCCTGCCGCTCCGTATCCGGCTGCGGGCGCGGTCAACGCCGCGTGGCCGCATTCAGGTTCATGTGGCAGCGTTCGGCGGTTTCGTGCCCGCGATTTGCGTCATCGACAGCGACCGCTGGCGCGCCAAACCGAAGCGGGAAGAGAAAGACCGCCGGACGTCGCGAACGCGCAATATTTCCCGAAGCCTGAAACTGGCCCGGCAGCTGCCCTCCCTCCTCTCCGAACTCATTCGTAGATTTCGAATCTTCCAGATCAGGGCCGAAGGTGAATTCGGACTGGACGACCCGGCCGATACCGGCGTTGTCTTCGGTCTGTTGGCACCCTTTGTCTACGGCATTCCGCGAACATCGGGGATCAGCCTCGACGTGCGCCCGGTCTTTGGGCAGCCCTGCCTTTCCGGGCGACTTGACGCGACCGTCGCGGTGTCGCCGGCGACGCTTCTCCCGCCCGTCTTCCGCTTCGCCTGGCGGACTTTTGGTCCGCAATGGCGATGACCACGGTCGAACTGGACGACGTCATACGGGTGGGCAACCATCAGGTCGCCGCGCTGGTGCAGCGCAGTGGTGTGCGCAACGGTCACCGACGGTCGGTCAATGCCTGGTTCACCAAGCGGCCATTGGCGATACTGGTCGCCGACGGTAAGGACATTCGGGCATTCGATCTGAGCGGGGCGCCGCTCCCGCTCAATAAGGTGGATGGCCTTTGCCCGGGCGCGATGGAGGCCTTCATTCGCCAAGCGCGGTCGTGACGCGGTTGCGTCCAGGCAGCCGATGAAATTGCATTGACGCGGGGCACGCATCCCGGGCCGGCCCCTCCTAACTTGAGGAGGCGGACATGAGAGACGCGGAAGCCAACATCGTTGCGGATAAGAGCCTGGCAAGAGTCCAGGCCCTTAAGCGCGTCGGAGCCGGCTTGTCGATCACTATCTTTCCCATCCTGCTCCTGGTCGGATTTGTCACCCATCCGAACATCTTCGGCTTTGAGATGATTACCGACGTCGAAACCTGGTCGGCGGAGTGGCGCGGCAATTTTCTATTCCACTTTGGCCATTTGCTCGTCCTGTTCGCGGTCCCCTTCATCATCGTTGCTGGTTTCCGCTTCATGTCCATGCTGACGGGCCGCGGCGTCTGGTATGGGTTTGTCGGCGGTATTCTGGGTGTTTTCGGCGCATTCATGCTTGCGGTTGACAAAGGTGCTCTGACGCTCGTTCTGACCGCGTTTCAACGGCTGCCGGATGACCAGTTCGCGTCCATCACCCCTGCACTGCAAGCCCTTCTCGATCGGGGCGGGTGGCTATGGATGACCTGGCTATTCGTCACGTTGCCCCTCGGATTCGTCCTCCTGGCCGTCGGCCTGGTGCGGGAGCGCATCATCCCAACCTGGCAAGGCGTGACAATCATTGTCGGCCTCTTGCTCCTTAAGGAGTCAATCGCCGCGGCAGGCCCCGTTATGATCAGTGCGCTCGACACCTTCCGCGACACGCTGGAAGACCTCGGGGGGGATCGTGGCGTCACCGACGCACTATCGGGTGAGGCAGTCGTCGAAGGCTTGGGGTGAGAGCTATGCGTGAATCATCGCAGACCGAATTCAGCCCACAGCCCGACACCAATGGTGATGGTTTCAACCGGTTTCTCATGGACCGGGTGGATGCTGTCTGGTGGGGATTGGCCTTCATTTGGGGCGCTCTGATTCTCCTGACAGAGAATGCCGGCTGGGCCGACGCCTGGCACTGGTGGGATGGATGGGGCGTGTTCTGGACCGGAGCCGGCGTCCTGGCGTTGCTGGCGGCTGTGATCCGCCTTCAGGTTCCGGCCTACCGGGCGAAATGGGGTTTCAGCACCGTCTTTGGGATCATCTTCCTGGCCATTGGCTTGGCCACCTGGCAAGCGGCCTGGTGGGCGTGGGTCGTTGTGTTGTTCGTCATTGGAGCCGTCTCGCTTCTGTCGGCATTCAGCCGACCAGGGTGATCGGCGTTGATTGTTTCTGCTCTGATTGAGCAAAACATGGACATGTACCTTAATGTGCTGATGCAGGGCTGGCGGGCTTTTCGACACAATCAGCCCATGGCGGTCGCTATCAGGTGCCTGCCTTCCACAAGAAACTCAAACACCGCAGCTTTGCTCGCGTGGCAGACCAGCAGTGGCCCGGATCAGGCGGCGGAACGGTGGCCAGTCAGCGCGCCCGCATCGAAGCCGCGGAGAATGAACGAGAGTGCCATGACCATCTCCCGTATGGCCAGGCTGAGAGTCTCTGCAGCATGACGTAACGTTCCTCCGTTCCTCCGAAACGAGACAAGCGCACCTGACCAGTTCCAGGCCGATCCTGTATTGATCAGCATCAATTGGCCGCGTGGAGTTGGCCCAGCGCGAGCCTGAGCCAGCCCGCACAAGGTTGGATCATCAAGATTGCGCCTGCGACTCTGGCTGAGTGCGGTTCGAACGTTCGGCCATGAACCGGTCGAACTCAGCCTTGTCCTTGGCGGCGTGAAGCTGGCCAAGGAAATCCTGGAACGCTTGGTGCTCTTCTTCCAGGCGGCGCAGGGTCTCGACCCGATATTCGTCGAATGCTCGATTGCCGCTCGTTCCTGACTGCGGCCGCCAGTCCTGGCCCTTGTTCACGTCAGCGGCAGTATCGTTCCAGCGACTGCTGCCAAATCCACAACATATCATTCTTCCGCTCCATACGAGATAGGCCAAGACCGCAAGCCCGAGCGGCCACCAGAACATCAATCCGATGACCGCCAAAGCAATCCACAACGGAGTTGGCAGTTTTTGGTGTCTTTCAGCGAAGGACGTCATTGGTCCCATTCATCGTTTGGCGCTCGGCAGATCTTGCCGGAGCGCGCGACCACGACCATCAAGACCTCGCAGCGCGCGATCATGATGCGGGCAAGTGGCCCCGCGCGCATTTCATTCAGCGCGCAGCTGCTCACCTGAAAGCTTAGACGGAGACGGATTGAAGAAAGTTACAAGGCTGAGCTGCCGAGTCGGTCATCGGCCTTGGTCGTGCGGGAGTAGCTTGAGTCATTTGAAGAAGTGCAGAAAGCGGTTGGTTTCGGCTCGCACACGAATTCATTGTCCTCGTCGCGGGAGAAGTCGCAGCGCACCTGTAGCTTCTCTCTCAGCTGTGCCCGTGCGCGGTGCAGCCTCACCTTGGCATTGGCTCGGCTTATCCCGAGGGTCTGGGCGACTTCATCGTCAGCAAAGCCAGCAAGCTCCCCCAGCATCAGAACGGTCCTTTGTTTCTCAGGGAGCTGTCCGATGACTCCGCGGATGCATTCACGCATTTCCTTACGGATCAGGTCTAACTCAGGCGATGCAGCAGTCGCCTGCGAGGCCGAGATCGCGTATGGTTCGCTCGCATCGCTGGAAAGTACCTCAGATAATTCGATCGTAGCTTTGGCCTCTTTCGCTGACCGGCTACGGAGCCAATCGGAAGCAACGTGCACTGCAATTCTGTAAAGCCAAGTCGACGCCTGCGCGGCGCCGCGGAATTTGGGCAAGGCTCGCGCCGCTTTAGCGAATACAACTTGAGCAAGGTCTTCCGCTTCTTGCGGCCCAGCGATCCGGGCAAGCAGCTGACAAACCCACTGATGGTTCTGGTCGTACAGTCGCTGAAACGGATCAGCTGCTCTTCTCATTGTAGTGCTCCTGGCCAACATTGCCAGAAGGTGGGTTGGGGCTTGCCGATATCAAGCCCTTATCACGGCTTGAAGATACCTCGCGGGCGTCTGAGCAGGGCTCCGCATTCGACCAGCTCTGCGGCGGATTGACCAACATCAATGACAATCTGACGGCGGCCCTTAGTCCTAGCGTTGCATTAGCGGGTCGCGGAACAGCAATAGATGGGATGGGCGTCAATGAACCGTTTCCCCCTGATCGTCGTGATCGCCGGTGCGACGTTGTTTGTCGGGCGCAAACTTCTGACTCAGGGCAGGACGGAACGAACCAGTTTCGCGTCGATGCGGCGAAGGATGATGAGGCGAATGATGGATGCGATGCCCGAGGACTCGCCGCCCAGGCTCGTTGTGTCCATCTTGCCCCGCCTGCAACAGCAAAACGACCAGATCCTCGTTCTGCTCAAGGAGCAAAACGATCTTCTGCGTCGACTGAGCGCAAAGCGCTAGTGAGCGATCATGCCGTTTCGTTGCCAGCTATGCCCGCGTTTATAGTTGAGCGCGCCCTCTAGCAACCGGCTGACGCTCGGCGTCGGCAATGCCCTCTTAGAACGCCCCCTTCAAAACCATCAGAACCGTCGCCAATTGTTCCACGCGGTTGTGGCAGACGGATGGTGGGGAACTCGCAATATCCTGAACGTCATGGCTCCACCCCGAATAGACACAGCTATCCAATTGCCCGACAAACGCCAATCGGCCTATGCGGAGTACGGAGACGTTGATGGTTTCCCAATTTTTCTTTTTCATGGTCTCCCCCGGTCGCGTCTTTCATGGGGCCTCATTCCCGACGATCCCTTTTCGCCAGGCCTCCACATCGTTGCACCCGACAGGCCTGGTTATAGGAAGTCGGACCCAAAACCTCGTCGCACGCTCCTGGACTGGGCAGATGACGTCGTTGCGTTGGCGAATGCCGTGGAGATCGACAGGTTTGCGGTAGCTGGCGTATCGGGGTGGCGGTCCCGGCGCGCTGGCCTGTGCCTTGAAAACGCCGGCACGCCTGACATCGGTCGCGATGCGGCGTCAGCGAAGCGTTCGCTGCGGCTGGACGTCAAGCAGAGCGCACCGCTGGAGGGCGCCGCAGCAGGGACAGGCCGCCGAACGCCAGAAGGCCGGCGACGTTCAGCCAGCCGAACCAGTCGCCCCATCGTGCATAGAGCGTGTCCACGCCGCGGGTCGGCACATCGACAAACATGATGCCCGAGCCGCCATCCCCGCTATCCATCCGGGCGAGAATGCGGCCATAAGGATCGGCGGCGTACGAAACGCCGTTGTAGGTCGGGCGGATGTTGGTGAATCCGTTTTCGACCGATCGGCCCCGATCGGACGGCCCGGTGCTTCGCGGAAAGTCATAGGACGGCGTCAGCATGATGTCCGCCCCCGCCTGCCCGGCTTGCCGGGCGAAGGCCGGGAACGCCATGTCGCGGCAGATCGACAGCGCGATGCGCCCATGGGGCGTGTCGATCGTCTGGATCACGCTCGCACCCTTGTTGAAGACCAGGGTTTCGCCAGCCGGGCCGAAACCCAAGAGATAGCGCTTGTCGTAATGGGCGCGGATTTCTCCCTGATCGTCGATCAGCAGGTGGACGTTGTTGCCCTTCTCGTCTTCGCTGGTGGCGAACCAGGAATAGGTGACCGACAGCCAGACGGCGTTGTCCGCCGCGATACGTCGGTAATCCGTCCGGACCCTTTCGATGTCGGGTTCCATGACGGTCAGCAGGTGTTCCTGGAACGAAACGATCCCGGCGCCGCCGGCGACAGCGTCTGCGGTCAGGCGCTCGATTCGCGCCAGGGTTTCCTCGTAGGGGAGAACCCGCTTCTCCGAGAAGAACGGCTCCATCGGAACGGCGTCGCCGTTCTCCGGCACTAACACGATGGCCGCGACACGGACCGTCTCAACGGTGTCCGTCGTTCGCAGGCGATAGACACCGAAGCCGTAAATCCCGGCCATCAGCACTGCGAACCCTGCCGCGGCGGCGGCCGCTGCCCGAATGTCGAAACCCCGCCCCCAGACGTGGTTCACCAGGGCCGCGGGCAGCGACCAGAGGAAGATGAATCCCCAAAGTCCGGTCAATGCATAAAGCTGTCCGATCTCCGCACCGCCATAGGCAAAGATCGTCTTGGCGGTCGTGCCGTCGAAGGGTCCTTCCAGCGACGACAGGAAAAGCATGGCAGTGACGGCGACGGGGAAGGTCAAGACCGTCCAAGGCGAGGGTCCAAGCCGCTCATAAAGCAGCCGGTCGATCACGTAGGGCAACGCATAGAGCAGGGCCAGCAGCGTGCTGCGCACGATGTCGAACGCCAGCCCGGACAGCGGATCGGCGAAGTCGAAAAGGCCCCAAAGCGCGGCATTCAGGGACAGGACAAACCCCAGAACCGTTACGGCAATTCCGTGCCAGACAGAAACGACACGAGAGAGCCGGAGAATAAAGATCGGCGCGACGACGATCATCACCTGGATCGTCGGAACAAGCTCGCTGCGACGGGTGAAGAGAAACAATCCGAAACCCAGCAGAAAGAGGACCGATGCCTCTATCGGGGACGGGGATCGACCTTTGATGATATGGGGCATGGCGTCCTCACCGGATGCCGCTAGTCGCCTCTCTCCATCTCCTGGCGAATGTCATCTTCTGAGATCGGTCTTTCGAAGTAAGCGCTCCACGCATGCAGTGCCAAGGCGATGCCCCACCCCGCAATTGGCCAGATCGGCCAGAAATAGCCTGCTCCGGACATGGCCCAAACAATAGCCAGGAGCGCGTTCACAATCAGATAGACCGCCACATGGTTCCTGAAGAGTCGCTTGGCCTGTACGCGCTTGACAGCGGTCGCTCGCCTTTCGTCTTGGTCATCCATTACCTGTTTCTCCTCACTAGCCGGGCTGAGGATCAATGCACTGTGAGTCCATCATCCATCGGGCGCATCCGTTTGCGGGCGCCACCCGGGTTTGTCGCGCTCGATGCGGACATCCGCGACTTGACCTTTGCTTTTAGAGACAGTGCGCCGAGCCGGAGGATCTGCATTGACGCACGTCAAGATGCTGCCAGGCTGGTGGAGCGGTTGGTCACGGCGGGATGTGATCCGCCTCCATGCGTTTCCGGTCAGTCGGGATCTGAAAGCCCGGCAATCGCGCTGACAAACTGCTTCAGCTTGTCCTTGTCGGCGCCGGTCTTCAGATCGGTTGCAGTGACCTCAAGGGTAGCGACAGGCCGCTTGCTGATGAGATCCGACATGTGCCGGAACGCCCGGCCGCCGCCGGCGCCGCCCTCGGTGCAGAAAAACGCGACCCGGTCCAAACTGGACGCGTTCTGGGTGAGGTAGGTGCGCATGGGACTTGACATCGTCCAGGCCCAAACAGGTGTGCCCAGAATGACCAGATCATATTGGGCAGGATCCTTCTCGGTTTGCCCAATCACCGCACGACGATTGAACAGCGCCTCCCGGCCGGATGAGAACCTGGCCCAGGCGCCGGACCGGTCTTTCGCGTCCTTGATCCGCTCGATCTCGGCGTCGCACTCGCCGGCGATCCGTTCGGCAAGGCCCTTGGTGTGGCCGGTGAGCGAATAGTAGACAACAAGGGTTCTCATCAACGCACCTCCACGGCGTTCCGACTGACCGGATGGACCCTCCGGGGCTTCAGACGAGGGAAGCAAAACGTGTGTCGATCTCGTTGAGCAACGCGGCACTCGGCCTGTCGATGGTCAGTGCTTGAAGACGATGACGCAGTGATGCCAGATGGGGGCACGAGGGGCATTGATTCATGTCACTCGCCTCAGTCTCCCCTCCTTCGTCATCCTCGGACCTGATCGACTTGAACGAGCGCCCTGGAAGCACGCAAGACGTCACATCGCGGGTGTGTGGTCGTGATCCGCACCACCCACGCCTTGCCAGACCATTCGTCAAGACGTGGTAACCGGGACAAGTCGCCATGCAGATGGACGGCCCCAGCGCGAACTCCCGCCGGCGACCTACTGCAACCCGACCAGGATCGGGATCATCCCGCGGCCGCTCGCCAGCGCCTTGCCGATCACCGGGCCGGAGGCTCGGTGCGTGTCAACCGTTTTCAGCCCTTGAAATTGTCTGGATCAAAAACGACAGAAACTCGTAGACACAGTAGACCGCCACAGCTCCGAACATGATGGCCCAGCCGACACTGTTTGTGACCAGTTCGAACAACGCCCACCCTCCGGCGAGCGCGACCGTAGCGGCCCGCCGCCAAAGCGGGAGGAAGAAAGGATGGCGCAGGTCGAAGAGTTTGCTCATGTCGTCGCCTTCAGCTCACTACGCCGATGCTCAGGACCGCACCGGCGATAGACGTCCGAGGCGTTCCGCGTCAGCGGAACCCCAAAGCACGTAAGGCGCCGCACCACGGTGCTAGGCAGATGCCCACTTCTTGTAGATACCGTACATCCTGGACCAGATGTTCGTCTGAGACGGGGGCCGGCAGTTGCGCAAGCGGATATGAAAGACCTATGGGCCGCTCATTCAAAGATTTGTTGGAGACGTCGCTAAAGGTCATGATGCCAAGGCACTGACAGCGGCGCTCAGATCATTGGTCGGGCCGTAGCCGATCGCTGGACGGTGCCTCGGAACCGGGACATCGCGACAGCCGTTGAGGCCCAAGCGGATGCCGACGCCGGTAAGGCAGCGCCTTGCCGATCCCGGCTCCGAAGGCCCGTTTCCGGTCGACCGCTTTCATGGCGTTACCGGGCGTGTCGGCAGCGGTCAGCAGCCCGCCGACATCACCCGTCCTCGCGACAACCCAGACACCCGTGTGCAACACGCACCGGGCGGCGACCACCTTTACGATTCGACCAGGATGACCACAGACTCCGGTACGACCCCGTCGGCTTCCATCGCTTCAGCGGCCGCATCGCTCTGCATCGCCTCCGCCATCGCGTTCATATCGGGGACGTCCATAATGAGAGCCACCCGAGTCGGATCCTGTGGATCGACAAAGGTTCGGATGTTGGTGATGCCGATTGCACCGAAAAATTCCTGGCGTTTCGGCGAGTTGAGCCAGTGCTCCGCGCCCTTGGTGATTTTGTGGTGAGCGACAATGGTCGGCATTCGATCCCCCTTTGGCTCTGTCTCCGATCATGATCGCGGCGAATGCCGCAACCCGCCTGCGCCAAGCCACGGAAACTTGTTTTGGGTGGACTGTCAATAATGGTGCTCACGTGTCCCCGTGCCCGTCGGTCGCCGGCGCATCCGACACATGCGACTCGGCAGAACAGGTGTTGTGCGCGCTGGCAACACTGGCCGCCTGATCGGCAGGCTGCCAAGCCCTTTGGGAATACTTCGCGAGAACGGACCCGACGCGCGGCTGCTTCCGGGCGAGTTCCGGAAACCGCATCGGGTTCAGGGCCCTTCATCAACGGCACTGCACGGTCACTTGCCGGGACGGCGTGTCGCGGACGAACACCTGCAGGGAAAACTCCCTATCTTGCACCCTTGCCACGCCACGTCAGTGACCCATGTCACAATAATCGCGGCACAGGACGTTATAATCCGGGCGATGCCTCGGCTTTCCGCCGGGGCCCAGGGCTTGTGGGGATGGGGCAATCCAGCCGATCGACGCCCGCCTGTTTAGGAAGGGCTGTTTATGCGGGACACCGTCAAACCACGGGCGCTGCCGGATCTGTTGGACGTCGATTTCTCCGACGGTATCGAAATCCGCCGGCTGGTCAGGGAGCGGCACGAGCACCTGTTTGACATGTCCGACAGCGGCTACGTCGATGATTACATGGATGCCGTCGAGGACCTGTTCGGCGGACATTTCCCCGAATATCAGGCTATGGATACGGCCTACCACGACATCACCCATACGCTGCAGGCAACGCTATGCCTCGCCGAACTGATGTACCGCCGGCATCAGGACAACGCCTCGCCCCCGGTCACTGCGCATGATTTCCGCCGGGCCCTGGTCGCGGTGCTTTTTCACGATATCGGCTTTCTCAAGAAAGCGAGCGACCTGGAGGGCAGCGGCGCCAAATACACCCATCTTCACGAACGGCGCTCCTGCGATTTCGCCCGCGCCTTTCTGGAGGAGCGCGGCTGGCCAGACGACGACATCCGGTTTGTCGAGAACCTGATCAGTTCGACCGGACCGCGGGTGAATGTCAACGAGATCGCATTCCGCAGCGAGATCGAACGCCTGATGGGCCAGGCCGTTTGCACCGCCGACTTCGTCGGCCAGATCAGCGATCCGCGCTACCCGGACCGCCTCGAACCCCTGTTCAACGAATTTGAAGAAAGCTACCGCTATCAGGGATTGTCCCCCGACAAGTGGCTGTTCAAGAGCTACGAAGCGCTGCTGCGTGGCACGCCGGCGTTCTGGGACGGTTTTGTGCTCAACAAGCTGAACGAAGAGTGCGCCGGTCTCTGGCGGCACTTCGAACACCCCGCGACCGGGGACAACCCCTACATGGCCTCGGTGGAACGGAACCTGGCGATTATCCGGGAGCGGATTGCCACACTTGGCTGACTCAGGCGGGTCCGTGATGTCCCCGTGGCTTGAGGCGGGGATGCGCAATAGCGGGTGTCACCGGTGCCGGCCAGCCGACTCCGGAGCGGGAGTTCCCCGATTAATCAGCCGGCTGGGCGCTCTGGTCCTGAGCCCCTCCTCTCCCGCATCTGGATGCAACACGCACAGCGAGCGCAGCAGCCACCGCCGCCAAACCGTGGCACACAGCAAACACCGTGGCTTTCGCGTAGGTCAAACCGACCTCCAGTGGGACAATCGAGACGGCAACGATGCCAGCGAACAAAGTGCCCAAGATAAAGGCGGCCAGCGCGTAGCCGATATCCGACCGCTCGAGCCAATGAGCACCGTCGGTGCGAAATGCCGCCGCGTTTGCGACAACCAATGCCGGTATCTGAAGTGCCCAGAAGGCGGCAATCAAATACCAGTCCGACACCTCTGCCATCGGGATCCAACCCGATCCCTGACGATATTGAACTCCATAGTCAAAGACAGCGTAGTAAGCGCCTAAAGCAAACGCCAGCACTGTATACGCAGCAAACCACGCGCCGCGGCCCAGGCGAGAGTGGTTCATCCGAGTTGAGCCGATCGCTCACGGATAGGCAGTCAGGAGCGCCCACGGCGCGATGACACCGGCCACCGTCGGCGCAGACATGAAGAACGATGTCGAGCCGATTGATGATCACACAGCCGTTGTGTCGTACTGATATATCGATGTCGACAGTCTCCGAAACACTGACGGCAACCACAGCTGCCGGGCTCGTCCTGCAGGTCACATCAATCGTCGCCTGAAGCCGTGACCGGTCGTCCATCGGACAATAAGCGAGTTCCCGCAGGGCGAAGCGCTCCTTTTTGTCTACGCCAACCGTCACCGACCCGAGTAGCCCCAGGTCGACCGCCCGGCTGAGACCACCGCAGGGGTTGGTCGTGTCCAGGACCCGTTGCAACGAAGACGCAGCGAGGGTGCTCAGCCATTCGGAGCATTCTTGCGCACCGGCCGGAGTATTTCCGCAGATACCGAGAACTGCGGCCACAACGAGGAATCGATCCACACCTCCCACGCAATCTCTCCCGAAACCTGAAAGCGGGACGAAAGAATAATACCCGCTTAGATTGTGGCTGTCCAGCTGCGCCGAGTGACGACCATCCGCGAACGGATCGTTTGAATCGTCGCCAAGCGACGTGACTTTGCTCAGTCGCGGCGGCGAACCATGACCGCGAGCGTGAGATCGTCGAACGGATAGCCGTCGGGCTTGGCGGCGAGAGCCGACTGCATCATCCCATAGTATTTGTCCGCGAGCTTGGCCGGATCACCCTGTCCGAAGGCAAAGACGCCACGGGCAAGGCTGCTTTCGCTGAAAGCTCGGGTAAATGCGGTGTAATGCTTGGCGAACGCCGCCACGTCTCCGGTTTTTTCGAGCGCCTGCTGATACGGAGACGGGACGGTGGCCAGGCCGCAATGAAGGAGCTCGAGGCGATCGGCCAGGGCCCCGGTCACCGGAGCCGCCGCTTCTTCCACCGTCCGCGGCACCACCGGGAAACAGTAGGCGGCGTATGCCTCCTTTGGAACATCCCCGCTTTCGACCAGTTGCAACGCACATTCGTTCATCAGCCTCAAGAGCCCAGCGGCGCTGACGCGAAGCGGATCGTCCCTGCCATCGGAACCTAGCATCTGGACAAGTAGCACGCCGCCCGGCTGGAGTTCTTCGGCCCGCGCGGCGAGAAAAGCCTCCCAGTCGCGAGAGGCCTGTGCGAGGATCTTGGCACGCTCGGCCAACGGCGCATCGGAGCGATACAGCGATCGCGGCATATCGAGCCCGGGCGGCTGGCCGGACAGCCAGTGCGCCGCAGACCCCGATGTGCCAATTGTGATGCTCGCCGGCATCGTCACCCGCTGGAAGTAACCGCACGGAGCGAAGAGTGCCCTCGCTTCCGGAAACGTCCGAAGGTAACTACCCTCGCCCGCCAGATTGGTGGCGAGACCTGCCCAATCGTTGGTCGGTAGGTCACTGTGGAGCACGACCGGGCTGCCAGTGATGCGTGGCGCAATCAGCTTGAGGACCGATTGAACCGTGGCGATCGAGTTCCGCCCCTCGCCGCAACCATAGTCGGCCACGACTACCGAACCGTCGGCGGGAAGCGTTGCGGCCTGAACAGCCTGCTCGAGCAGTTCCGCGCCGCTTTCTGCAACCTTCGCCTGGAAGGTCGAATGGGCATCATAGTACCCGTCTCCTACCATGCCGTCGGTTGCGTCCGTCATTGCCGGGTCTCCTGTTCCACCTGCCGTCAGCAATCCTGGCGCAGCTGGTATCTCTCCACACAGGCGTCGATCAAGCCGGTGATCCCGACACGGAAACGCTTCCTCTCCTGCGACGCCATCCTGAATGCCCTCAGTTTGAAGGCATGGCTCACTAACCGCCCCTCGCCTTCGCCACGGGTCATAGCGCCGACGCTGCGAAGGGCTGGCGGTGCCTCAGGGTCGCGGCATCGCACGAAAGACCCACCGAACCTCCCCCGCGCCCACCTCTCCCGAAGGCCCCCTAATCCCCCAAACCAAGCGCACGGTCGCGAGCGGTTCTGATGTGTCGCTCCAGGGCGGCGACCGCCGCTGCCGGCTCACGCGACTGGACCCCCTCGAGGATGCGCAAATGTTCCTCCATGACCGGGCGGACCAGCCCCTGAATCCGGGTCAGCTCCCGGCGGATCAGGCGGATCTTCAGTGAGTTCACCCGATAGGCGTTGGAGGTGATCCTGTTGGCCATGTGGTCGACGATCAAATCATGGAAACCCCAGTCGACCGCCTGGGCGCGATCTTCAAGGTCCGCCGCCACCGGATTGGACCGCGCCTCGTTCCGGATATCCTCATGGCGTCGCATGGTTTCCGCGACGAGGTTGTCGGACGCGAGGGTGGCGAATTGCGCCACCGCCTCCTTCTCGACGATCAGGCGAAATTCATAGGCATCCCGGACCAGCTGGATATCGATCGGGGCGATCTGCATGCCGCGTTTGGGAATGGTGGTGATCAGGCCCTCGGCTTCCAGCCGCGGTACCAGCTCTCGGATGGCGCCGAGCGGCATACCGGTCAGTTCCACCAGTTCCCTTTGCGAAACGAACTGGCCCGGCCGTATCGCCTGGGTCATCAGATGCTCGGTAAACGAGGTGTAGGCCTTCTGTCGGAGCTGTTCCATGGGTCCGATCGCCGGGCGACGCCGCTTACGCCGCCGGACTCTGCTTCAGGGCTTCCACCGCCTCCACGAATTGCCGGCCCTCCCCCGCGCTCAACGGAACCAGCGGCGGCCGCACCGTCGCCCAGGCCGGTATTCTGGTGTTCTCGGCGATCAGCGTCTTGATCGCTGGTAGGATCGGGTAGCGGTTGATCGCGTCGACAACGCCGGAAAGGAATGGATCGTCCTGGCCGCGCACCAGTCCCGCCACCGCATGGGGAAAAACATTGGCCATGCCGCTGATGCAGCCCGCAGCACCGAGCCGGACCGCCGCGGCCAGATCCCGTTCATCTCCGACGAGAATATGGATGTCGTTGTGGGCGCGCACCAGAGGATCGGTGACCGTCCAGTCGCAGGAGGAATCCTTGACACCGACAATCGACGGACCATGGGACTGCCTGAGCCGGCCGACCAGATCGACCGACAGGGCGACGCCGGTGAGTGACGGAATATTGTAGAGAAGAATGTCGCGGGCCGCGTCGCCAAGCTGCCGGATGACCGCCTGGTACCAGCCGGCAACCCCCTCTTCCGTCACACCCTTGAAGTAGGACGGCGGCGCGACGAGCACGGCCCTGGCGCCAAAGCCATAGGCGACCCGGATCTGTTCGACCGCGTCGCCGACTGAATTGGCAAAGACCGCGAACACCAGCTTGTCGCCAGGAACACCGTCCGCCTGAAGTCGCGCCAGCACGGTCGCGCGTTCGGCGGCCGACAGCGACGGCCCTTCTCCCGTCGTGCCGAACAGGGTGACGCTGTCGCAACCATTGTCGAGGCACCATCCGGCGTGGGCCGAGAGCCGGTCCTGGTCGATCGTCTGGTCGGCTGAAAACGGCGTGGCAAGGGCGGCCGACATGCCGAAACGCTGTTGATTTCCCTCCAAAACGACTGACCCTCGCCTCTGACATGTTAGCCTGTTGCAACTTATGACATGTCGTGGCAATGATGGAAATGTCTATTTTTCTAAACAACGCGCTGCCATAACGGTGGCCTTAGAAAGAAAGTCGGGAGAGAACGCATGAGACTATGGAGAACCTCGGCGCTCGGATTGGCAGCCCTGCTGGCAGCGAGCGTTTCCGTCCCCTCAATTGCCCAGGACAAGATCAAGCTGCGGATGTCGACGCCGGCGTCGGAGACCGACCAGCGCTCGGTGGCGCTCGCCGAGGTGTTCGCGCCGGCGGTTGCCGAATTCGCCACCTACGAGCCCCACTACAACGGCTCGCTGATCGCCCAGGGCTCCGAGCTGGAAACCATCGCGGGCGGCGATCTGGAAATGTCGATCACCTCCGCCCAGGAACTGGCCACCTTCTTTCCTGAATACTCGATCTTCGCCACCGGCTACGTCCACCAGGACGCCGCCCATCAAGTGGCGGTCTTCAACGACCCGTTGATGGATGCGTTCAAGCAGAAGGCCGAGGACGAGCTTGGCGTCAAGCTTCTTGCAGTGATGTATCTCGGCAAGCGGCACGTCAATCTGCGCCAGACCAAGGATGAGCTGACGGTGATGACGCCGGACGATCTCGCCGGCGTCAACCTGCGCATGCCCGGCACCGACGCCTGGCAGTTCCTTGGTTCGGCGCTCGGCGCCAACCCGACTCCGATGGCGTTCACCGAGGTCTACACCGCGCTCTCGACCGGCTCGGTCGACGGCCAGGACAATCCGCTGCCGACCGTCGTCGACGCCAAGTTCTACGAGGTCACCAACCAGATCGCGCTGACCTCGCACCTGGTCGACCTGAACTATGTCGCCTTTTCCAAGGAAGTCTGGGACAACCTGACGCCGGAGCAGCAGGCGGTGGTTCAGGAAGCCGCCGTTGCCGCGGCGGAGAGCGGCCGCCAGAACCAGCTCAAGAAGGAAGAGGACCTGGTCTCCTTCCTGCGCGAGCAGGGCCTTGAGATCTATGAGCCGGATCTTGCGGCGTTCCGCAATCACGTCCAGTCGCAATATGTCGGTTCCGAGTTCGCCGAAGCCTGGCCGGAAGGCTTGCTCGAGAAGATCAACGCCCTCGGCAACTAGCCGATCCTGAACAGGTGCTGCGGACGTCTGCCCGATGAAGACGATTCTCCGGTGGATCGTCCGCGGCGCTGAATTCGTGGCGGCCATGATGATGGCCGCCATGTTCCTCACCTTCATCCTGCAGATCGCCATCCGCTACACGGCGCGGCTGGAATGGATCGCCGAGGCGGTGCCGCTGCTCGACCCGAGCGGCTATGGCTGGACACTGGAATTCTGTCTGGCGCTGTGGGTGTGGATCATCTTCTGGGGCAATGCCCTGATCGTACGCGAACGCGATCATGTCACCTTCGACATCCTCTACACCCATGTCCGGCCCGGCGTGCGCCGGGTCTTCGCGATCATCACCGGCGTGGCGATCTGCGCCGGCCTGCTGTGGTCGCTGGAGCCGACCTGGAGCAAGTTCTTCATCTTGCGCCTGAAGAAAACCGCGACCCTGTCGACCGTGTTCGGCGACGGGATCCGCATGCGCGACATCTATGCGATCTACCCCGTCTTCCTGGTGATCGTGTCGCTGCGCTATGCGTGGCGGACCTGGTATGCAGTCCGCCGCGGCGGCCGGGCGGACCTCCATCAATACGATGAACTGTCGGGCCGGTGATCGGTTTCGCGAAACGTTGCGGCGGTCTTCCTGAAGACGCCCTCTTATTCGCGGGTTCGCCCCCCCACCACCACCCTTCGGGTGGTCCCCCTCCCCCGAAATCGGGGGAGGAACGCAGCTGGATCGTTGCGCGAAACGTCCGAAGCGTTCTGAATGACGACGCAACGGCGCTCCTCCCCCACGTCGTGGGGGAGGGGAACCATGCGCTAGCATGGTGGAGGGGGCACCGTCCGCCGCCAGGCGCAGAAGTGGTAAGCACTCCTGCTGACAACGCTCTCCTCTCCTGGTCGCTCTGTCCGGGCGCGGAAGTGGCAAGCACTTCTGCTGACATCGCTCTCCACTCCTGGTCGCTCTGTCCGGGCGCAGAAGTGGTAAGCACTTCTGCTGACAACGCTCTCCTACCCTGGTCGCTCTGTCCGAGCGCAGAAGTGCAAGGCACTCCTGCTGACAACGCTCTCCTACCCTGGTCGCTCTGTCCGAGCGCAGAAGTGCAAGGCACTCCTGCTGACAACGCTCTCCT
>JAAEOR010000797.1 GCA_024222895.1 Hyphomicrobiales bacterium | reverse complement strand
CGCCGGGGTCATCGCCCTCAGATTTGCGATCGCCAGCGCCAGGACCACGACCGCACCGAACTGGTGAACGAGCGCCAACCATAGCGGAACGGCGGCCAGCACATTCGCGATCCCGACACCCGCCTGCCCGGCGACCGCCAGACAAAGGATGGCAGATCGCTTCGCGTAAGGCGTGCCACGCGCCTGCCATGCGTGGATCAGGGTGGCTGCAAGCAGCAGATAACCCACCAGGCGATGGTCAAAATGCACGGTCGCGGCGTTTTCGAAGAAATTCAACCACAGCGGCCGCATTACCAGAAGCCCGGGCGGGACCAGATCGCCGTTCATCAGCGGCCAGCTGTCTGAGACCAGACCCGCGTCCAGACCGGCGACCAGACCACCGAGGAAGATCTGGGCGAACACCAGAATGACGACAATTGTCGCCCCGACGCGCAGGGCACGGGACGAAGCGTTGATGGTCTGCAGGCTGCCTGCGACCCAGAGCAGAGCGGCGAGAATCGCGCAGGCAAGGGTGAGGTGAATGGCCAAACGGTACTGGCTGACATCGGTGCGTTGGCTGAGCCCGCTGGCGACCATCCACCAGCCGATCGCGCCTTGCAGCCCACCGAGGACGAAGAGGACGATCAGCTTCGGCATCAGACTTCGGTGGATCCGACCGGTGGCCCAGAACCAGATCAGCGGAACAAGAAAGACCACGCCGATGATCCGGCCGAGGAACCGGTGGCCCCACTCCCACCAGAAGATCGTTTTGAACGCCGCCAGGCTCATCCCCTTGTTGATCAATTGATACTCGGGGATCTGCTGGTACTTGGCGAACTCTTCCTGCCATTCAGCCTGGTTGAGCGGCGGAATGACACCGTGGATCGGTTGCCATTCGGTGATTGACAGGCCGGAATCCGTCAGTCGGGTCGCCCCTCCAATCAGGATCATCACGATGACAAGCAGAGCGACACAGACAAGCCACCAACGCACGGGGGCCAGACTGCGCGACATTCGCTGTCCTACACGATCTTCGGCGCCGGCTGCGGTTGTCATGCTTGTGCTCCAGGCGCCTTCGATATAGGCCATCGCAACGGGCAGCAACCAGAGACACGACGACGCGGCAGGTCAGGAGCCAATGGGACAGCGCACGAGAAAGCTGATCGGAACGATTGTGTTGATGGTGTTTGTGCCTGTGTACGCTCTGGTTGCCATGACCGTCGCTACCGTGCGGTTACAAGATGCGTCCACCTTCTCCCAGACTGTATTCTTCGCCATCGCCGGGTTGATCTGGGTCATACCGGCGGGCGCGGTCATCTGGTGGATGCAACGTGGAGAAAACCGACCACCCGAACGATCCTAGGCCGCTTTCCCCTTCTTCATAACCGCGGCGGCGTTGGCGGCCTCCGGTGTGCGCACCGCCGGCTCGAAAGCCAAGTGCAGAACCGGGGACTGCGAGGCGGCCACAATGCGTCGGAGCACAGGCTCGGTTCGTGGGTCGCCGGCCTCAAGGCCATCGACCACCACGGAGATATCGGATCGCGGTGCCAGCAAATCGATCATGTCATGGGCGCAGTCGATAACAACGTGGTCGTATGTATGGGTGAGCGTTTCGAGGATCGCCGCCGCCGAAGGCCCCGCCAATGCCTCGACCGTGCATGGTTTCCGACCGGTGGCAACGAAGTGTGTTCGTGACTGTCGGTCGCGGGCGATAACCTCGGCAAAGCATGCCTCGCCGGCAACGAGATCGGTGAATCCCGGACGATCGCCGGTAATTGCCATCGCCGCATTGCTGACACCGTCGCCACGAAGGTCGATCAGCACGGTGCGGTGATCTGCCCGAGCCAAGGCGCGTGCCAGGGCGGCTGCCGCCGGCGGCCGGTCGCCGACATTCGAACCATCAGCGTGGGTCACAAGAATGAAACGCCGACGCTCTGAAGCAATCCGCGCGGAAATCCGGGAGACCGACTCCTGCCGTTGGCTGGCGACAGTGGTCGCAAAGGTCGGGTCGACCTGCAGGTCCTGCCGACGCATCTGTTTCACCGACGGTAGAGGCCCTGGCGGCGTGGGCTTTGCACGGCTCATGTGGCCGTTGGTGCCCCCGCTCGTCCGCGTTCGGGCTATTACAGCGAGGGACGCGAGGAGAAACGCTGCCAACATCACAATTGCCGTGACCGGGATCACGCGCGGATAGTGCGCGGCGGTCGGCACCGACGCCCTGGAGATGATCCTAGGCTCGGCGGGTTCTGACTGTACCCCTTGCCGGTCAAGCGCCTCCCGATACCGAAGCAGGTAGGTCTGCAGAAGCTCACCGTCGCTGACCGCTTTTCGCTCCAATTCGTCCAGTCGTGCCTGCGCCTGATCGGCCGCGGCAATCGCCGCCGAGAGCCTCGTCAGGTCGCGTTCGATTTCTGCCTCGCGCACGCGCAGCCGCGTAGTCTCCCCTTTGAGCATGTCCATCATGGCACGGGCTTCGATGGCGATTTGCTGATCGAGATCGGCACGGGTGGCTGTCGGTTCGCCTGCGTCCGGATCATCCGGCTGCTGCGACGGCACCCGTTCGCCAACCTGCGTCGTCGGTTGCCCACGCTGCCTGGTCAGCCGTTGGAATTCACGAGAGCCCAGGATGCCGGGGTTGTCGGGCAGAGTGCCGGCGTCAAGGCCGGTGCGTATCTGGGCAATCCGGATTTCCGCTTCGGAGCGACGGCTTCTTACCCTCGTCAGTTCCGCGTTGAGGTCGGAGAGCCGCTGCCGCCTCAACGCCATGGCCACCTGCCCTTCGGTACCGGACCCGGCGTTATTGATCCGATGATCCTTGATCGCCTCCTCGGTTTCAGCAATCCGGTCTCGAAGGTCCGCGATGGCCGCCGTCAGTACGGGGGCGGGATTGGTCGGGGCATCGCGCCTCAGATCAAAGTACTCGTCAGCGATCGCGTTGGCGCCACGCACCGCGAACTGCGGATCGATCGATGAGAACCCGATGATGACGACACTCGAATGTGGAACCGCAGACACCTCGAGATTCTGGAAATACGCAGTCAGCACGTGGTCTCTGCCGGGAGATTGAGTGCGGCCAAGAAGCTTGTCCGCCGTGGCTGACAGCCAACCAAGCAAGGATCCGCCCTCGGCTGCTGCCCGGTATTCAGGGTTGGATTCCAAATCAAGCCCGTCGGCAACCACCCGCGCGAGTTCGCTCGAGCGAAGAATTTGAACCTGATTGGCGAGCGACACACCATCCGGGGTGTCACCGGGATCGATGAGAAGCATCACCCGACCCTGATATGTCGGCGTGAGGCTGGCAAGACCGAAAAAAGCGACAGCTCCCACGAATAACGAAAAAAGCGTGACAAACGTCAGCGCTTTCGTGAGCGACTTGAACAACAACCGGACCATGATCTCACCAACGGGGCGACGTCCCGCATCGGTCATGTTTGCTCGTGGGACGTTCAGGCTTCCAATGATCAGCTACCAAGGTGATTAGATGGTTAATCTGGCCTGCGCCCGGGTCAGACTTCGTTAACCATCGTTGATATTGGGTTAACCGACTGTTTTCGCTCGAATATTTTTCGAGGCTTTACCGTCTATTAACCATGCGCGCTGCATGGTCGCCGCATGCTCCTGCCGCGTCACCCGGACTGAAGAATGATCCTCTGCTGCCCGACCAATGCAGTCGCTGGTTCGTGCCCATGTTCACCGTCCGGTCATGCGCATCCGACACCCCGCAGGTCGACGGCGCCAAGGCAGCGTCGGCGCATGGGGGGGTGATCGGCACACAGTTGCGGGTATCTGGTAAGCGCGTAGCCCGCATTTAATAACCCGACGGTCCACCCGGCCGTCGGGTTAGTTGCTGCGACATCGGGACTTGATCCATTCCCCCCAGATCACTGCGTAACTCCGCCACGGTCTTCTCGCCTGTCCCCAAGGCACAGAGCGCCAAAAGCCGCTGGGGATGCGACAGGCTACGCATCAACTTCGCCGCTTGCTCGGAGGCCGGTGTCATTTCCTTCACATTCACATTCTTGAATTTATGGAATTCGAAATGTTATGTGCAAGAGGCCCCAGTGCCGGGTGGTGGCGACATGTGTGAAGGAGTTCACAGCATTAAGCGCGCATGCGCCGTAGTGGCGTCGGGCATCGCCCTGATTGCGACAACCGTCGTTCTTTGGCGTCGCCTTGTTCGAACGCACTGACCGTCTCTGCGGCGTTAGGCTCAATGCAACCGTCGTTCACCGGGTCTCCGATGGCGATCGTCTTCGCAAACTCGAACCGGAACCCGGCGCTGCCCTCGGCTGAGGCAGCCACCGCGTCATCAAACCGGAGTTCAACGGCCCATGTTCCCTATGCGCAGGATTCCAATCGTTTGCCTGGCGGCCATTCTCTCAACCCCAGGCGTCGCAGCCGAATTCGAGGTCGCCCCGATCGTCGTCAGCGAAATAAAAGCTGTGTTTGGCCAGGTGGAGAGTCGCGATCCGGTTCCGGCACGGGCGCGCCTTGGTGGCACGATCCAGGAAATTCGCGTCGACGAAGGCAGCGAGGTTCGCCAGGGCGATATCATTGCCGTTATCCTTGATGAAAAGATCGCCCTCCAGCGCCAGGCGGCCGAGGCGGCAATGCAGGCCCTGACATCCCAACTCGACAATGCCCGGACAGAACTTGCTCGCTCCGAGCAGCTTCTCGAGCGCGGAACAGCAACCCAGACCCGGGTCGACCAGGTCCGAACCCAGGTCGAGGTCCTTACCAGCCAACTCGCTGCAGCCGAAGCCGAGCGCGCCGTCATCGCCGTCCGGTCGAGCGAGGGTCAAGTCGCAGCACCGGCATCCGGTCGCGTTCTGCGCGTGCCGGTCACCCAGCACTCCGTGGTTCTGCCCGGCGAGGAAATCGCACTTATCGCCGGCGGTGGCACGTTTCTTCGCCTCGCACTTCCTGAACGGCACGCCGCTGAAATCACCGAAGGCGAGACCGTCCTGGTTGGCGATCGACGGGATCCCCTGGCGTCGTCGGCCGATCCGCAAACTGCCGATACCGGCACCCTGGTGAAAGTCTATCCCCAAATCGAAGATGGCCGGGTCCTTGCCGACGTCGAAATCGAAGGACTCGGTGACTACTTCGTCGGCGAGCGGACCCGCGTCTGGATTCCGGTTGGCCGGCGTTCGGTTCTTGCGGTTCCGCCAGAGGCTGTGATCACGCGTCACGGCGTCGACTATGTCCGGCTTGCGAATGACAACGGCACACTGGAGGTGCCGGTCATTCTCGGACCTGCCTTCGAGGACGAGGGCCTCGCCCGGATAGAGGTGATGACAGGGCTGCAAGCCGGCGACCGGGTTCTCCTTCCATGAATCTGGGCATCGCCGGCCGGCTGACCGCCACGTTCATCAATTCGCCGCTGACACCGCTCCTGCTTGTCGCATCGCTGGCGCTCGGACTGGTGGCGTTGATAACCCTTCCTCGCGAGGAAGAGCCTCAGATCTCCGTACCGATGATCGACATTCACATACGCGCCGACGGCCTGCGTGCCGACGACGCCGTCAAGCTGGTGACCGAACCGCTGGAGACCATCGTCAAGAGCATCGACGGCGTTGAGCATGTCTACTCCCAGACCGAAGATGACCAGGCTGTCGTCACGGCACGGTTCCTGGTCGGCACAAGTGCCGACGCGGCGATCCTTCGCGTGCACGAGAAGATCCGTGCGAATATGGATCGGATTCCCGTCGGCGTGCCCGAGCCGCTGATCGTCGGACGCGGTATTGACGACGTCGCCATTGTGGTCGTCACACTTACCCCGACCCCTGAGGCAGCCAGCCGCTGGGATGCCAACGGGCTTACCCGGCTCGCGCGCGAACTCCAGGTGGAAGTCGCCAAGCTTCCCGACATCGGTCTGACCTATATCGTCGGCGCCCAGCCGGAAGAGTTCAGAGTCGAGCCCGATCCCGAGCGCCTTTCCCTCTACGGCATCACCCTGGCCCAACTCGCCGCCAAGATCGAAGGTGCCAACCGCGCGTTCCTCGCCGGCACAGTCCGCGACGGCGGCCGCCAGCTGGCGCTGGTCGCCGGCGAGACGCTGCAGAGCCTGCCGGAGGTCGGCAATCTGCTTCTGACCGCGCGCGATGGCCGGCCGGTGTATGTCCGTGATGTTGCCGAAGTGCGTCTGGTCACCGACCCGGCCGAAACCAGGGTTGCCGGCATTGCCAAGATCGGTGACACGCGGCAGCGCGTTCCGGCGGTTTCGCTGGCGATCGCGAAGCGGCCGGGTACCAACGCGGTGGTGATCGCCGAGGAAATCGTCCATCGGCTGGAGGCCGTCAGCGGCGCGGTGTTCCCCGAAGATATCCAGATGACAATCAGCCGGAACTATGGCGAAACCGCTGACGAAAAGGCCAATGAGCTGCTCTTCCATCTGGGTCTGGCCACCATTTCGATTGTCATCCTCGTCGCCGTGTCGATCGGCTGGCGCGCGGCACTTGTCGTAGCAATTGTGATACCGACAACGATCCTGCTTACGCTCTTCTCAGCCTGGGTCATGGGTTACACCCTGAACCGGGTGAGTTTGTTTGCGCTTATCTTTTCCATCGGGATCCTGGTCGACGATGCAATCGTCGTAATCGAAAACATCGCGCGCCATTGGGCCATGAACGACGGTCGCACGCGGTCGCGCGCTGCAATCGAGGCGGTGGCAGAGGTTGGCAACCCCACCATCGTCGCAACGCTGACGGTAGTCGCCGCGTTGCTTCCGATGTTGTTCGTCTCCGGTCTCATGGGGCCCTATATGAGCCCGATTCCGGCCATCGCATCGGCGGCCATGTTGTTCTCGTTCTTCGTTGCGGTGATGTTGACACCGTGGCTGATGGTGCGCATCGGCAAGGGCGGCGCGCATGGCGACGGCCACGCCGGCGGCGGTGTTCTCGGTCGAGCCTATGTCGCAGTGGCGAGCCCGATCCTCAAGACTCGGGCTCGGTCCTGGTCCTTCCTCGCGGTCGTCGGGATCCTGACTATCGGGTCGCTCGCCCTGTTCTATACCCAGCATGTAACAGTCAAGCTCCTGCCCTTCGACAACAAGACCGAGCTGCAGGTGGTTGTCGATCTGCCCGAGGGCTCGTCGGTCGAGGAAACCGACCGGGTCTTGCAAACCGTCGCGGCTCGGCTTGCCGATCTGCCGGAAGTCGTATCGTTCGAAACGTATGCCGGCACGGCCGCACCGTTCAATTTTAATGGCCTTGTCCGGCACTATTATCTGAGGGCCATGCCCCATCAGGGCGACGTACAGGTCAACCTTGCCGGCAAGGAAGACCGCGACCGGAACAGCCACGCGATCGCGCTTGATCTTCGTGAACGCCTTGACGGCCTTGTCATGCCGGAAGGGACGGCGATCAAGGTTGTCGAGCCACCCCCCGGTCCGCCGGTGTTGTCGACGCTGCTTGCCGAGGTCTATGGACCGGATGCAGAAACCCGTCGAGCGGTCGCTGCAAAGATTCGCGAGGCGTTCGAGAGCGTGTCCTTCATCGTCGATGTCGACGATTCGTTTGGGGCTCTGCCAGAACGACTGCGCGTCGTGATCGATCAGGACAGCCTCGAATACCACAATGTCGAAGAGCGCGACGTTTACCAGACCATTGACTCGCTCTATCGCGGCAGCACGGTCGGCTACTCTCATCGTGGGGGCGAGCGCCAGCCGATACCGATCACCGTCGGTCTGGCCAAGCGTAACCGCGTCCTCGATCAGCGCGCATTGTCCACGCCCGTCCCGGCAAACGCCCTCCCCGGTGGGCGCGGTATTGTCGAACTTGGTGATGTTGTCCACGTAAACCGCACTGCCGCATCCTATCCGATCTTCCGCCATAACGGCCGAGCGGCGGAGATGGTCACGGGTGAGCTCGCGGGTGCGTTCGAGGCACCCGTCTATGGAATGATCGCGGTCGCGCGGGCGATCGACGAGGCCGATTGGGGTAGCCTGACCAAACCGGCGATCGCGCTTCACGGCCAACCCGACGACGAGTCCACCCCCACCCTTCTCTGGGACGGTGAGTGGGAGGTCACATGGGTCACGTTTCGCGACATGGGCGCCGCCTTCATGGTGGCGATTCTAGGAATCTACATCCTGGTGGTGGCTCAGTTCGGCTCGTTCAAACTGCCGCTGGTCATCCTGACGCCGATCCCGTTGACTTTCATCGGCATCATGATCGGCCACTGGCTGTTCGCCGCGCCGTTCACGGCTACATCGATGATCGGCTTCATCGCGCTGGCCGGCATCATCGTGCGCAATTCGATCCTGCTGGTTGACTTTATCCGTCACGCCCGCACCCCGGACCGGGTTCTGCGCGACCTGCTGCTGGAAGCCGGCGCGATCCGCTTCAAGCCGATCCTGCTGACCGCACTTGCCGCCATGATCGGCGCAGCCGTGATCCTGGCCGACCCGATCTTCCAGGGGCTGGCGATCTCGCTTTTGTTTGGGCTGGCGTCGTCCACCGCGCTGACCATCCTGGTCATTCCGGCGATCTACATCGCGCTCCGCGGCGGTTTGAAACACCAGCCCGTGGCAGCGGATTAGGGATTAGGGCGCGCCTGTCACACAGCGAGGTAATTGGCCCGAAGTTCCGCGTTGTCGAGGACGTGATCGGCTCCGCCGGCGAACACGACCTCGCCCATGTCGAGGATCACCGCGCGGTCGGCGAGCTGCAGCGCGGCAATAGCGTTCTGCTCGACAATGACCGTCGTGATGCCTTCCGCCTTGATCCCGGCAACGATCTTCTCGATTTCCTGGACGATGACCGGAGCCAGACCCTCATAGGGCTCGTCCAGCAATAGAAGCTTGAGCTCGCGCGCCAGCGCTCGCGCAACGGCCAGCATCTGCTGCTCACCACCGGACAGCGTCGTCGCTTCCTGCTTGCGTCGTTCAGCGAGCCTCGGAAAATGTTCGTAGAGACGCTCCAGCGGCCAGCCGATCGGCGGCGCCACTTGCGACAGAACCAGGTTTTCCTCGACGGTGAGGCCACCGATAATCCTGCGGTCCTCAGGCACCAGTTGGATACCGGCCCGAGACGCTTCATACGACTTCAGCGGATGCACCGGCTTGCCGCCAAGAAAGATCTCGCCCTCCTTCAGCGACGGGTCTTCCATTCGGGCAATCGTACGAAGCGTCGACGTCTTGCCGGCGCCGTTGCGGCCGAGCAGCGCAAGAATCTCGCCCTCCTTGATCTCGAAGGAGACGCCCTGGACGATGTAACTCTCGCCGTAATAGGCGTGGATGTTGTTGCAGGAAAAAAACGCTCCGGCCTTGTCGGCCGTTGCAGCGGCGGGCGCCGCCTCGGCGCTCGGCGCCGAGGCCATTGCAATCGGAGCGGTGATATCAGCGGCGAGTGTCACTCGTGTACTCCTCCGAGATAGGCTTCCTGCACGACGGGATCGCCCCGGACCTCCTCGGGAGAACCGTCGGCGATGACCCGACCCTGGGCCAACACCGTTACCCGGTCGGCAAGACTGAACACGACATGCATATCGTGCTCGATAATCACCTTGGTCATGCCACGCGCCTTGAATTCCTTCAGGAGTTCGATTGTCCGGTTGGTGTCGAGACGCGACATCCCCGCTGTCGGTTCGTCGAGAAGGAGAAGGCGCGGCTTCTGGACGAGACACATCGCCAATTCGAGCCGGCGTTTGTCGCCCCGCGACAAGCTTGCCGCTTCCTGCTGGCGGTGGCCGTGAAGCCCGACGTCCTCCAAGGCCGTTTCGGCAGCCTCCCTGAGGTCATCCTCCGCATACATCGCCTTCCATGCATCCAGTGCAAACGCCCCGTCCCGCTTGGACAGCGCCGGAATGATCACGTTTTCCAGTACCGTCAGGTCAGGGAAGATCTCCGGAGTCTGGAAGACCCGGGCGACACCCAGCTGATTGATATCGTGGGGCGAGCGCCCGGTCAGGATGGCGCCGTCAAACACCACGGCGCCGGAATCCGGCTTCAGCCGGCCAACACACACATTCAGCAGGGTCGATTTGCCGGCACCGTTGGGGCCGATAATCGCGTGGGTCTTACCCTCGGCAACCTGAAGATCGATGTCACTCAGGGCATGAAGCCCGCCGAAGCTCTTGTGGACGTCGTCGACGTGGAGGACGATGTTTTCCATACCCTACCCCGCCGTCTGCACTTTCTGCGTCGCCCGAGGCTTGGGCTCCGGTGGCTTTCGAAGCCGACGACCTATCCGGGAAATCCCTTCCATCACCCCGCCGGGCAGGAAGATGACGACCAGCATGAATACGATTCCGAGGGTCAGGTGCCACCCCTCCCCGACAAACATAAGCGAGACCTCAACCGCCAGATGCTGGAGCCCCTCGGGCAGGAAGGAGAAGACCTGGCCCAGGGAGTTCTCGTTGAAGGCGGAGAAGATGTTCTCCGCATATTTGATAATCCCGGCGCCAAGGATCGGGCCGACGAGCGTCCCCGCGCCACCAAGGATGGTCATCAGCACGACCTCACCGGAGGCCGTCCACTGCATCCGCTCGGCACCAGCCAGCGGATCGGTCACCGCCAGCAGCCCACCGGCAAGTCCGGCATACATGCCGGAAATGACGAAGGCCGCGAGCGTATAGGGGCGCGTATTGAAACCGGCATAATTCATCCGGTTCTGGTTGGACTTGATAGCCCGCAACGCCAGCCCGAACGGCGACCGGGTGATCTTGAGTGCAATGAAGAACGCGATGATCAGGAAAACCGCGCAGATATAGAACCCATCATAGCCGATTGTGTCCAGGCCGAAGAGCTCCGGCGTCGGCAGGCTGCCACCATCCTCCGTGCCGGAACCGCCATCGAGGATTCGCGGATCGTCTCCAAGGATGCGGAGGCCGGTTTCGCCATTGGTGATCGGAGTCAACACGGAATAGGCGAGATTGTAGGCCATCTGGGCGAAAGCCAGCGTCAGGATCGAAAAGTAGATGCCGGTGCGCCGCAGGCTGACATAACCGATTGCCAGTGCGAACAACCCCGACAGCAGAATCGCAAAGAACACCGCCGGCAGAATATTCATGGACAGGAGTTTGAAGGCCCAGACGGCAGTGTAGGATCCGACACCCAGGAACGCCGCGTGACCAAAGGACAGGTATCCGGTCAACCCGAAGAGAATGTTGAAGCCGATCGCAAAGATTCCGAAGATCGCAAACTTCTGGAGGAGATCCGGATAACCGGCACCGATCGGCGTGAGCCAAAACGGCATCGCAAGCACGACGATCGTGAAGACCACCATCAGAATCATGTCGCTGCGGCGTGAAGTTCGTTCCATGATCAGGACTCCATCACGCCGGCACGGCCCAGCAGCCCGCGCGGCCGCACCAGAAGTACAATGACGGCAACTAGGTAGATGATGATCTGGTCGATACCGGGAAAGATCGACGTGATCTCAGTCATCGAGGCGAAGGACTGCAGGATGCCCAACAGGAATCCGGCAAGCACGGCACCACCAAGCGAGCCCATGCCACCGACGACAACCACGACGAAGGAGAGTACGAGAAAATCCATCCCCATGCTGTAGGTCGGCGGGACGATCGGCGTGTACATGACACCGGCTAGCCCCGCGACGATCGCTGCAAGACCAAAGACCGCCGTGAACCGCCGCTGGATATTGATGCCAAGGAGGCCCACGGTTTCCCGGTCCCGCATACCGGCACGGACCACCATCCCGTAGGTAGTAAACTGAAGGAATGCAAAGACGGCGACCAGCACCGCCGCCGAAAACGCAAAGTAGATGAGCCGCCAATAGGGATAGACCACCCCACTGCCCAGCCCGAGCCAGAGACCGACATCGGCGCTGCCCTCAACCGGCGGGGGAGCAGCAACCGGAATCGGATTGGCACCAAAGATAATGCGGACGATCTCCTGCAGCACGATCGCCAGACCGAACGTCACCAGGATCTGCTCCGCATGGCTGCGCTTGTAGAAGAAGCGGATCAGGCCGCGCTCCATCACAACGCCAATAAGCAGCATGACCGGAATCGCCAGCAGGATAGATAACGGCAGCGACCATTCGATAATCGTCGCGCCGAAATCACCAAACCAGATCTCCAGATACGGAACCTCTTTGAATGCTTCGAAGTGTGTGACGGATTCGTCCTTTATCTCAACCGAGAAGGTGAGAAGCTCTTGCATCGCCACGGCGCAGAAGGCACCGAGCATGAAGATTGCACCATGGGCAAAGTTGACGACCCCCAGCGTTCCGAAAACCAGGGTGAGGCCCAGCGCGATCAGGGCGTAGGCGCCGCCCTTGTCCAGTCCATTGAGGAATTGCAGAACGATAGAGTCCAACATGGCTCGCTTACCGCTTGGCTAGCTGTCTCGTCGTTCCAAGGCTGCCGGAATATCCGACCGCCTGCAAGAACCAAAATCCCGGCCACCGGCAAGCGGCGGCCGGGCCAGGGCCGATGGATCAGGTCGATGGCACGTACGGGCCGAGTTCGCCGCCAAAGATTGCCGGATCGTATTCGACTTGCGCCCGCGGAACGATCTTGACGACCTCGAGCAGATCGAACTGGCTGGACGGCTCCGCCTTGCCACGCACCACCAAAACTTGCTTGAAGCACTGATGATCCGCCGCCCGATAAAGCGTCGGGCCGTTACCCATGCCGTCGAATTCAAACCCTTCGAGGGCCTTGATCACTTCCGGCGGGTAGAAGGTTCCAGCGCTTTCGACGGCGTTGGCATAAAGCAGAGTCTGCACGTAGCAGGTTTGTGCGGCCTGCGACGGCGGCGTACCGTATTCGCCGCCGAACGACTTGACGAAGGCCTGGCTGCCCTCATCCGTCTGCGACCAGTTCCAGTTGGTGGTTCCAAGGATGCCCTTGATCGCGTCCCCTGCGCCTTGTGCCATCAGGCGAGAGAACAGGGGCACGACAACTTCGAAGTTTTTGCCGTTAGCCTGACGGTCACGAAGCCCGAACTGGACCGCCTGGGTCAACGAATTGACCATGTCCTTGCCGTAATGGTTGAGGATCAGAACGTCGGCGCCAGAATTCAGGACCGGCGTGATGTACTGGGAGAAATCACCGGCACCGAGTGGCGTTCGGACCGCCTCCGCCGTCTGCCAGCCGAGCGATTCGGTGGCGTTTTTGATCGATTCTTCCTGGGTCCATCCCCAAGTGTAATCGGCGGTCAGGTGATAGGCGGTACGCTCCTTGCCATACTCCTCGGCCAGGATCGGCGCAATCGCCTCACCCGACATATAGGCGTTGAAGAAGTGTCGGAATCCGTAGCGTCGCTTGTCCTTGCCGGTTGTATCATTCGAATGGGTGAGGCCGGCCATGAAGATGATGCCCATCTCCTGGCAGAGCGACTGAACGGCAACCGCGACGCCCGACGACGAACCGCCGGTAATCATGATCGCACCGTCCTTCTCGATCATTCGCTTGGCCGAGG
>JAAEOR010000796.1 GCA_024222895.1 Hyphomicrobiales bacterium | reverse complement strand
GCTTTCCCGGCTTTCGTCGAGCAGCAGGATATAAACCCGGATATTGAAGCGGGTGATGCTCATGGTGATCGCAGCTTTAGCCCCAAAAGCCGGCTACCGCTGAAGCGGCAGCCGGGGTTTAATCGATATGCGCCAGGATCAACGCATTCACCGCCGACGCCTTTTCCATCTGCACCATGTGGCCGGCGCCATTGATGATTTCGAGCGTTGCGTTGTTCAGGGCCTGTGCGTGCGCGGCGGGTATAACCGCATCGTCGCTACCCCAGATCACCAGCGTGCTCAAGTCCGACGCGTCGATTTGCGCGGCGAGCTGCGCGCTTTGCACACCGCCGGGAAACAGTGCCGCAGCCAGGCTCGACAAGGCTTCCTGCACGCCGTCGATGCGCTTGTACTTGAGCAGGTCGTCGACCATGCCGCGGCTCACGAGTTCGCTGTCGGCGAAAAGGTTGAGCAGCACCGGTTTGAGCTCGCGCCTCGACTCCGCGTCGACAAAGCCGTCGATGTAATCCGCGTTGATCTCGGGTCCGAGACCGGCGGCGCTGATCAGCGACAGCGATTGCACTCGGGCTGGCGCATCGCAGGCGAGCCGGGCCGCGATCGCGGCGCCCATCGAATGCCCGACCAGGTGCGCGCAGTCGATCTCGAGTACGTCCAGGAACGCCTGCAACCCACTCGCGAGTCCGGCCAGGCTCGGGTCGCCGAGCTGTTTCGTCGATTGACCGTGGCCGGGCAAATCGAGTGCGAAGACCCGCGCCCGTTCGGCCAGCGCGTCGATGTTGAACAGCCAGTTATCGAGATCGCCGCCGAAGCCGTGGATCAGCACCAGCGCCGGCCCGTCGTCGCCGCGGCGGGCGTAACGCAGGCGCCCCGCCGCGGTGTCGACGAACTCGTACTGCGGCGCCGCGTCCTCGTCATCCGCTTCGTCGGCGGGCACCTCGTAGTCCGCGATATAGGCATCGATGTCGCCATCGCTGACGTCCGGCGGCGCAAGCACGCCTAACAGCGCGCGCACCGGGTAGGTTTCTCCGGCGTCGCCGACGCGGCGCCGCAGGATACCCGCGTCCGCGGCTTCGACGGCGCTCGCGATCTTGTCGGTTTCGACCTCCATGATCTCGTCGCCGACACCGATCTCGGCGTCCTCGTCGACCAGCCACTCGACGAGGACGCCCTCGCGCATCGAGAGACCCCACTTGGGCATCAGCACCGGCGTTATGTTGCCCTCGCTCATGGTCACGGCGCCATGGTCTTGCGCACCGCGTCCACGATACGCTCGGCGCTCGGGATGTAAAGATCTTCGAGCGCGGGCGAGAACGGCACCGGCGTATGCGGCGCGTTGACCAGCCGCGGCGCGGCCTTCAGGCTGCCGAACGCTTCCTGCGCTACCGTGGCGGCGACATCCGCCGCGATCGAGCAGCGCGGATTGGCCTCGTCGACGCAGATCAGGCGGCCGGTGTTTTCGACGCTTTCGATGACGGTATCGGTATCGATCGGCGACAGCGTGCGCAGGTCGACGATTTCGCACTGGATGCCATCTTTGGCGAGCGCCTCGGCCGCTTCGCTGGCGCGGTGCACCATCAGGCCGTAGCCGACGATGGTCGCGTCGGCGCCTTCGCGCACGATATTGGCCTCGCCGAACGGTATCGTGTAAGACTCTTCCGGTACGTCGGTTTCACTCGCATACAGGGCTTTGTGTTCGCAGAAAATAACCGGATCGTTATCACGAATCGACTGGATCAGCAGTCCCTTGGCGTCATAGGCGTTCGACGCACAGACTACTTTCAGGCCAGGTATGTGGGTGAAGATCGGGGTCAGCATCTGGCTGTGCTGCGCCGCCGCGCGGAAGCCGGCGCCGACCATCGCGCGAATGGTGACCGGCGTTTCCGCCTTACCGCCGAACATGTAGCGGAACTTGGCCGC
>JAAEOR010000795.1 GCA_024222895.1 Hyphomicrobiales bacterium | reverse complement strand
CATCGTTTTCTCTCCATGCTGTCAGTAGTGGGTTGCAAGAAACTGGCGGCAGCGATCGGATGTCGGCGCCTCGAATACCTGTTCCGGTGTCCCGTCTTCCTCCACCTTGCCATTGTGCAGGAACAGGACGTGGGAAGACACCTCACGGGCAAATCGCATCTCATGGGTAACCAGGATCATTGTACGGCCCTCGTCGGCCAGTCCGCGGATCACCCGCAGGACTTCCCCGACCAGTTCGGGGTCGAGTGCCGAGGTCGGCTCGTCGAACAGCAGGAGTGCGGGTTCCATGGCAAGCGCCCGGGCTATCGCCGCACGCTGCTGCTGTCCGCCAGAAAGCTGGTCAGGGTAGGCATCCGCCTTGTCGGCAATGCCGACCTTGTTCAGGAGGTTGCGACCGATCTCGCGCATCTCGCGCTTGGGCCGGCCGAGAACATGCACGGGAGCTTCGATGACATTGCCGAGCACCGTCATATGGCTCCACAGATTGAAGCTCTGGAAGACCATGCCGAGCCGCGTGCGAACCCGGTTGACCTGGCCCTGATCGGCGGGGCGGCGCCTGCCCTCGCGGCCGCCCTCCAGGATGATCTCCTCGCCACCGACCCGGATCGTCCCTTCGTCGGGAACTTCCAGAAGATTGATACACCGCAGGAACGTGCTCTTGCCCGACCCCGATGCGCCAATGATCGCTGTGACATCGCCGCGATGCGCCTCAAGCGACACACCTTGCAGAACCTGCAGCGATCCAAATCGTTTGTGGATGTCGCGCGCTTCAACGGCCGGAATTGCCCCGTCGCCACCGACGGCGGCCGACGGCGCCGTTTCGACCGCACCTGCTAGATCACCCAACTGCCACCGCCGGCCCTTTCCGCCGCCAATCTCTCTCGCTGCCGCCAGCATTGTTGCCGCCCTGTCATGAGCATTCGGGCAACGTCCCGCTTTGGGGAACCGATGGCCCCATAGTAACCGAATCGCCAATATTGGAAAGCGGTCAGTTGTGGTGGCCACGGCTGGGCGTCCTGCCAGACTGTGTTGTCTCGGGTTGAGGCCTTCGCAACGTGATCGCGCTATGCGTGCTTCGATAGAAGGGCAACGACCGTTCGGGCTCCAACTTGAAACGGACCTCCGGGTTGGACGTATGGCCTCCGCGGATCCGCCGGAATCCGGCACCAGAACACTATCCCACCAACGGGTATCCGGATATCCCGCATTGGCGTTGTTATCCAGTCCAGCGCCATCAGGATGCCAACTTGGCGGCTCCGCCCTGATTGTCTGACCGGCGAGTTCGCGTATGACCGCGGAGCTGACCGTCGCAACCATCTTCCCGGACCGGCGGCAGTCGTCGGCAACATCACTCCCGTCGGCAAACGTGGGCGCTGCTAACCGGCGTTCGCTTGCCGATCCAGTTCATCGAACAGGTCGTAACCCATCTGCATGAGAACATGGGGAATGTCGACAAACACCCAGTTCTCAACCAGCAGATCGTTTTCGCGACGCCACCAGTCGCAGACCCGCATATACAGCATCTTGTT
>JAAEOR010000794.1 GCA_024222895.1 Hyphomicrobiales bacterium | reverse complement strand
GGAGCGTGTAGTCGGGCGCGATCGCGCAGAGTGCGTTGCCAAGCACGAAGATCGCCATCAGCGTCAGCAGTGAGGCTTTTCGCGGCAGGCCGTTGGTAGCCACGGCCATGACCGGGGCGCCAACGACCACACCGGCCGCGTAGGCTGTGACGACGAGCCCGGCATCGGCAATGGCGACGTCGAGGTCGCGAGCGAGTTCAGGAAGAAGCCCCATCACGACGAACTCCGTCGTCCCGATTCCGAAGGCGCCGACGGCCAGTGCGATGAGCGGGAGCGTCATGGTCACGCCCCTGACGGCCGAGGCTTTTGGGACGGAGGCGAGGAAGAATCACAAGCGATTGCAGACATGGTCATTTCTCCCGATCAGCTGGCGACGCGTTTCGTGTCGCGATGGCGCTTCACTAGGAGAAGGACGTGGGTCGGATCGTGTGAATGCCCGTCGAAACTGCTCCGAGAGGGGTGCAGTATGTGCGGCGTCACGTCATCGACATGGGTTGTTGCTGAGGAGAAGGCTTTTGCCGGTCCGGCAGCGCAACCGCCAACGGATCTAACTAGTGTCCGTCCATAAACGCTAACCGACTGAAATAATTTGTAGAATCGCGCTTTTCCGGAGTGATTCGCCCGGCGGTTTCAGGTAGACTTTGGACCAAACCATTGATTCCAAAGGCATTCCCGCAACCGCCGGAGC
>JAAEOR010000793.1 GCA_024222895.1 Hyphomicrobiales bacterium | reverse complement strand
CCGTCCGTCGTTGCCGCGCCGTTTGACCAGGCATTGCTCGATCGGCTGCCGGTCGGCATCGCGATTTACCGCGACAGCCAAACCCTGTTTGCCAATCGCCCGCTGCTGGATTGGCTGGGGTACCCCTCCGTTGAAGCCTTTGCCGCCAATGGCGGTACCGATGCGATTTTTCCGGATGGGGAAGATCCGTCGAGGACGCCTGATGGAACCGGTGCGCTCAAGGCTGTACGCAGCGACGGGACGACCATTGACGTCGAGGCCAGACTGCATGCGGTGACGTGGGGGGGCGCGACCGCCCTGATGCTTTCCCTGGCCGAAGCAGTGGCGCAACGACCGGCGGAGCTGGAAGCAGACGCCGAGGCTGCGGACGCCGATGGCGAACGAGCCCGTGAACTCGAGGCGATCCTCGACACGGCGACAGACGGCGTCATTGTCATCGACGGCGCAGGCGTGGTCGACGGCATGAACCGGACTGCGGAGGCCCTGTTCGGCGTGTCCACCAACGCCGTG
>JAAEOR010000792.1 GCA_024222895.1 Hyphomicrobiales bacterium | reverse complement strand
CGCACTGCCAATTCTTGAACGAGCCAAATGCCCGCTGTTGGGAAGCTGAACTGCGGCTGACGCGACTTCGCGCAATGCCCGCACTGGGCCGTGAACGATGCGGACTCACCCGATAATGCGGCGCGGCGAATCCGAGCCCCGCCGGCATATAAAAAATCTACTTGTATATCTAAAAAATCGCGATATCGTGTTTTCGAGGCCGGCGGAGATCGGCTCGCAACAATCGTGGGGAGAGCAAGGATGGCCGCAGCCCTTACCGGGCTTGCCTGGGATCATCGCCGGTGCTGGGGTCCTCTGGACGCCAGCGTGGCTGATTATTGCGCCAGCCATCCGGACGTCACGATCTCCTGGGATCGCCGCAGTCTTTACGAATTTGGCGAGGGCCGGCTCGACGAGGCGGCCAGGGACTATGATCTGGTCATCTTTGACCATCCGTTCGCGGGCGAACTCGCGCGTGACGGACTGTTTACGCCACTGGATGACTACTTAAGCGACGACATGCGCCGCGCTTTCGAAGCGGATTCGGTCGGGCAGTCGTGGGAGTCGTATCAGGCCGAAGATCGTCAATGGGCGTTGCCGATCGACGCGGCGGCGCAGGTGGCTGCATATCGCCCCGATCTCCTGGAAAAATACGTCCCCCATGCGCCGCGCACCCATGAGGATGTGCTCGATCTTGGGCGTCGGCTGCGCGCCGCCGATCGATGGCTGGGGTTACCGCTGGTCCCCACGGATGCGATGTGTCTGGTGCTGACAGGCGCGGCCGTGGCCGGGCATCCGGTGCGTCTGGGCGATGGGATTGGGCTGGACGCGGCGGTTGCGTCCGAGGTGATCGACAAGCTCCGCGCAATCGCCGCCGTGGCGCATCCGGAGTCGTGGTCGTGGAATCCGATCCGGTGTTTCGAGCACATGATCCACAATGATGATGTGGTCTATACGCCCTTTGCCTTCGGCTATGTGAACTACGCTTCGCGGGCGGAGACGCCGCGACTTGCGTTCACGGACATCCCGGCTTCACCGCCGGTCGGGTCGCTGCTCGGCGGCGCCGGAATCGGCGTCAGCGCCTTTTCCGACCATCGCGACGAGGCCGCCGCCTATGCGCTGCACCTGTGCGGTCAGGCGTTTCAGCGCGGTGTCTACGTCCGGGAAGGGGGGCAGCCGGGATCGCTGGCTGCCTGGGCCGATCCGGACGTCAACCAGCTGACGCGCGGCTTCTTTGCAGATACGCTTGCGACACTCCAGGGGTCTTATCTGCGTGATACCGGTGCCGGGTTCGTCGACGTCTTCCGGGAGGGAACGCAAAAAGCTCTTGCCGCGATCAAGGGCGAATTGGACGCCAAAGATCTTGCCGACTGGCTCAATCGGTCCGCCGAGCGGGTCGGCTCGGTCAAACTCAATCGGAGCTACGCATGAGCGACAATGTTCGCACGCTTCGGCCGGAGGTGGTGAGCGATGGCGAGCAGCAGGCGCGTCCGGCCTATCGTGTTCCGGCGGCGGAGAAGGCGCTCGACATACTGGAATTCATGGCCGGACGCCCCGAAGGCGTCACCCAGACCGAGATTTCCACCGGTCTCGGCCGGTCTATCCACGAGGTCTATCGGATCATCCAGTTACTGGAAAAGCGTGGCTATCTGGTTCGTGGTGCCAAGTCTGATCGCTATCATCTGTCGCTGAAGCTGTTCGAGCTGGCCAACAAGCATCCACCGGTCAATCGACTCGTCGACGTTGCCCTGCCGGTCATGCGCAGGTTGGCGGAAGGCGCTGACCAAAGCTGCCACCTCGCAGTTCTCAACGGCACCGAAATCCTTATCGTTCTGCAGGTGGATTCGCCGCTGCCGATGCGTTACTCGGTGGCGCTCGGTGCACAGTTTCCCATACTGGAAACCAGTTCCGGTGCCGTCCTTCTTGCTTGTCTTCCCGAGGCGGCGCGCGATCACCTGGTCGATCTCCTGGTTGAAGCCGATGCGTCGACCGACCGGGACGAACTGCGCAAGCGCCTCGCGTCGATTGAACTGACCGGATTCGAAATGCGGTCATCGCTCGCTGTCGACGGCTGCTTCAATATTTCGCTGCCGATTCGCGACCATCTGGGCACCGCAGTAGCGGCGCTCACGGTCCCTTATTTGCCGCAGACCCGTGCGCGCTTCGACCGAAACACGGTCCTGAAGCAGGCCCAGGCTGCGGTGCTTGAAATCTCGCGCGCTCTGGGCGCTCCCGAGCAAGCCGGCAACCCCGCCGGTGAAGATTGAGGGCGTCAACAATTTCACCGCTGGTGCGAGACAACCGGGAGGTAGGTAGATGGGTAAGTCGATTCTGAAACTCATGGTCGCCGGCACGGCGCTGGCGACGATTATGGCGGTCTCCGCGCAAGCCGAAGACATGCCGAAACGCATTGGTTATGTCGTCAACTACGCGACCCACGAATGGTACCAGAACGTTATCAAGGGCATGGAAGACCGGGCTGCGCAACTCGGGATCGAGCTGGAGGTAAGGGACGCCAACCTCGATGTCGCCAAGCAGGTCTCCGCCGCCGAAGACTTCATGTCCCAGGGTGTCGATGTTCTGATCCTGACGCCCGTCAACGAGGAAGGCGTCGTTCCGCTGCTGCGTCGTGCCAAGTCCGAGGACATGCCGGTCGTTCTTGAAGGCAATCCGGTCAAGGGCATGCTCACCATGGTCGCGATCTG
>JAAEOR010000791.1 GCA_024222895.1 Hyphomicrobiales bacterium | reverse complement strand
CGAAGATGGGTACGGCCCGGACTCGCGGCTACGATTGTGCTGGGCTTGTTGGCCGTCCTCCTGAGAACCGGCGATGTCGAGATAGACCTTGGGACCCGGGTCGTTAGCCGGCTCTCCGCCGACGGATACGATTGGGCGCGGGTTGTCGTCTCCGGCCGGAACATCGAGCTCACGGGAACAGCGCCGACGCCGGAGCTTCGGGACGAGGCTGCCATTGCTGCCGAGGGGGTCGATGGCGTGGCCTCGGTGGTTAACAAGGCGGGCCTGTTGCCGGTGGCTTCGCCCTATGTCTGGTCCGCCCATCGGAGCCCGCAACTGATTGAACTTTCAGGCTACGTTCCGTCGGAGGCGAGTCGGAACGCTGTTCTGGCGGCGGCACGGCGAGCATTACCCGATGCCGAGATTCGGGATGACACCGAGCTTGCGCGTGGGGCAGTTCCGGGGTTCACGGTGGCCACCGGTTTCGCTCTTGAACGGCTGGCCGAACTTTCCGATGGGCTGGTGACGATAACCGACGGCACGTTGTCAGTCGCTGGTGTCGCCGCGACGCCCGAGAGCTATGATTTCGCGCGGATTGCCCTGAATGATGCCGTGCCCGGCGGGATCACGCTGGGTCCGGTGGACCTTCTGGCGGCACGCGCCGACCCCTTCGTCTGGTCGGCGAGCCTCGGCGAGAAATCGATCACATTGGCCGGGTTTGTACCCAACGAGGTGGTGAAGAGTAATCTCATTGCCGCAGCTGAGTCGGTGATGCCCGGTTTGCCTGTCGTCGACAACATGAACATCGGCTCCGGCGAACCGGAGGGATTCGAGGACGCCGCGGCGTTTGCGATTGAAGCTCTGAGCAGGCTTGAGGACGGTGGTGTCATGCTTGACGGCCTGACGCTCGACGTAGCCGGCACGGCACGCAGCGTGGAAGACTACGACGCGGTTGTCGGTGGGATCGGTGGCACGCTACCGCCCGGCCTGGAGATCGTGGCGAATGCGATTACGCCGGCACCGGTGGAGGATTACCGCTGGATCGGTAGCCGGGAGGGGGGCACGGTGACTCTGTCGGGCTATGTGCCGTCGCTGGAGAATCGCGCTGAAGTCCAGGCGCTGAAGGAAGATCTGTTTGACGGACTCTCGGTAACTGATGATGTGGGAATCGCTTCCGGCGAGCCGAAGATCGACTGGGTCGGAGCGGTCAAATTCGGAATGGGGCAACTTGCCCAACTTCGTTCAGGTTCGGTAACGCTGGATGGCAAGACCTATGCGATTGCTGGTGAAGCAATGGATTCCGATGCGTTTCTGACGCTGACGACCGCAAATGCCCGGACCTTGCCTGCGAGTCTGCAACTCGGTGGATCAGATATCGATCCGCCGAGAGCCTCTCCCTATCGACTTAGCGTCAGTCGTTCCGTCGACGGTTTGGTATTGGCGGGGTACGCGCCGTCGCGTGAAGACAAGCAGGAAATCATCAATGCGGCGCGTGATTGGTTTGAATCGGATGTGATAAAGGACGAAATTACCTTTGCCGGTGGTGCTCCGGACGGGTTTGTCGCCGCGGCGACGGGTGCCATGGAGCCGATTTCTCGCCTCGCCGGCGGCCGGCTGGATATCGCCGATACCGTGGTCGGCATAAAGGGTACGACATTCCATCAGCGGGCGGCCGAGCGGATCGCGGAACTGGCTTCGGAGGCGATTCCCGAAACGTTCAAGGCTGACATTGCCATCGTCACCCGACAGGTCGGACAGCCGCTCGATGCAGATGCATGTCGCGGGCGGCTCGAGGCAGTGCGCGGTGGTGGACGGGTGGAGTTCGACAAAGGCGCGAGCGAAATTGCCAGTGACAGCTTTTCCCATCTCGACCGGATAGCCGGTGTCCTGATGCGTTGTCCGACCGCGGCGATCGAGGTCGGGGGACACAGCGACTCGGATGGTTCGGATGAAAATAACCTCCAACTGACACAGTCACGCGCCGATGCGGTCGTGGAATATCTGGTCGATGCGGGTGTACGGCTGGAGCGGCTGACTGCGGTCGGATATGGTGAGGCAAAACCCATCGCCGACAACGAGACCGAGGCCGGCAAGGCTGCCAACCGTCGCATCGATTTCACGATTGCCGCTCCAAACGCAGGCTGACGAATTCGCAATGCTGTTCATTATTTCCGCTTATTGGCCGTTCCTGTTGGTGGCTCTCCTCGTCGGTCTTGCGGTGGGGTGGTGGTATCAGGACCCTCGCAACGTCGACGATATGACGGCGTGGCTGGAGGGGGGAAGCGACGAACAGTGATACGGCACGTCATCGAGGTATGGCTGCTTCTGCTCGCCGCCTTCGTTGTCGGCGGCGTCCTCGGAACCTTTGCCTATGTGCTGATTGCGGAGACTCCCTTTGCCGAGCGCCAGGAAGCCCTTGCAGCGGCGGTGGGACGTGGAATGGATCGGGTGCGGCGGGCCGTCGGCCTGGCGCCGACATGGGGACCGGACGCATTCGCCCGCCCAGCGGGCGGCTACTACGATAATGACTATGTCAGCTATGATGTCTCCGCCAAGCCCGATCGCCCTGCCGCCGGGCCGGAGGGCGAACGTCCGGCTGAGGGCCGCGGAGCGGCCACGGCGGCACCGATGGACGATACCGTCCCGGCCGGCGCCGCGGGGGAGGATTGGCAGCCGCCCGATGGAGAGGCCGTTTGGGATGATGATTCCGAATGGGATCCGGCCGGATCGCCGGAAACACGCGCGGCGGATTCGGATGAGATTGAGAGCTCGCCGGATACCAGCGCCGACGAGCCTGACCAGACAGCCATGCGGCCGGCGGGGTTGGCATTTCCGCGCAACGGCGTTCCCGATGACCTGCAGCGAATCCGCGGGATCGGCAAGAAGAACGAAGCGGTGTTAAACGGCTTCGGGGTATTCCATTTCGGCCAGATCGCCGCGTGGACGCCCGCTGAAGTCCGCTGGATGGCGCAGCACCTGTCTTTTCCCGAACGGATCGAGCGAGACGACTGGATTGGTCAGGCCACAATCCTCGCAACCGGCGGCGATACCGGTTACGTCAAGGCGGCGGCAAGGCGGGCTCCAAGCGTCGACGAGACCGAAATGGACGACGTATCCGAGGAGCGCTGAGGCGGGCGCGCAGACAAGAAAACGGGCCGCCCTGGAGGACGGCCCGTTGTGGCCTTGGCGTTGCAGCAAAACGCGGCTATCGACGCATGTAGACGATCTCTCTTGAGCCGACATCGACCAACACCGGTACATGATTGAGAATGGCAAAACCGTAAACCGCGTTCGGAACTTCGTAGAGTTGCAGACCGTCCGGAACGTGCGCACCCACGACGATCTCGCCGGTGACGGGCACCGACTCGACGGGCGCCGCAGCGATATAGGCGATGACCGCTTCCTCGGGCACGATGGCTTCCACATGCCCACCGGGACTGACGATGACGCCCGTGGCCTCGACGGCCGCGATCTCGACGAACCCTTCTGCCTCGAGAACCGGGATGCCGGTTGATGCGCCGCCACGGTTCACATGGGTTATCTTGCCGTCCTCGTCGACAACCAGATACTCAGCCGATGCCCATCCGTTGACCCCGCTGACCTGGACCGCGCACCAGGAATAGTCGGCCAGGCAACCGGTTATCTCGGAACGGACGTTGCGATCCATGACACCTTCCACCGGATATTGCGTACCCGGCCCGGTCCGAAGGTTGAGGTGGGCCGTCGAATAACCGCTTATGGCGAAGGCGGGGCCGGCCAGGAGAACGGTCGCCAGTGCCGAAGAAAGGACACCGTATTTCAGAAACTGTCGCATGTGGATTGGTTCTGTTAGTGCCGCCACCGGCGCAGGGCTGCCTCATTAACACGCAAGGAGTCCGCGCACCAGCAGGCTAGCGTAGACTCGACGTTCCCTTCCGAGACACGTCGAGTGAGCATTCACGCTTCGATGCCATTGCGCGCGCACAGGATTCCTCCCCACAGTCGAACGGCCACAGTGTAGACGTCGCCTGCCTGGTCGGAACACATGCGGCCACGATTGCAGCAGTGCCAGCCACAAAGGAGCTGATGTGAGGGCGGCTCAGCCGCCGGTCGGGAACAGGAATGTGAGCTGACCGCGGGCGCCCCATCCTTCCGGCCCACCGGCCGGACTTTCGGCCCAGTAGCGCACACCCGCCTGCCAGCTGACCTTCTGTCCGCCAATCGAAGAAAGCTTCGAGACGGTGGCGTTGATCGGTATCGACCACGCGTCCGTCTCCCAGTTATAGAACGACTCAGAGTTCAGCGAATAGGTCCACGCTGAAGGCGTGGTGTAAGCAAGGAATGGCTGCAAATAGGTCGAGTTGACTGCAGCACGGTTCTTTTTGCCACCGATGTCCCACGTGTGATTGACCAGCGCACCCGCGGTCAATCCGCCGTTTATCACCAGAGCCACGGCGGTCGGCCCGGCCGTCCATTTGCCCGAACCCAGAAGCGGATCGGAGTTTCCGGTCGGAAGGCCAAAAACCGGCCCGACGCCCCACACGAGGTTGCCGAGAGGGCCAAGTGACGCTGGTGTAGAGGGCGAAAAGAACAGCGACTGGCTGCTGTCGGCGAATCCGGTCTGGTGGCCTGACGGCCCCAGCGGGCTGACATTGTACTGATCCCACACGAACGGCACGATCGTCCGCGAGATCATATTCCAGTTATCGCTGAGCGGTATCGGAATGACCGGCTGCACGGTGGTGGCGACCTGCCAGCCATCGCCCTTGGCGCCATAACCCTGGTTGTAGTCGGTCTTGATCGGTACGCTGATCAGGGCAGCGAGTGGGTTCGACAGTTGCTGGGCGAGTTGCGCATCACCGTTTTGGGCATGAGCCGACGTTGCCAAGCCGAGCGCTGAAGCGAATACCGCAACCGACATCGTGATCTTGATTGTCATGGAACACCGCCCCTCCTGCGCTTTGGTCGATAATGCTCCCAGTCGGTTCATTGGACAACCGCTGCCAGCATTTCACGATGCGATCAGGACGCGATCAGGCGCATCTGATGCATTTATGACACTCAGAAGCGACGGTTTATCTCGGCCGACAACGTAAAGGTCGCACATCTACAGTGCGGGTTTGGTGGCCCCGAAACTTGTGCCATCAGAAACAAGGGCGAAGGCGCAGGACGGCGCGTTTTCTGGAATCGAATGCGCGCGACGCGGAATTGACCACGTCAACGGTTCCCTTCGGCGCCGGATGGACTTGGATATCTTGTTGTCAGGACGTTGCAATCGGCTTGGCATGAACGAGGTCTGTCAGAAAGCGGAAGCTCCGCTACACGTCTGTGACCGAAGTGGGTTCATCAGGATCGGAATGCGCGGTTTCGCGTGGGACGATTGCGTCAACGGGTGCCGCCGTCCCTTCAATGCCTGTAATGAACGCGGATATCCGCTGAAGGATCGGCGTGCGGAGTAGGAGAGGGGCGTGCCCTTGGCCGTCGATGGTGACCGACTCGAGCTCAGGGTGGATCGCTGCCATCTCCGCCACGGTTTGCTCGCTGAGAATATCGGAGTGCTCACCGCGAATGACCAGCACGGGAGTATTTACCAGTGTTCGGAACTCGTTGCTGAGATCTGGAACCGGCCGGTCGAACTCTACGCCGTCGAAGGTGCCGGCAAGGGCGGGATCATAATCACCGGAAGGCCGGCCGTCCTTTTCCCGATAGGTCATTTGGGCGAAAGCGGCCCAGTCATCGTCCGAAAGGCCGGGAAAATGCGCGCCATGCAGACGTCGAAGGATGGTCACCGCATCGCTCCAATCGTCCGGCGTTGGCGTGCGGCCGACATAGGTCTTTATTCGGGCAAGGCCGAGCGGTTCGATGACCGGACCGATATCGTTGAGGACGATGCCGGCAATGGCGTTTGGCCGAGCAACACCCATCAGCATGGCGATAATTCCACCCCGCGATGTGCCGACGATGATGGCGCGCGAGAGTCCAAGCGCCGCCATGCCGTCCAGCACGTCGGCCATCTCGGTCAAAGGGGTGTAGTTCGAGATGTCCTGGTCCCAATCCGAACGTCCCCGCCCGCGATAGTCAAAAGCGACGACTCGACGGCGTCTGTGCTGATGCGTAGAAAGGTGAGCCGCAAGTCGTTCGAAGTCTCGAGCATTTCGCGATAGGCCGTGTAGACAAACCACCGGAAGCCAGGGGGCATTGATATCGCCATAGTCCGCGGCGTGGAGCTTCAGCCCATCGTGACTGGTGTACCAGGCGTCGCGCGGCAAATCGCGGCGGTCTCCGTCATCGGAATCGGTTTGACTGTCATCCATGGTGGAGTCTGTTAGCCGTTCAGACCGGACCGCGTTTGAGGTCGGACTGGATGGTCAGGGCCGGCGATCCGAGCCTTGCTCGATAGACCTGGAGGTTTTCCATGATCCGCTGGACGTAGTTCCGCGTCTCGGTGAACGGGATCCGTTCGATCCAATTGACGGTATCGACGTTGGGATCGCGTGGATCGCCATACTTTTCAACCCACGCACGGACGCGACTGGGACCGGCATTGTAAGCCGCAAAGGTCATGACGAAAGAGCCTTCAAAGCCTGAATGCAGTCTGCCGAGGAAAGCAGCGCCAAGGGTCGCGTTGTAGGCGGGATCGGAAGTAAGCCGCGATTGGGAGTAGGGGACGCCGACCGACTTCGCCATCGATTTGGCCGTCGCGGGCATCAGCTGCAGCAGGCCGCGAGCGCCAGCGCTGCTGATGGCAGCCGGATTGAAGGCACTTTCCTGCCGGGCAATTGCATAGACCATCGGCTTTTCCACCCGCCCGGTCTTGGCCGATGTGGGAATGGCCGAAAGTGGGAACGCAGTGGTGTCGACCGCGAGGCCGCGATATGCGGCCAGTTTGCCGATCTGTAACGCAAACGGATGACCGCCATGTTCCGTCGCCATCTCGGCAAGCAAGGCGATCTCGGTTGGATCGGTCAGTTGGTCTGCCAGCGCTCGATAAAAGATATCGTTTCGATCGCCGCGATTGATGCTGTCCAGGCGTCGGATGACCTGGACCAATTCATGAGACTCAAAACGCGCCTTGGCCGCGGCGCTCGCCTTTGGAGCATCGGCGATCGGCAGTCTTCTGTTGCCGAGCCGAGCCAGAGCCAGTTGGCCGTAAAACGTGGTGGGGTGTTTCCCGGCGCGCTGATAGGCCTTGCTCGCCTCGGACCGGTTGCCTGCTTTTTCCGCTGCCCTGCCGAGCCAGTAGTCGGCCCGTGATTG
>JAAEOR010000790.1 GCA_024222895.1 Hyphomicrobiales bacterium | reverse complement strand
GCCGACCACCCCGACATCCGCTCGGCGAACGACCCACCCTCCACATGCAACACCGCAGGCACCACAAACGCATGCGACACCTCCGTCACCGTGTCCAGAGACCGCTGCAACGACCAACCGCGACGAGCCAACGAAGCCAGCTGGCCGACCGACCCCACCCTCGGAACCGGAGTCGACTGTATGAGGCCAACCTCGAACGACTGCGCCAACTCGATTCGGCCGAGCTGCAGCCCCAGAAGCTCTCCAAATGGCGCGCTATTCACGATGGCGAGTAGGTGCAGTAGCTCCTCGGGATCATCCCCGGTGACCAGGATGGCCGGACCCTTGGCACCGAAGATGCTGGCCGCCGGCAGCGCGCGGACTGAGAGGCCATTGGTGCGACTGGGCCAAGTGAGACCCGGGCGGCCGTAGTGGTGATGCCCATTCAGCACTGCAGTCCACTGATCTCCCCACCCATGGCCCGACCGGTAGGCGCTCAGGTAGGCCTTGAGCTGGCGGCCGTCGTCTCCCCAGCTCACACAAAGGGGAAGGTCGCAGTAGTACGGAGACTGCGCTCCGCCCTTCGCCAAGGGGACCATCGCGCCCAGCTCCGAACTGCGATGTCGCGAAGCCCCCGTTTCATACCAGGCGCGAAGGAACCGAAAGTCTCCCTTCGTTGAAGCACCGACGTGGGCTGATCGACCAGGAACCTTCAGTGGATCAAGCCTCGAGAAGGCCTGGAGTAGCCCCGGGCGAGCCCAGTACGCGAACGGCGCCCGCGGAATGGCTGAGAACTCGTCGACCTGAACGTTGAACCGGATACCCGGTCGAGGGAGGTCATCGCCGCAAGCGCACTCCCTCAACAGCCTCGCTGCGTCCTCCGCCTCCGCGGCCCGGAGAAAGGTGGCATTCACCGGGCCCGCTCCAAGACGTAGGCGGCCACCTCAACCATTGCGCCGTCGAGGACCCCCTGCCCGAGGTCGGCGAAGACAAGTGGCGGCGCCGTGTCGAGGATGATCTCTTCACGCCACTTCTGGAAGCTGGAGAGAAAGAACCCGGTGCGCGAGGTGATCGCTCCGAGCATCCCATGGGGCACGAGGAGCTCGATCCCGCGTTCGACGAACGCGGCATAGACGTCGTTCTTTGTGCGGGGGTAGGCCTTGTCGAACACCTTCTTCGCCTTCAGGCTGCCTGCGCCGAACGGCGGGTTCATGAGGACGACGTCGTACCGATCGCGCATTAGCTCCAAGAGCGCCACGCCGTGAGCCGCGTCGTCCGCGAAGAGTCGACGACGCGACTGCTGCTCGCCTGACCCCACCTCGACGTACTCGTCCAGGGCGGCGAGGAGCCGCTGTTCGGCCTCAGCGAAAAAGGCATCGTCGTCGATTCCCGAGAGGTCGAGCTCGCCCTGCTCAGCCTCCTCGAAACCGGGGAGCGTCTGTGGACGGAGGCGCTGGGTGACGAACTCGTCGCGCGCTCGGCTGATCTCGCTGGCGAGTTCGGATTCGGCCCGGACGAGGTAGCCCATCTCACCCGCCAACGAGAGGCTGGCAACGATCTGGCGGAACAGGGTTGCCAACAGGGGCGGCTGGAGGTCGGCGGCGAACTCGTCGACCATCTCCTGGTCGCCTGGCATCGGCTCGGCGACGACGATCCCAGTCTTGCGAATCCGAGGCCGGTCGGCCGCGCTGATGCCGGAGTCCCGCCATGAGCGTTGGGCCCGCATCCAGAGCGCGAGGGCGGCGATCTGCGCGGCCCGTGGGTCGATGTCGATGCCGTGGAGGTTCTGCTCCACGATGAGCGCTGGAAGAGCCAGATTGAGTGCGTCGAGGCTCTCGTAGGTCTGGCGAAGGGAAGTGGTGTTTCCCTCGCTTGCTCCTAGTTGGTGTTCCCAAGCCTCTCGGTACATGGCTTCAAGGAGGTCGAAGGAGTAGAGGAGGAAGTGCCCCGAGCCGCAGGCGGGGTCGAGCACTCGGAGATCTCGAGGGTCCTTGAGCGGCCGCTCCGGTCGCTCGTCTTCGAGCTCCACGAAGTAGTCGCATCGATCGAGCAGTTCGGTGCGGTCGCTGGTCATCTCGGACCAGGTGCGGCCCAACGTGTTGTCGACGAGGAATTCGACGACGTAGCGCGGGGTGAAGAACTGATTGCGGACGGCGAGTTCTCGGCTGTTGCGCGGCGCCTGACTCTCGTCGCGCATCTGTTGACGCTCGTCCTTGCTGTTGAAGAACTGGTAGAACCAGCCGATCGTCTCGTCGGACTCCCACACAGCGTCGAGAGCTTCGGCGTTGAGCGCTGCAAGGAGTTCCTGGAACGCGTTGTGGCGGGGCCAGAGCAGGCTGGTGTGGTCTCGCCGGTCGAAGAGGACGGCAACCTCGGTTGCGAGCTCGTCCAGCAGGCATTCGAGATAGAGCCGGTAGCCGCCGTTGTCTGACAGTTGCTCGAGCCCCGGGGCGAGTCCGGCGAACTCGCGATAGCCGCTCGAATCGGGCCCGAGGGTGAGGCACTGCTGCACGAGATCGCGGGCTTCCAGCATCTTGAGCGCCACGAAGCGGTTGAGCGTTGTGAAGGCGGCCTCGCGAACAAGGCGGGCGACTGATTCAGGAGGGGTGTGGCCTGCTGAGCGGTAGTAGTCGAGGGCGGCCACGATCTTGGCGCGCACCACCCGCTGGCTGGCCGTGAGATGCGCCCCGGGTGGGTCAGCGACCTCTCCGGTGGCCAGCACGTCAAAGAGACCTTGAAGCTGCTCGAGGTATTCCTCTTCGAGCAGCCCGCGCGCACCCTGTGCGGCAGAGCTGATCGCGTTGCGTTGATCCTTCTCCATACCAGCTACCCGACGATGATCTTCTTGCCGTCCGCGATGAGTCGCTCGCACTCGCCGCGTAAGCCGTCGAGCGCGGCCTCGAGCTGCTCGGTGTCCTCGACGCCCCCCTGGAAGAACGGCCCGACGTCGACGGAGACGACCCGGTCGCCCTCGACGGCATGGTGCACCTGCTTCACTGCCTGCTGAAGCCGGGACAGGCAGGCATCCCGATCCGAGCGCAGCTGGGGTATGGAGTCGTTGCTGCTGGATTCGGTGTCGCTGTGTCGTTGCAGCGGCCCGGCGATCTCGCTCTTGATCTCGTCGCTGAGGTCTGCCCAGCCGGGGGTTGCGATGAGCGTCTCGAGCGCGCTCATGTACTCGGCGACCTTGTCCGCAAGTTCTTGACCGAATCGGCGATCGTGCTCCTCCTCGATTGCGGTCCGGCCGACTTCAATGTCGTTCAGCTCGCGGAAGAAGGTCTCCCGGGCAAGCAGGTCGCCCAGACTTTCTGCCGTAGTTCGCAACTGCGGGTCGAGGTCGGGTTCTGCGTCGAGAAACGGCCACTGGGTCAGGAGCACCCGTCGAGCGGCTTCGAGCTCGGAGGTCACGGTGGGCGTCAGGGTCTGATTGAGTTCGCCAGCGCGCTTGATGCCGTCCTTGACCGTCTGGAAGGAGGAGTTGAACTCGGCGATCGCTGCCTCTTCGGTTCCTCGGATGATCGCCTTGACTCGTGCCAGGGCTTCGTCGAGGACTTCGCCGCCAGGAAGACGTTGGCTGGTCAGGAGGCCGAGCGCACCCTGGAGTTCATCTTCATGGTCGGCCAGGTGGGAGCGCAGATCAGTGACGACCCCGCCTTGGGAGAGCTCCCGCACCTCGGTTCCGAAGGTCTCCTTGAATCGTTCGGCTGCCTTGGCGACGTCGGCGAAGTCGACTCCCTTCTTCGGCGAACACGAGGCGCTGCGGAAGCTGTTGTTGTTGGTGAGCGCGTCGCGTGCTGCGACGCCGTGGCGGGAGTCGATGTCTGTCGATCCGGCCTTGAGCTGGATCTTGTCTGCCGCCAGGAGGGCCGCCACCAACAGCCGTGTGACCTCGAAGTCCCATCCGAACGGGTCTCGCCCGAAGTGGTCGGCGAGGGACTTGCCGGTGGCCTTCGTCCCGTAGTCGCTGTCGTGTTCGATTCGCCCGAGGACCTCGCGCAGAGCCGGGGCATCGACGTCGATGACGGTCTTGCCGTCTTGGTCGCGCAACAAGCCCAGTGCGGTGAAGACCGACGGGAGTCCTTCCAGGTTCTCCGCTTTCAGCAGCTCGTCGAGCCCTCGTTTGGCATCGTTGGCCTTGGCCGCGCCTTCACTGAAGCGAGTGAAGACATCAGGCAGCACCTGGGCGAGTATGTCTGCTGCCGCCTTGCCGACGTCGTTCGCGCTCTGGGTGGGCGAGCGGTCGTTCCCGCGGAAGTAGGCCGTGCCGCCAAGCACCGCAGCCTTCAAGAGGCGCTGGAGCTCGGCCGAGTGACGCCGCTCACGGGTGCGCTCCTCTGATACGAGGGCTGTCTCATCGGCCGTTCTCGCGTCCCGTGCCTTTCTGCTGAGGATCTCTTTGGATCGATAGAGCTCGACGGTGGCTCGGTCGATCTGCTCACTCAGTGGAACCACCCAGAAGACCGTTCCGTCCTCTTGCTGGCTCCGAGTCCGCATCTCCTCCACAACGTCGGAGTACTCCGCGTCCTCGGCAAAGGTGAGATGGAAGCCCAAGTCTCCCTTCTCTTCCTCGCGACCGTCGATCATGAGGCCGGCCTTGAAGGACTTGACGCCCTCGAGGTTGTGCGTGGGCTGGGGCTTCCAGAAGCCGGTGACTACTTCGCGGTGGAGCCGCTTGGTATCGGCGGGGCGTGGGCTGGTGCCGTTGCGCTGGCGCTCCCAGTCGTCCTCGGCTGGGGTTGGAATGCGGTAGCCGTCGTCGCCTTGGCGAACGAGTTGTGCGGCTTCGAGCGCGGCGAGCGCCTCTTTGACGACGGGCAGATGGGACGGCGCGTCGACCACAGGGTGGAGAGCGGCAGCGATGTTCTCGGCGGTGCGGTGGACGCTCTGCACGAACTGCAGCAGACAGATGGCCTTGGCGACGGCTTGGGCTTCGGGGTGCTCCACTTGCTCGGGGATCTTGTGGATCTTGGCCCGGACCTCGCCCGCGATGTTCGATTCGACCAGGTCGTAGATCTGATCGAGGCGCGCCAGCTGGCCGGTCTCGCCGTCGCCCAGGGCGACGTCAGGGTGGATCAGCAGCTGCTGGGCGAGTTTGATGATCGTGCGGTTGGCTCCACCGACGTGCTTGCTGGCCCCGCCCTGTGTGCGCAGACCTGAGACGACTTGGATGATGAGGTCGATCTGGTAGGGCAGCAGGGGGTACAGGTCGACGAACCCGTCTCGGCTCAGCTCGGGAAGGGTGATGTCTGCACTGAGCTTCGTTTGCGCTGTGAGTTGGCCACGGTGGTCCTCATAGAGCGCCCCGAGGGCCTTCTGGGCGTCGGCGTTCTTGGTGAGCACGCGCTTGCCGGTCACTTCTGCGATGTCGGAGGGCTCGAGATGGGGCTTCTGCGGGAAGCGGTCCATGAGGCGAGCGAGCTCGATTCGCTTGTCGTCGAGCCCGCCGACCATTTCGTTGAGCTTCTCCTGGGAGGTGACGATCAGCCACTGCTTGCCACGACCGTGGACGCCGAACTGCTGCACGATCGCCTGGAGGTCGAGCATCTTCTGCACGTCACGGGCGACGAACTGGCCGACCTCATCCACGACGAAGACGACGGTGTGATCAGGCTTGCGCCTCGCCATCAGCTCGTTGACCCGTTTGGCGAGCAAACCAGGCGAGATGTCGGCCTTGCCCTTGTGCGCGTCTGACCACGAGTCTTGGTCGGCATAGATCTCGGGCTCCAGCGAGTGCATTGCCGCGCTCGCTTCGCCCAGGGCGAATGCGACGGATTTCTTGCGGTCCTCCCACTCCTTGCCGTTGGTCACCGTGCGAAACACATCGACGAAGTCGTCGAGCCGCCCGTCTTCTTCGAGACCGATCTCGAGTTCGGCGAGGTCCAGATCCGTTGGGTAGCCGAGACTCGCCAAGAACAGGCGGTACATGATCTCGGTGAGCGTCTGGTTTCCGCTTCGGATACCCCGATCCGTCGAGACATCGAAGATCACCGCGTGGGTCGGGATCGTCTCGGCGATCTTGGTGAGCAAGACGCGGATCTTGTCGTTGGTGCGCTGACCGAAGCGCTCGGCCGCAGGTGTCCCCTCGATCGGCCGGTTCTCGAGTGCGAGCCCAAGCATCTTGGCGAAGCTGGACTTGCCCGACCCGAAGAAGCCCGACACCCAGACGCCGACGCCCTCGTGGGGCTTGTTCGGTGTCTCCGCGAAGCTGTCGAGGATGTCTGCGTAGTGCCGCGCGATGGCGTCGGTGGTGACGTACTCGTCGATCTCAAACTTGATGACCTGCTCGTCGGTCTGGTCGACCTTGATGACCTCCTCGATCGGACGTGAGATGTCATTGGCGAAGAGGCTCTTGATTGGGGAAGTCACGTCGGTACCTCTCAGAAGATCTTCGGTCGATAGTTGTGCTCTGCGTCGAGGACGCCCATGAACTTGAGGCCGGCTGCGCCGTCGAGTGTCCCCGGATAAAAGAGCACCGCGGGCACGACGACCTGGCCCTTCAGCTGTTCGAGCAGTGAGAAGGTCCGGTACACGGGGTAGAGCGCGCCGGCACGGTTGATCAGCACGACGTCCCGAAGCGGGTCGGGGTCGCTCGGCATGCGGGCCCCGACGAGGTCGACAAGTGGGGCCTCCGCGGCGAGCGTGGCATGAATGGTCTCGATCACCGTTTCGGTGCCCTGACGCCGCTCCACCTCGTACCAGTCCTCGAGCGGTTCCAGCGAGGCCATCGCCGCTTCCAGACACTCCGCCAGCGAGATCCTGGTTACCCGCTTGCCCTTTTGCTCCAACCGTGTCTGCAGCATGGTGAGCTCGGAACGGAGGCTGAACTCGTCTTCCGGGTCGTAGCGGAACAGCGCGTAGGGCATGTCGTGGTAAGCGCTCAGCGCAGGCCTCGGATCCGTCGAGGCGAGGATGGGCTCGAGCTGGTTCTTGAGCCGGTCGGCGAAGCTGCTCACGCCACCATCTCCTTCGCGTACGAGAGCGGCGAGTCGCACGGCAGGGTGAGCTCGACCAGGCTGCCAGCGGCCTGGTAGCCGAGCTGATGGAACTGGTGAAGTCGGAGAAGCTCGGCCTCGAGGTCCGACGTCGCCAGGAGGAACATGCGCCAATCGTCGCTGTCGAGCACACGGCGAGGACTTCCGTCTTCCTGTTCCAGAGACGCGTGTAGGAGGTAGATCAGGCTCCGGTCCGGGAGGTGGTAGGCCGTGAACTCCTTTGCCGCCCCGCCGGCGAGGAGACCGAAGTCGGCGCTGATCTTCAGCAGCCCGGCCGCTACCCGTCGGCGGGTGGAGTCGGTCCACTCGTGCTCGGTCTGACCGCCACGGGCACCAAGGTCGCGCAGGTAGTCATCGATCGAATCTGGCTGAGCCCGGAATGCTCCGTCCACGTACTCGGGGAAGAGCCAGTGCACGAGGAAGTCCTTGAGCAAGAACTCGTCTCGCGTGATGTGCCACAGCAAGGCGGGCTTCCACTCGTCGAGGGCGCAGCCGCCCTTCGCCAGCACCGCTAAGGGCCGATCGCGACCTTCGGGGTCCAGGCGGCGGTTGAGCACCTTCGCCACATCGCGCAACCACGTCGAGCTGGATGCGCCGATGTAGTTCTCATCCCGAAGACGATCGAGGTTGGCCTTCTTGCTCACCTCGAAGTCCCAGCGGGAGAGCACCTCGTAGGTCTCCGAGATCATCGCGCCCTTGATGATCGTGAAGGACGACACGACGTTGGTTCGCTGAGCGGTCGTCATGTCGGCCTGGCCCACGCCTGATAGGGCACAGCGAGATTCCCCGTCTCGCCCCGGGCGAACCCGAGCGCTAGCAACGTGAGGTCAGCATCCGACCCGGAGAAGTCCCCCGGGATCTGGACAGCTCGCTGCTCCGCCGACCGCCTCAACTTGGATACCCGGTCGACGTCGGCCTCGCTGGCGAGCCCGAAACGGACGAGCTCCACGGTGAGATCGGTACCGCAGTCCTCGAGATCACGGAACACGGCGGCCCACTCCGTAGCGGATTCACGCCAACGCTCGGCCGCCGACTCCAGCTCGTCCTCGACCTCGGCTGGCAGGTCCCAAAGGGTGACCGATCCCGGCGGGTCGTACACGTCCCGGCATCTCGCTGCTGCAACTGCGAACACCGATCGAGCACGGGCGAATTGGTGGGTCCGAGGTAGCCCGCGGCTCACGACCGACGCGCCCAGAGAACCCAGCTGACCCTTCGTGTTCCACCACCCGGCCAGGTCCATCTCGCCCACCCGAGCCACGACGAGGCGGAGCCGGTACAACCGCTCGACGTCAACGTCCATCAACCGGCCTTCCGCGATTCCGCCCACTCGGCCACGCTGCTACGAAGCCAAAGCTTGCACCGACCGCTACCGAGGTCGACCACCGGACGCGGCATGTCGGGGTATCTGCGCTGATAGAGCGACACGGTGTTGCGCTGCGAGAGCTGCAGCATGTCTGCAACCCCCTGCGCATCGACAAGATCATCGAGATCGACGTACTCCCCCACTGTGACGGGAGCCTACATCCGGTAACTCCTGCCCGCCGTGGGAAGCGTCCGCCCGGTCAGCCCCGACGACGCTGCCAGCTCTGGATGTCCCGCTTGTCCCACAGCCGGATGCGACCGTTGCTCTTGTCGACGACCGGGTCGGGGAAGTCCGGGTAGCGCCGGTAGTAGGTCGTGACGCTGTTGTGGTGCGAGAGCCCGAGCATCTCGGCGATCTCGGATGCACTGACCAGGTTGTCGACGTCGACCGAGCGGCCCATTCCGTAAGTCTACGAATGTTGACGCCATCGCACCAGGGAGGTAGTCTTAGAAGGTAGACATACCACCCATTAGGTGGCCCCGGCGACGTTGCAGCGCCCCGGGGCCTGGCCGGAACCCGCTAGGAGGCTCCGACATGGCTGAGCATACGACTGCTCACGTTCCCCTCACCCTCGATGCGCTCGACGGGCGCGTCGCCCTGACCGTCGAAGAGGTCGCTTCACTTCTCGGGCTCGGCCGCTCCGCGGCCTACGAGGCGGCCCGTCGTGGAGAGATCCCTACCCGACGACTCGGTCGGCGACTTCTGGTCCCCGTTCCGGCGCTCCTGAGCTGGCTCGGCGCCACGGCAGACGCCGACGAGCCCACGGCGGCCTGAGCCATGCAGGGCCACATCGCCCGACGCGAGTCACGAGACCGCTCGGGCAAGAAGAGGACTCGCTGGTACGTCGTCGTCGACGCCGGCCGGAGGGCTGACGGGAAGCGTCGTCAGAAGTGGCACGGCAGCTTCAAGACCCGCAAGGAGGCCGAAGCCGCCAGAGCCAAGATCGTCTCGGACCTCAACGCCGGGACCTACACCGAGCCGACCCGCATCACGCTCGGCGAGTACCTCACCGACACGTGGCTGCCGTCGATGCAAGCCCGAGTGAAGCCGACGACGTGGGACTCGTACCGACGGAACCTCGAGCTCCACGTCCTCCCGCGCCTGTCGGCCCGTCCGCTCCAGCGGCTCACGGCCACAGAGCTCAACGCCCTCTATGGCGACCTCCTGGCCGGCGGCAACAAGAAGACCGAGGGCGGCCTGAGTCCCAAGACCGTCCGCTACGTACACACCACCCTGCACAAGGCCCTGGCCGACGCCGTCGATGCTGGCCTGCTACCCCGGAACCCAGCATCGGCCGCCAAGCCGCCGCGACCCCGCGCCGGCGCCCAGGCGGAGATGCACACCTGGACCGCAGAGCAGCTGAGTACTTTCCTAGACAGCACTCGGCGCGACCGTCTCTACTCCGCGTTCCACCTGGCGGCGATGACCGGCATGCGGCGGGGCGAGGTCCTCGGCTTGCGGTGGCACGACATCGACCTCGAGCAACAACAGCTGGCTGTTCGCCACACCCTCGTCATCGCCCAGAACGAAGTCCGCTCCTCCACACCGAAGAGCCACCAGGCTCGGGTCATCGACCTCGACCAGGACACCTGCGAGATCCTGCGCCGCCAGCACACAGCCCAGGAGTCCGAGCGCATCGCCTGGGGTGACGGCTACGAAGAGTCCGACCTGGTCTTTACTCGAGAAGACGGCAGCGCCGTGAACCCCGGCTCGTTCACCGGGGCCTTCGAGCGGCTCGTCGCCAACAGCGACTGTCCCCGCATCCGGCTCCACGACCTGCGTCACACCCACGCGACGCTGGGCCTGAGTGCCGGCGTGCCGGTGAAGGTCATGAGCGAGCGACTCGGGCATGAATCGGCGGGTTTCACCCTCCGGCAATACGCCCACGTGCTGCCCGGCATGGGCGCCGACGCAGCGAGCAAGATCGCCGCGCTCGTCGCAGAAGCCTGAGCTCACCGACCAAGTGCGACAGACCTGTCACCTACCGGTCGCGCACTGGCCCTACGGGATGCTCGTCTGCACCCGAGGCCCATCCGACCGGTGGCCATTGATCTCGATGTATTTCGGAGGGCGTCTTCGTGGCGCCGATCGCTGCCGGGACAGCTGCTTGTAGGCCAAGTGGCCCAGATTCGGGCCGTATCCGGGCGCGTTGTGGCCCACGAAATCCACAAATCCCTTGCCGGACCGACGGAATCTCATTCTCCACGGCGCGCCCGCACGCACTCAGGCGGGGTAGTAGCCCGCGGCCGGGACAGGCTGCGCGAGGTGCCGTCTCCTTTTCTAGGGGTCGCAGAACTGGCCCAACGCGACACCCCTACTATCCGGACCCGTCCGGCGCCGTTCGTTAGACGTGGGTGAGACGCATCGAGCTGCTCAACGCAGCCCGCCACTCCCGAACAGCGCTGACCAGCCGATTCGCCTCAGCCATTCCCCGCGCCGGCCATCCGCCAATCCGGTTCTGAGCCCGATGGCGATCAGTCGCGCGCGTTCACCGTCACCCCCGCCGGACCGACAGGCAGAAACCGAATAGCGCTACTCCGAACCCTGCCGCTGACCGGCGGTTCTTCACCAGAACGCTGTTGTCTCGACCAAGGAGCTGAGCCGACAGGCGAAGCGACCCGTCGACCCAGTTGAGCGCGAAGTCCTCGACCCTGGCGTCGCGGTCGTAGCAGCCGGGCCGTATCTCGTCGTAG
>JAAEOR010000789.1 GCA_024222895.1 Hyphomicrobiales bacterium | reverse complement strand
CTATCATGACTTTCGGCGTGCGCCGCCGGGCCGGCACATCGTCAAGCTGTGCCGCGCGGAGGCTTGTCAGGCGGCCGGCGGCAATGTCCTTGCGGCCCATGCAGAAGAGCGGCTCGGCATCCCGTCCGGCGCGACGACAGCCGACGGTTCGGTGACTCTCGACGCCGTCTACTGCCTCGGGCTGTGTGCCGTGGCGCCGGCAGCCATGGTTGACGGGTGCCTGACCGGCCGGCTTGATGTCGACCGGCTCGGCACGTTGCTTGACGAATTGGACAACTGACGGTGGCGACTTCGCGGCCACCGTCAGCGGTGGCCGAAAGGGCCGCATAATGTCATTTTGCCTCGCCTGCCGCTTCTCGATTCGCCCATGACATCCAGTGTTCGCCCGTTTCACGTGACCCATCGCGGCGTGCTCGCTATCGCCGTACCGATGACGCTTGCCTATATGTCGACGCCGCTGGTTGGAGTTGTCGACACCGGAGTCGTCGGCCAACTTGGCGACGCTGCACTGATCGGCGGCATCGCCGTCGGTGCCGTGATCTTCGACATCGTCTTCACGACGATGAACTTCCTGCGGGCCGGAACCACGGGCTTGACCGCCCAGGCACATGGAGCCCAGCACCGGGCGGAGGTCGACGCGGCGTTTTTCCGCGCCATGATCGTCGCCGTCGTCGTCGGGCTTCTCATCCTCTTGTTGAGAGACGCCATTCGTGATGTCGCGCTGTGGCTGATCGGCAGCAGCGAAGTCGTGCGGGATGCGACGGCCACTTACTATGACATCCGCGTCCTGGCGACGCCGTTCGCGCTCGGCAATTATGTTGTCCTGGGCTGGTTGATCGGCCTCGGCCGCGCCGGATCCGCCCTGGTGCTGCAGACCGTGCTGAACGGCGCGAATATCGGTCTCAGCATTCTGTTCGTCCTGCACTTCGACTACGGTGTCGCGGGGGTCGCCTGGGCGAGCTTCGCGGCCGAGATGTTGGCGGTCGTCCTCGGCTTCGTAATGGTCCTGCGGTCGATGGATGTCAGGGCGTTTCCCGACCGTGCTCTGATCTTCGAACGATCCGCCCTGCTCAAGATGATTGCGGTCAATCGCGACATCATGATCCGGTCGTTCGCACTTCTCCTTGCTTTTGCATTCTTTACATCGCAAAGCGCCCGCTATGGCGACCTGGTCCTCGCGGCCAATCAGGTCCTGATGACCCTGTTCTTCGTCGGCGCCTTTTTCCTTGACGGGATGGCAACTGCGGCGGAACAACTGGCCGGAAAGTCGATCGGTGCGCGCTATCGCCCGGCGTTCGAAAGGTCGCTCAAGCTCACGGTCACATGGGGATTTGGCATCGGCGCCACCGCCAGTCTGGTCTTTTGGCTCGCCGGCCCGATGATCATCGACGCGATGACGACCAACCATGAAGTCCGCGAAACCGCGCGACTGTATCTGGTGTTCGCGGCCCTCACCCCGGTGATCGGGACTCTGGCCTTCCAGATGGACGGCGTGTTCATCGGCGCCACATGGTCGGTCGACATGCGCAACATGATGCTATTGTCGCTGGCGCTCTATCTGATTGCCTGGTGGGCGCTGACGCCGGTGATCGGCGTATCCGGTCTCTGGGTCGCCTTCCTTCTCTTTCTTGGTTTGCGGGGCGTAACCCTCCTGTGGCGAACCCGTGCCCGGGTTCGGCTGGCATTTCCTGCTCAGCCGGCCACTCGATGATACCGATCGATCCACATATCCAT
>JAAEOR010000788.1 GCA_024222895.1 Hyphomicrobiales bacterium | reverse complement strand
GTGCCCGATCGCGTAAAGGGAACGCCCGAAGGTCGTTTTAGCCAGCACGATCCAGAACACGATAATCGCGACCAGCAGAATCCAGAGTTGCGTGGGTACCCCGAGCACTTCGCCCTGGCCGAGCACAAAGAACCACTCGGGATAGCCGCGGACCGATCGGGCCTGGCTGATGCCTTCCGCCAGACCGCGGAACAGCGCCAGCGTCGCCAGGGTCATGATCAGCGGCGGTACCCGGACCCGGACGATGAGAAGGCCGTTGAAGAATCCGGCCACGGCGCCGACCGCAATCGCCACGACGATCGACAGTTCGAGCGGCAGGCCGAGATTCTTCCAGCTGACCCCCAGCATGATCGCCGCCAGGCCCATGACCGAACCGACCGACAGGTCGATGCCGCCGGTGATGATGATGTAGGTCATGGGCAGGGCGACCAGGGCGACCTCGGTCATCAGCCGGCCCTGGTTGAGCATATTGTCAACCGTCAGGAACTTGTCCGTCGCCACTGCCAGAACCCCGATCGCGAGGACCAGGAACATCAGCAGCAGCGCTTCGTGGCGGAGAACGCTTGGCGGTCCCGCGGCCCGGGCTTCTGCGGCCATGGCTAGCCCCTTGTCCGCTGGCGTTGGCGCCGCCACAGGTCGGCCAGCACAGTTGTCAGGATCATGACGCCCTGCACCGCCCGCATCCAGAACGGGGAGATGTTCACGAAGATCATCGCCGAGGCGATCGTCGCGATCAGCACGGCGGCGAGGGTCGAGCCGATGACCGTCCCGGTCCCGCCGAGGATGCTGACCCCTCCGACCACCGACGCCGTGATGATCGTCAATTCGAGATTCGGCGGAACCGTCGATTGGATGACGCTGAGCTGGGTCGCGAAGAGTACGGCGGCGATCCCGACAAAGAAGCCGTGGATGACGAAGGCCTTGACGACGGTTGCTGCCGGGTCGATGCCGGACAGCCGCGCGGCTTCGACGTTGCCGCCGACGGCATAGATGGCTCGGCCGGTCGCGCTGAGCCGCATCCAGAATGCGGCCGCGATCGTCAGGCCGACCATGAAATAGACCGGCGTCGGAATGCCAAACGGTTTTGTTTGGGCGAGAAAGAAGCCCGGCGGCAGGTCGGTGAGCCAGGCGCCGCCGGTGACGCTGATCAGCCCGCCCTTGAGGATGCTCAGCATGCCGAGCGTCACCACGATCGACGGGATGCGCAGATAGGCGACCATCGCACCCATCCCGCCGGTGATCACCATGCCGATCACCAGCGGGGCCAGCCAGCAGATGATGATCGGGACGCCCTTGAGCGCAAGGGTACCGGAAATGGTCGCCAGCACGCCGATCAGAGACCCGACCGAGATGTCGATGTTACCGGAGATGATCACCATCGTCATGCCAATGGCGGCCACGGCGACATAGGCGTTACCGAGAAAAATGCTGCTGACATTGCGCTCGGCGATGAAGCGCGGATTGATCAATCCGACGACCACGAACAGCAGGACGAGGATGACCAGCAGCACCATTTCCTGGCCGAGGATCATCCGCCGCAGGTCGCGATAGCCGGCCGCCCTGTGCGAGTCCGGAGAGACTGTTCCCACCGACATCCGACTACGCCGCCGCGTCTTGTTGTTCGGCGTCGCTCATCATCGCGGTAGCGATCTCGGCCTGATTGGCGTCGGCACGCGCGACCTCCGCAACGATCCGGCCTCCGCGCATCACCAGGATTCGGTCACTCATGCCGATTACTTCAGGCAATTCGCTGGAGATCATCAGGATGGCGAGCCCCTTGCCGGCAAGCTCACTCATCAATCGATGAATCTCGGCCTTGGCGCCGACATCGATACCACGTGTCGGCTCGTCCATGATCAGGATGCGGGGTTCCGTCGCCAGCCATTTGGACAGAACCACCTTTTGCTGGTTGCCGCCTGACAGTTTTCCGGCGACCTGCCAGATGCTGCTGGCGCGGATCTGAAACGTGTCGACGCTCTCCCGCGCCAGCTTCTGCTCCTTGAGGCGATCGATGAAGCTGCCCGGCGCGATCCGGTCCAGGATCGACATGGATATGTTCTCGACAAGCGGCATCGGGCGGATCAGACCCTGGCGACCGCGGTCCTCCGGCACGTAGGCGATGCCGAGCACCTTGGCTTCGCGCGGGCTGTGGATCGAGACCGCCTTGCCGTCGACGAGCAACGTGCCGCGGTCTGGCGGGGTGATCCCGAACAAAACATGGGCCAGTTCGGTCCGGCCCGAACCAACCAGCCCCGCGACGCCAAGTATTTCTCCCGCGCGAAGTTCGAAGCTGACATCCAGGGTGGTGGGGTCGCGCACAATGTTGCGCGCCTCAAGGACCACATCGCCGATCTTGACCTCGGATTTGGGAAACAGAGCGTCGAGGACGCGACCGACCATCATGTGGATCAGATCGCTCTGGTCGGTGTCCTTGACATCCTTGGTGGCGACAAAGGCGCCGTCGCGAAGAACGGTTACGCGATCGGCGAGCAGGAACACCTCCTCCAGCCGATGGCTGATATAGACGACGGCCACGCCACGGTCGCGCAGCAGTCGAACGATGTCGAAAAGCCGCTCGACGTCATGCTCTGTCAGCGCAGCAGTCGGCTCGTCCATGATCAGAATGCGCGCATCGTGGGACAGCGCCTTGGCAATCTCCACCCTCTGGCGATTGCCGACCGAGAGCGATCCAACGATGGCACTGACATCCAGATCGTGGCTATCGAGGGAGGCGAGAAGCTCTTGCGCCCCCTTGCGAAGCGCCGGCCAATCGATCGCGCCGAGGGCGGTTCGCGGCGCATGGCCCATGAAGATGTTCTCGGCCACCGTGAGGTCGGCAAAAAGCAGCAGCTCCTGATAAATCGTGGCGATCCCGGCTTTCTGGGCGGCAAACGGTGTCGCAAAGTCGACGGACTTTCCGTCGAGATGCATGACTCCGGAATCCGGGGTGTAGACTCCGGAAAGGATTTTGATCAGCGTCGACTTCCCGGCGCCATTCTCGCCGAGCAGCGCGTGAACTTCGCCCTCGCGCACATTGAAACTGACATCGTCCAGAGCCTTCACACCCGGGAACGTTTTGTTGATGCCCTTCAACTCCAGAAGCGGGGTCGGCGTGCCGGCAGCGACCTCTGAGTCAGCGCCCATCAGGGTGCTCCTGATGTTGGTTTAGGAGGTGGATGTCGTCTGTTTCGACAGTGATCAGACGAACCCCGGCGTCTAGAAGCATCGTGCGTGCGTCGTCGTTGATCCCATTGTCAGTGATGACGGTCGAGATTTGCTCAAGCCGGCATACGATCAGGCTGGAGCGAACGGCAAACTTGGTCGAGTCCACCAGCACGACCAGTTCATCCGCCTGGCTCAGCAGCTTCTGTTCGGCCTGGATGAGCAGCGCGTCTGTCTCCATCAGACCAAGTCGGCTGATGCCCTGAGCCCCCATGAACATTCTGCGCGCAGAGAAATTGCGCGATACATCATTATCGAACGGGCTGAGAATGATATTGATCTCGCGATAGATGGTTCCGCCCGGCATGATCACGGTGTTCTGCGATTGCTTGAGCAGCAGCTCGGCGATCGGGAACGAGTTGGTGAACACATGGAGCCGTCGGTCACGCAGGAACGGCACCATCTGGAAGGTTGTCGTGCCGCCATTGATGATGATGGGTTCGTCATCAGCGCAGAGCTCCACCGCTCGCTTGGCAATGGCTTGCTTCTGCTTGACGTTGATTGCCATCCGGTCGGTAAAAGGGCTGCCGGTCATCACGTGGAAGGGGGTTGGCGTCAGTGCCACGGCACCACCCCGGACACGGCGCAGCTTCTTCTGCAGGTATAATGCCGCAATATCGCGACGGATCGTGGCCTCGGACGAGTCCGTCAGCTCAACCAGCCTCTGAACCGTCGCAACCGGACCATCCTGAACGGTCGCCAAGATCACATCATGGCGCTCGCGTTCGTGCATTTTTCCTCCCCGGATCGGTGTCCAGTTGTTCGTTGAGAGTTTCAACAATAACGTCCACTGTCAATCAGGACCCAATCACCTTCGCGCATGGCGCGATACAATATTATTATAGATGATCGGAATTGACTGGTCTGGTTGCTCTGCCCCGCGCGCGCGGGACATTGGGGCGGTAACGCGATCAGTCGACGGTCGCTGCGGGGCGATCGGGTCGTGCCTCACTCTGACTCAGCGTGTGAAAGACTGAACGTTGCCGCCGTCGATATTGAGGATGTTGCCTGTCGACTTCTTTGACCCGTCGGTGACGAAGAAGAGAATGCCCGTTGCGATATCCTCCGGATAGACGCTCTGCTTGAGCAATGTGCGCTGTCGATAGAAGTCATCGAGGTCCTCAGGCTTCACGCTGTAGGATTGTGCCCGCTCCTGTCGTCGCTCGTCGGACCACATCTTGGAACCGCGCAGCACGCCGTCCGGGTTGACCACGTTCACCCGGATGCCGTGCGGCGCACATTCCAGTGCGAGACAGCGGGCCAGATGGATCTCCGATGCCTTGGCAGCGCAATAGGCCGCAGCGTTCACCGAGGCCGCAAGCCCGTTCTTGGAGGCGACGAAGACGATCGCGCCGCCGAGCGACTGTCTCTTCAGGAGACGGATCGTGGCGCGCGAAACCAGAAAGTACCCGGTCGACAAGACATCGACATTGAGCTGCCACTCCTCAAGCGTTATTTCATCGATGGCACCGCCGGTCACGATGCCTGCGTTCGAGATTGCGAAGTCCAGGCCGCCATACTCGACTGCCGTGTGGGAAATCGCCGCAGCAACCGAGCTCTCATCGGTCACGTCGCAGACGACGCCGCGGACGGTGTCCTTCGAGAATTGTTCGCCAAGGTCGCGCACCGCCGTTTCCAGCCCCGCCGGATCGATATCCGAGATCACGACGCAAGCCCCCTCGCGGATCAACTGTTCGGCTGTCGCCCGCCCGATGCCACCAGCCCCGCCCGTGACGAAGGCGATGCGGCCAGCCAATTGCTTGGCTTTCGGCTGGCGCTGGAGCTTGGCCTCCTCGAGCAGCCAGTATTCGATGTTGAAGGCTTCCTGCTCCGATAGTCCCTGATACGCGGAAACCGATGAAGCGCCGCGCATGACGTTGATGGCATTGACGTAGAACTCAGCCGCAATCCTGGCCGTCGGTTTGTCCTTGCCGAAGGTGATCATTCCAACGCCGGGTATCAGATAGACGACTGGATTCGGGTCGCGGATTGCGGGGCTGTCATCGTGCCGGCATCGCTCGTAGTAGGCCGCATAGTCGGCGCGATAGGCGGCTATGGTGTCGGCCAACTGACTGATTGCCGACTCGATATCGGGTGCCGTCGGCTCGAAGGGAACGATGAGCGGCCTGATCTTCGTACGCAAGAAATGGTCCGGACAGCTGGTGCCGAGCGGGGCGAGGGCGGTCAATGCATTGGAATTGACGAAGTCAAGCACAGCCGGACTGTCCTCGAAATGCCCAATCTTGCTTTCGTCTTTGCCGATCCGGCCGCGAATGGCTGGCATCAGCTGCGCGGCGACGGCGCGCCTGTCGGCATCCGGCAGGGCGATGTGATGCGCGCCATCGAACGCGACCTGATCGGTCGTCTTATCGGCGAACCAGGCCATCGCCCGATTGATGGTTTCAAGCGTCACCTCGTAGCTTTCCCTGGATGTCGCTCCCCAGGTAAACAGGCCGTGGCCTGCCAGGACTACGCCTTTGGCCTGTGGGTTCTCCTCGGCGAAACGACCGATCCACAGGCCGAGTTCGAAGCCGGGACGCCTCCAAGGCAGCCAACCGATTTCGTCGCCGAAAATCTCCCTGGTCAGTTTCTCACTGTCCTGCGACGCCGCGATTGCGATCACCGCGTCCGGATGCATATGGTCAACATGCTTGTGGGGGACGAAGGCGTGAAGCGGCGTGTCGATCGATGCGGCGCGGGCATTCAGGTCGAACGTACAGTGGGGCAGGTATCCGACCATCGCGTCTTCGTGGTCGGTGCCCTGATAGATGTCCTTCAGGGCGTTGAGCCGCTCCATGTAGAGTGTGGCGAAACCGTCCATCGATATGGTCCTGAGGTCGCCGCCGGACCCCTTGACCCACAGGACTTCGACCGGATCGCCTGTGAGAGGGTCGGTCTCCATGACCTTGGCCGACGTGTTGCCGCCGCCGAAATTTGTGATCCTCAGGTCGGATCCCAGGAGGTTGGAGCGGTAGAGCAACTGCTCGCTCTCGCTCATCGAGGCCGCAAGATTCTGGTCCCACAGACTCTCGAGTAGATTCCCATGCGCGCTGGCGGCCACGACCGTACCTCCGTGATGATGTCCTTTTGTGCACATCAATGATCCGCCAAGGCACCAAAGTCAATCATCTGCGGTCATCTATGACCATATTGCGTTGCAATATGCTTGATCCTGACCGTTTCTGATTGACATCTTCGCTTTTTTACTGAAATCTGGTCGGGCAACTGGCGGTCCCGCCTGCAGGTCACCTTTCAGTTGGCCGAGGCTGATATGCCGGGGCAACGAACGACCAGCCCCAGTGCTGTATCCAACGGGCGGACGCGTCGTCACGAAGTGGGGAGTGCGGCTGTTTGACAAGGAACAAGGATCCGGTCATCCGATCTGATACAAATCGTAACAATCCGAATGCTGGAAGCGGTGTGCAGGATGCATGTCGCTTCCGGAGCGAATCCTGTTGTTTTCTGTCGTCTGGCTCCAGAGACAGTCTGGAGCGTGAGTGATCAAAAGGAGGAAGAGAATGCGTTCAACACTGATGGCTAAAACCGCCTTGGTGGCGGTTTCGCTGATGACCGTCGCGACGGTAGCCAAAGCGGACTTCTGGTCCGATGCGGCCAAGCCCTATGAGGGCGTCACCATCCGCGGCGTTTCCGAGAGCACGCCACCGTCAAACTACGTCAAGGACGTTCTCGGGCCGGCATTCACCGAAGCGACCGGCATCACCGTCGAGTTCGAAGCGACGTCCTGGGACCAGATGTACGACAAGGCGATCAAGGACATGGAGGCCAATACCGGCATCTATGACTTCGTCTATATCGAGCAGGACATCGTCTACAGCTACCTGGCACGCGACTTCCTGGTCAACCTGACACAGGCGATCGCCGACAACCCCGATCTCAAGGCGCCCAACTTCAGCTTTGACGAGTTCACCAGCTTCATCAACTACTTCAAGGGCTCCGACGGTGATGTCTTCGGTGTTCCGATGGAGGCGTTCGTCAAGATCTACCTCTATCGCAAGGACCTGTTTGGCGATCAGGCAGTCCAGGACGCGTTCAAGGCCAAACTCGGTTACGACCTTGCTCCTGCGACGACCCATCAGCAGTATCGCGACATAGCCGAGTTCTTCACCCAGTGGGGCAAGGACAACGATCAGGACCTCTGGGGGACGACGGTGCAGGCGCACTCGGGCCATCCCGCGTCCTGGTATGAGTTCTTCGAGAGCTGGGGCCCGACCTTCGGCGTCTACAATTGGGGTATCGACGCGGACAACAACTACGCCGCTTCGGTTGCCAATGGCGGCTCGATGAACAGCGACACGGCCAAGGCAGCCCTCAAGTACTGGCTTGACCTGATTCCGCTGGCACCGCCGGAAACCACCCAGAGCACCTGGGACGAGGTGGCCGCCACCTTCGCTGCCGGCCGCGCCGCGCAGGGTCTGGTCTATGCTGAAAACGCAGCCTGGATCGCTGTCGATGATTCCAAGTCGAACGTTGTCGGCAATGTCGGCGTCGCTCTGCCACCCCTGGCCGACGGCGTCATGGCCGATGTCGAGAGCGGAACCGGTTATATCGGCTACTATGATGGCGGCGCCTTCGGTATCCCGCATTCGTCGAAGAACAAGGAGGCGACCCTTCTGTTCCTCCAGTTCATCGGTCAGGCAGAGGTTCAGCCCGGCTGGGCGATCGCGGCACCGCGGATCACCCACACGGCAACCTACAGCGATCCGGACGTGGTGAAGATGGATGCCGAGCTCGACGGCTACTACACCCTGCTCAAGGACAAGGGCCCGCTGTTTGCCGGCGCACCGCCCTATCCGTTCCATGCGCAGGTCCGTGAGGCCACGGCGCCGTTCTTCTACGAGGCGATCATCGGCCAGCTCACGGCGGACGAGGCTCTCGACAAGATGGCTGAGGCTGCCGAAGCGGAGCTGACCAACCTCGGCTACCGGAAGTAAGTCTTCCTCCTGTGGATCGGGGCGGCTCCGGCCGTCCCGGTTTACGTCTGATCGTTCCGAAAATTCTTGCCTTTGACAAGGACCGACAACCCGTCGGCGTGACCAGATGTATTCGCAGAAGATGGGCTGGTTGCTGCTGACGCCGACCCTCATCATCCTGTTCATTTTCGGGGTGGTCCCCTTCCTCTACGTTCTGGTCACCAGTTTCGTTCACTGGAACGCGTTCGCCGCCGATCCGACACCGCGCTTTGCCGGGGTCGAGAACTATCGGCGGTTGGTGTTCGACGAGCAGTTCCTTTATTCGCTGTGGCAGACGGCGCGGTTCGCCTTTTTCGTCGTGGCGAGCGAGATGATCCTGGGCTACCTGCTCGCCCGGGCGTTGACCGCGAACCTGCCGCTGAAGGGCCTGTTTCGCACCATCCACGCTCTGCCGCTGATGGTCGCGCCGATTGCGGTCGGTGCCACTTGGCGCCTTCTGACCGTCCCGGGTCTAGGACCCTTGCCCTACTTCCTGGACGAGTTCTTTGGAATCCAGTACCAGATCGGCAGCTTTGCCAATCAGGCATTCTTCACCACCGTCATCATGGATGTCTGGCACTGGACGCCGCTGGTGACGCTGACAATGCTGGCGGCGCTGTCGTCGCTCCCCAAGGAGCCGTTCGAGCAGGCGCAGATCGACGGCGCCAGCCGGTTTCAGATTTTCTGGTACATCACGCTGCCCTATCTGCGGCCGGCGATTCTGGCCACCGTTTTCATCCGGCTGATGGATGCGCTTCGCACCGTTGACGAAATCTGGATGCTGACCGGTGGCGGGCCGGCGGCGACGACCCGCTATATCGGCCTCTACATCTGGCGTGTCGTCTTCCCCAAGACCGACTACGGCTATGGGGCCGCGGTGTCGCTGGTGACGTTGTTCCTCACCATTGTTCTGTGCTGGCTGCTCTATGTCGGGCTGGTCGCCCGGCGCGGCCAGAAGGGAGTGACGTGATGTTCAAGTCCCGACGCGGCGTGACCTTTCTGTTCTGGTGCGGCGCCAGCTTTGTGACGCTGTTTCCAATCTACTGGATGTTCGTCATATCGGCGAAAAGCCGGGCCGACCTGTTTGGCCGGCCGAGCTTCCTGCTGACCGAGATCTACTGGAACAACTACATCGAGACGCTCTCCAATCCGGTCTTCCAGAAGTACATGATCAACTCGCTGATCGTGGCGACTTCTAATTCGCTGCTCGTCACCGCATTGGCATTCATGGCGACCTATGCGCTCTCGCGCTTCCCGCTGGTCGGCAAGGAGAACATCTTCTTCTGGACGATCACCAATCGCATGGCGCCGCCGGCGGTGTTCCTGCTGCCGCTGTTCCTGCTCTACACCCAGGCCTTCACCATCGGCGACTGGCGCCTCTATGACACCCGGCTCGGGTTGATCCTGCTCTACTGCGTCTTCAATCTGCCGTTCGCCATCTGGATCCTGCGCGGCATTGTCGACGGGATACCGAAGGAACTCGACGAAGCGGCGCTGGTTGACGGCGCCAGTCTCTGGCAGACCATGACCAAGGTCATCATTCCGCTGGCGCGGCCGGGTCTGGCGGTGACGGCGATCCTGACCTTCGTGTTTGCCTGGAACGAGTATCTGTTTGCGGCGACGCTCACCAGTGTCGACGCGCGCACGATCACGACGGGGCTCGCCGAATTCGTGACGGTGACCGGCACCAACTGGGGCCTGATGGCGGCGACCGCGATGCTGACGTTGCTTCCGGCGGTCGTTTTCCTCGGCCTGGTTCAGCGTCACATCGTGGCGGGCCTGACCTTCGGCGCGGTGAAGGGATAACGCCATGAGCGAATCCGACAACGAAGAAAGGCGGGGCTTCCTGCCGATCGAGACCAACGCGTTCGATCGCGGCTTCATTGCCGTGGTCGTATTCATCGCCATCAACCTTCTATGGATGCGCTTCCTCGAGCCACTCGGGCTGTCGCTCTACATCGCCTCGGCAATCTCGATCGTGCTCGGCTGGTTCATCATCCGGCGTGGATGATGACGACGTCGCGGGAGACCGGCGGCCCGCCACAACACGATTGATCTGGATGGGTCGTGGTTTAGAAGGGTTGATCGTGGGACCAAGGGTGAGAGGCTCCACGACTGGGCGTATCTCGACCTGGCCGATCTCGACGCTGGCCAGTACAACAACGCTCTTACCGGCTTGTGGACGCGCGGCCTGCTGATCCGCCGAAACATCGCCGACGGCGATCTCGCCTACTTCTCAACATGGTGTCCAGCCGGGACGCCCATCGAAACGC
>JAAEOR010000787.1 GCA_024222895.1 Hyphomicrobiales bacterium | reverse complement strand
GGTGGTGCGGGCGGGGGGACTCGAACCCCCACGGGCATAAGCCCAACGGATTTTCTTACCAGCTACGGCTTTCGCCGCCCCGCCGCACGCACGGCAGGTTTGTGGCCTGGACTATCCCTTCACCGTTCGCCGGCCCGGCGGTTAGGTGCTGCCCGTCTAGTCTCTACACCTTTCCGGCCAGAGTCATTCGGCCGGACTTGGCTCGGGATCGCCATCTGACAGGATTCCCCGAATTTGAGCAGTTCTACATCCCGGGTTTCCCGCGGGAGCACTCAAGATCGTTTCAAGTCCGTTGCGTCTACCAGTTTCGCCACGCCCGCTTCACCCGTCGTCTATAGCCGCACCACGTCCAGCCGCCAAGCGGACCGGGATACTTGCGCGGCACCAGCGAGCCCAGTGTGGCCATCTGTCCCATCCGGGCGAAGACGCCGCCGCCAGACCTGAAGACGGCCACCAAAGAGCACGGAGTCCTTCCGTTCAAGGAAAGCCGTTTCCGCCGCCGGCGAACGCCAAAGCGAGAGCCTGCACGCCGGGTCCAGGCACCGGTGTGACCAAGGTCACTGCGCGTCGGGAGCCAAACCGATAGACCCCCGCCGACTTGCACAATGCAAATTGCAACGACGGCGCGGGCAGCCCAGCTCCCCGCGACCGCCCCCCTACCCCGGAGCATCCAAATGGCGAAATATCGCGCCGATCTGCCACATGTTAACAGCGGCGAAATCTTCCTCACCGATGGCGGTATAGAAACCTGCCTGGTCTTCCACGATGGCATCGATCTCCCGCATTTCGCGGCATTCGATCTGCTGAAGAACGCGGCGGGACGCGATCAACTCCGAGCCTACTATCGGCCTTATGCGGCGATGGCCGCTGAAGAGAGCCTTGGCTTCATCCTGGAGACGCCGACATGGCGGGCGAGTTCGGACTGGGGCGACAGGCTCGGCTACGACGAACAGGCAGTGGCCGGCATGAACCACGACGCGGTCTCCTTGATGGACGAGCTACGGCGCGATTTCGAAACGCCGCAGGCGCCGATGGTGATCAGCGGCTGCGTCGGTCCGCGCGGCGACGGCTACGCTCCCGGCGCCGCGACGGATGCTGATGAAGCGGAAGCCTATCACGCGCCGCAGATCCAGGCCTTCCGTCGTGCCGGTGCCGACATGGTCACCGCGATCACCATGAACGAAGCGCCAGAGGCGATCGGCGTGACCCGGGCCGCGGCGAATGCGGACATGCCGATCGTCATATCCTTTACAGTCGAGACGGACGGCTCCCTGCCAACCGGCCAGTCCTTGAAAGAGGCGATCGCCACGGTGGATATGGCAACCGGTGCAGCACCGGCCTACTACATGATC
>JAAEOR010000786.1 GCA_024222895.1 Hyphomicrobiales bacterium | reverse complement strand
CCGCGATGGCGGCCCGCGCCGCATAAACGGCCCGTTCCACCGTATCATCACCCTGTAGCATCGCCTGGACGGCAGGAATGCGCAGTGCCGTGATACCCGGTTCGCGCAGCCAGGCGTCGCGCCGTTCGTCGCGCTCCGGCCGGTCGCCGGCAGCATGACCCCATCCGTCGGTCTCCACCGCGAGCCGGGCCGCAGCGCAAATAGAAGTCGATGACGTAGGGACCAACCGGATGCTGCCGGCGGAACACTGGCCGTCCAGGATGACGGGCTCGCAGCCCGCATCCATAGCCGCACTTCAGGCGGTGTCATTGTCCGCCACAGCCGCCGGGCATTCTTGATTGCTCGTGATGGTACTGTTACTTGAAGAAAAGATCTGCCTAATATTCAAGCAAACGCAACAAAAGCAATAGGTTAGCGATGTCAGAGGTGCGTCAGTCCGACAAACTGCTAGGTGCTCACACCGCGCAGAAACACCTGCTCCAGCGCCTCGCGTGCGGTGTCGAAGTGGGCCCGGTCGGTAGTTCGGCCGCCGAGGATTGCCTGAATTTGGGTGTCGAAGTCGGCATAGTGCTGGGTGGTCGCCCAGATCATGAAGATCAGGTGGGTCGGGTCGATGGGGGCAAGCCGATCGGCATCGATCCAGCCCTGGATGACCGAGGCCTTCTCCTCCACCAGATGACGCAGCCGTCCGGCCAGAACCGGCTTCAGGATTGGCGCGCCCTGCATGACCTCCATGGCGAACAGCCGTGAGGCCTCGGGGTTGTCGCGACTCATCTCGAGCTTGCGGTCGATATAGGTCGTGATCTCGTCGGCGGGGTCGCCGTCGGGGTTCATGGCTTCGAGCGGTTTCAGCCACTCCTCCAGCGTGCGGTTGAGGACCGCGAGGTAGATGTCCTGCTTGCGACGAAAGTAGTAAAGCAGATTTGGTTTGGTCATCCCCGCCCGCTCGGCAATCTGGTCGACCGTGGCGCCCCTGAATCCATAGGTCGAGAACAGCGCCAGCCCGGCGTCAAGGATGCGCGCTTCGTTGGCGGCCTGGATGCGGGTGCGCTTGCGCGTTCGGCCGGCCCGTGGCGGATCGGTCGCAAGCGTCATGGAATGGGTGTCCCGGCAGGCAAGCGTGAATAGCGCACCGCCGGAGACCCGATCGTGAGGTGGCCGCGAGATGGATCGCGCGGAACCGAGTGCAGGGTCGCCGCTGTATGGGACGAAGCCGTCTCAGCCAGGCGGTGGCATCGAATTGTCGGCGGCAAGTGGCATTCTCCCGGTGTCGGCCGGCAAGGTGACCGTGACCAAAAGCCCCTTGAGCGGGCATTTGAACTTGTCTAGGTTTCTCTTGACCATTTGGTCAGGAAATCTCGCTGTTTCCTCGTAAAAGAAAAGGCCGACCGGCGCAAACCAGGCTGGAGGCGTCAGCGACAGGGACGGTGTAGGGAGGATTACCATGGCCACCAGCGAGCCGGCGGGCAACGCCCGGCCAACCAGCGGCCTGACCGCCAACAATCTCGAAGCATTCTGGATGCCGTTCACGGCGAACCGGCAGTTCAAGCAGGCACCGCGGCTGCTGGTCGGCGCCGAGGGGATGTACTACCGCTCAGCCGACGGACGTCAGGTTCTGGACGCAACGTCCGGGCTGTGGTGTGTCAATGCCGGCCATGGTCGGCAATCAATCGCGGACGCCGTCGGCAATCAGATCCGCGAGCTTGACTACGCTCCCGCCTTCCAGATGGGCCACCCGAAGGTTTTCGAACTCGCCGCGCGGCTTGTGACCTACATGCCGACTGGTATCGACCATGTGTTCTTCACCAACTCCGGGTCCGAGTCGGTGGAAACCGGGTTGAAAATCGCGCTGGCCTATCACGGGGTGCGGGGCGACGGTTCCCGCTTCCGCCTGATCGGCCGCGAGCGCGGCTATCATGGCGTCAATTTCGGCGGCATTTCGGTCGGCGGCATCGTCGGAAACCGCAAGCATTTCGGCACGCTGCTCACCGGCGTCGACCACATGCGCCACACCCACGATCCGACGCGCAACGCGTTCTCGCGCGGCGAACCGGAGCATGGCGCCGAGTTGGCAGACGATCTTGAGCGGATCGCGACCCTCCACGACCCGTCGACCATCGCCGCGGTCATTGTCGAACCGGTCGCTGGTTCAACCGGCGTACTGGTGCCACCAAAGGGTTACCTGCAGCGCCTTCGCGAAATCTGCGACAGGCACGGCATATTGCTCATCTTCGATGAAGTGATAACCGGCTTCGGGCGGCTCGGGACGCCGTTCGCCTTCGACTATTTCGGCGTGACGCCGGACATCGTGCTGACTGCCAAGGGGGTGACGAACGGCGTGGTGCCGATGGGCGCCGTGTTCGTCAAGAAGGAGATCTACGATACCTTCATGCAGGGCCCGGAGAACATGATCGAGTTCTTCCACGGCTACACCTATTCGGGCAATCCCGTCGCCAGCGCCGCCGGGCTTGCCACCCTCGACGCCTATGAGTCCGAGGGACTGCTGACTCGCGGAGCCGACATGGCCGATGCCTGGGCGGACGGGTTGCACAGCCTGAAGGAATTGCCGCATGTCGTCGACATACGCAATTGCGGTCTGGTGGGCGCCATTGAGCTCGAGCCGATCGCCGGGGCGCCGACAAAACGCGCCTTTGCAGCCTTCCTCGCCGCGTTCGAGGCCGGGTTGCTGATCCGGACCACAGGCGACATTATCGCTTTGTCGCCGCCGTTGATCATTCAGAAGTCGGAGATCGATTTACTGTTTGACACTTTGGGAGGTGTCCTTAAGACACTCGAGTAGCCGGAATAAAAATTCTACAAGAACGACGTGCGGACTGTTTATTCCGACGAGATAGACGGGAGACCTCTCGAGATGCAAACCATTTCCAACCTGATTGGCGGCGTTGCCGTACAGTCGACCAGTCAGCGTACAGCCCCGGTATTCAATCCGGCGACGGGTGAACAGAGCGCGGTTTTGCCGCTTTCCACTGCCGCGGAACTCGACGATGCGGTCGCCGCCGCCCGTGCGGCCTTGCCGGACTGGGCCAACACGCCGCCGCTTCGGCGCGCCCGCCACATGTTCCGCTTCAAGCATCTGCTTGACGCCAACACCGACCGGATCGCCGACGCGATCTCTGCCGAACATGGCAAGACCCACGGGGACGCGGTCGGCGAAGCCCAGCGCGGCATCGAAGTGGTGGAGTTCTGTTGCGGCATTCCGCAGCTTCTCAAGGGCGAATTCTCGCGGCTGGTGGGGCCTTCGGTCGACGCCCACTCCATCCGCCATCCCCTCGGCGTGGTGGCCGGAATCACGCCGTTCAATTTTCCCGCCATGGTCCCGATGTGGATGTATCCCGTGGCGATTGCCTGCGGCAACACCTTCGTCCTCAAACCGTCGGAGAAGGATCCGTCAGCCTCCGGCGTTATCTTCGAGTTGTTCCGGGAGGCCGGGTTCCCGGATGGGGTTCTGAACATCGTCCATGGCGACAAGGAAGTCGTGGACGCCATTCTCACCCATCCGTATGTCAAGGCGGTGAGCTTCGTCGGTTCGACACCGATCGCCGAGTATGTCTACCGGACCGGAACCCACGCGGGAAAACGGGTCCAGGCACTCGGTGGCGCCAAGAACCACATGGTCGTGATGCCCGATGCCGACATGGACAAGGCGGCCGACGCGCTTATGGGCGCCGGCTACGGCTCGGCCGGCGAACGCTGCATGGCGGTGTCGGTCGCGGTGCCGGTCGGCGAGGAGACTGCGGACAAGCTGGTCGAATCGCTGGCGCCGCGAGTGCGTGCCCTCAAGGTCGGGCCGGCGAGCGATCCGGAAGCGGAGATGGGGCCGCTGGTCACCAAGGAGCACATGCAAAAGGTGCTCGGCTATATCGACAGCGGCGTCGAAGCGGGCGCTGAGCTTGTTGTCGACGGTCGCGGCTTCAAGGCGCAAGGCTACGAAGATGGCTATTTCGTCGGGGGCACGCTTTTCGATCGGGTCACCGAGACCATGCGCATCTACAAGGAGGAAATCTTCGGACCCGTGCTGTCGGTGGTGCGCAGCCCCAGCTACGACCATGCCGTCAAGCTCATCAATGAGCACGAATATGGCAACGGCACTGCTATCTTTACCCGCGACGGCGATGCGGCACGCGCCTTCGCCGACCACATCGAGGTCGGCATGGTGGGCGTCAACGTCCCGATCCCGGTGCCGGTCGCCTATCACTCCTTCGGAGGCTGGAAGCGGTCTCTGTTCGGCGATCATTCGATCTACGGACCGGAGGGCGTGCATTTCTACACCCGGCTGAAGACGATCACCTCACGCTGGCCCGAGGGCATCAAGTCGGGGGCCGTATTCAACTTCCCGACGATGAACTGAGAGAGGGCCGCTCATTTGGGCGACCCGGAGAGCGAGAAACCGCGCCATGGCCAAACCCGCTGACAACCTGCGCATCAACGGCGACCGGCTTTGGGAGTCGATCCATGCCATGGCCGAAATCGGTCCGGGCGTCCGCGGCGGCAACAACCGCCAGACGCTGACCGATGCCGACGGGCAGGGCCGCCGGCTGTTTCGGCGGTGGTGCGAAGATACCGGGATGACCGTCGCCGTCGATCAGATGGGCACGATGTTCGCGCGCCGTGAGGGGACCGATCCGTCGCTGCCGCCCGTCGCTGTGGGCAGTCACCTGGATACCCAGCCGACGGGTGGACGCTATGATGGTGTGCTGGGCGTGCTCGGCGCATTGGAGGCCGTTCGCACGCTGAACGATCTTGGCGTCAAGACGAAATATCCGATCGAAGTGGTCAACTGGACCAACGAGGAAGGCACCCGGTTTGCCCCGGCGATGCTCGCCTCCGGCGTCTTTGCCGGGATGCACGAACTCGACTGGGCCTACGACCGCGTCGACCATGACGGCAAGCGCTTCGGCGACGAACTGGAACGGATCGGCTTCAAGGGGCCGGAGCCGGTCGGCGCGCGCAAGTTCCACGCCTTCTTCGAGTTACACATCGAGCAGGGGCCGATCCTCGAGGCCGAGGGTAAGGACATTGGCGTCGTCACCCATGGTCAGGGCCTGTGGTGGCTGCAGGTGACTCTGACCGGCAAGGAATCCCACACCGGCTCGACGCCGATGCCGATGCGCAAGAATGCCGGGCTCGGTTTCGCCCGGATTGCCGAACTGGTTCAGTCGGTCGCCATGGAGAACCAGCCGGCCGCGGTCGGCGGTATCGGCCATGTCGATGTCTATCCCAACTCCCGCAACGTCATCCCCGGCAAGGTGGTCTTCACCATCGACATCCGCTCACCGGACCAGGCCACGCTCGACGCCATGAAAGCGAAGATCGAGCGGGAGGCGCCGAAGATCGCCGAAGAGCTCGAACTCGGCTACGAGGTCGAGGTTGCCGGCCATTTCGATCCGGTGACCTTCGACGAGACCTGCGTGACCGCCGTGCGCAACGCCGCCGAACGGCTCGGTTATTCCCACCGCGACCTGATTTCCGGCGCCGGCCACGACGCCTGCTGGATCAACCGGGTGGCGCCGACCTCGATGGTGATGTGCCCCTGCGTCGACGGTCTGTCGCACAACGAGGACGAGGACATCACCAAGGAGTGGGCGACGGCCGGCGCCGACGTGCTGTTCCACGCCGTGGTCGAGACCGCGGAGATTGTCGAGTGAGGCAATCGTCGCTACCTTCTAGGGTGTGGCGAGTGTCGGAGCATCGACCGTGGCAGCAGACAGCCTCATACTCGAACACTTGCGTGCGATTCGCGAAACACAGGATCGCCACAGCGAGGACCTGCGCGAGATCAAGGGCAGGCTGGGGATTCTCGAACAGCAATATGCGAGCCTGTCGAATCGGCTCGATCGGATGGATGAGCGAATTTCGCGCATCGAAAAACGACTCGATCTGGTCGAGGGTTAGCGCGGACCCATGACAACCGACGACGCCCCCGCGTCGGTCATCTCGGCCAAGGGGCTGTCCCTGACGTTTGAGACCCGCGACAGCCCGGTGGTGGCGTTGTCGGACATTGATCTCGACATCCACCGCGGCGAGTTCGTCTCGCTGATCGGGCCGTCCGGGTGCGGCAAGACAACTCTGCTCCGTGTCATCGCCGATCTTGAACGACCGACCGGCGGCACGATCACGGTCAACGGAGTCACACCGGAAGCAGCCCGCCAGGCCCGTGCTTACGGCTATGTCTTCCAGGCGGCAGCTCTCTATCCCTGGCGCAATATCGCTCGCAATGTTGCTCTGCCGCTGGAGATCATGGGGCTGGCGCGAGCAGAGCGGGACAAACGGGTCGCCGACAACCTTGCGCTGGTCGATCTCGACGGTTTCGAGCGCAAGTTCCCATGGCAGCTTTCCGGCGGCATGCAGCAGCGGGCCTCGATCGCCCGGGCGCTGGCGGTTGAGCCCGATCTGCTGCTGATGGACGAACCGTTTGGCGCCCTGGACGAGATTGTTCGCGATCATCTCAACGAACAGCTCCTCCAGCTTTGGGCCAAGACCAACAAGACCGTGGTGTTCGTGACCCACTCGATCCCCGAGGCGGTGTTTCTGTCGACCCGGATCGTGGTCATGTCACCGCGACCCGGCCGGATCCATGACGTGATCGTCTCCGACCTGCCGCGCGACCGGACCCTCGATATCCGCGAGACGCCCGAGTTCCTCAGGATCGCCCATCGGGTACGCGAGGGTCTCCGCGCCGGCCACAGCTATGATGATGAACCCGAAGCCCGAGGTCTTCGTCGCCTGGCCGCCGATCCGTCATGAGCGCGTCGGCCGCCACAGTGACGCAGACTTCGTCCAGGCGGGGAATCATCGACAGCATCCTTGGCAGCCGCTTCGTGGCGGTATTCGTGGTGGTCGCCGCGATCATTGTCATCTGGTACATCGCCGCCGTTTTTCTCAATGCACCGTGGCAACGTGGCGTGTTCGAGCGCGCCGACGTGACGCCAACCACCATCGAGTTCATCCAGGCGACCTGGGCCCAGGAACGACCGGTGCTGCCGGCGCCGCATCAGGTTGGCGCCGAGCTCTACAAGACCATCCTTGTGACCGCGCCAACCTCGAAACGCAGCCTGTTGTTCCATGGCTGGGTGACCCTGTCGTCAACCTTGCTCGGATTCGTGTTTGGTACCCTCCTCGGCATCTGCCTGGCGACCGCGATTGTTCACGTTGCCAGCCTCGACAAGAGCCTGATGCCCTGGGTGGTCGCATCGCAAACGATTCCGATCCTTGCCATCGCACCGATGATTATCGTCGTCCTTGCTTCGGTGGGGCTAACCGGCCTGCTGCCCAAGGCGGTCATCTCGACCTATCTGTCGTTCTTTCCGGTCACCGTCGGCATGGTCAAGGGATTGCGGGCGCCGGATCCCATCAATCTCGACCTGATGCGCACCTATAGCGCCAGCCGAGCCCAGACCTTCTGGAAGCTGCGTTGGCCCACGTCGATCCCCTATCTGTTCGTCTCGATGCGGGTGGCGATCGCCGCGAGCCTTGTCGGTGCGATAGTTGGTGAGCTGCCCACGGGTGCCGTGGCCGGGCTCGGCGCCCGTTTGCTCAGCGGCTCCTATTACGGCCAGACGGTGCAGATCTGGTCGGCATTGGTCACGGCGGCGGTCCTTGCCGCCATTCTCGTCGCTCTGGTCGGCGTTGCCAGTCGGATCGTCATGCGGTTGATGGGCGCGAGGCCGGCGTGATGCGGGGCGCCGACGTCTGGCAGCCGGTTGCCGCGATTGCTGCTCTGATTCTGGCCGCCATCCTGCCGCTCGGTCAGGGCGAAGCGGCAATCCAGCTTTTCGGTCTCGGTGGCGACGTGGTTCTTGTGGTTGCGTTATTGGCGGCCGTTGCCGTGGCCGCCATCCAGCCCGTTGCCCCCCGCCTGGTCGATGTCGCCCTTCTGATTGTCGTCCATGTCGGCGCTTATATGACAGTGGCCACGATACTGCCCCTGGTGGACGGCGAGGCCGGCCTCGGCTTCTGGGCACTGGTTGTCGCGTTGTGGCTCCTGGCCTGGCGCCTGGTCGCGGGACTCTCGGCGCTGAAACCGGCCTATCGCGTTCTATCCGCGGGCCTTAAAGTCCTGATCCCGCTGATCTTCGGCGTCTGGCTCCTTTTTTTGTGGGAGGTGGTGGTTCGGGGTGCCGGGGTGCCGCCGGTACTCCTGCCGGCGCCGAGCGCAATCGGCGCGCGGATCAGCGCCTCGACAAACATCCTATGGGCTGACTTCAATCAGACCTTCCTCAAGGCGGTGCTGGCGGGCTATGTCATTGGCTGTTCGAGCGGCTTTGTCATCGCGATTATCACCGACCGGAGCCCGTTCCTGAAGCGCGGGCTCTTGCCGGTCGGCAATCTGGTATCAGCGTTGCCGATCATCGGTATGGCACCGATCATGGTCATGTGGTTCGGCTTCGACTGGCAGTCCAAAGCCGCCGTCGTCGTCATCATGACCTTCTTCCCGATGCTGGTGAACACGGTGGCGGGCCTGGCGAATGCCGACCGGATGCAGCGGGACCTGATGCAGACCTACGCCGCCAACTACTGGCAGACGCTGGTCAAGCTCCGGCTGCCGGCGGCGCTGCCCTTCATCTTCAACGCTCTCAAGATCAACTCAACATTGGCGCTGATCGGCGCCATTGTTGCCGAGTTTTTCGGCACACCGATCGTGGGCATGGGATTCCGCATCTCTACTGAAGTCGGTCGACTGGCGATCGACATGGTGTGGGCGGAAATCGCGGTTGCGGCGCTGGCCGGTTCCGCGTTTTATGGCGTCATGGCGCTCCTCGAGCGCGTCGTGACGTTTTGGCACCCGTCCTTCCGAAGCTGAATCGGCTGGCGGGTAACGCAACAACATCGATTGGAGGAAACATGAAGAAACTCTTGATGACCGCACTCGCGGCGTCCGTCGGCACCGGCCTTGGCCTTGCTGCCGCGTCGGCAGCCGATGAAGTCACGCTGCAGCTCAAATGGGTCACGCAGGCCCAGTTTGCCGGTTACTACGCGGCTCTCGATCAGGGATTTTATGAGGAAGAAGACCTCGACGTGACGATCCTGCCCGGCGGCCCGGACATCGCGCCGCCGCAGGTGATCGCCGGCGGAGGAGCCGACGTGATCATCGAATGGATGCCGGCCGCCCTGGCGGCGCGCGAACGTGGCGTGCCTTTGGTCAACATCGCTCAGCCGTTCAAGAAGTCGGGCATGATGCTGACCTGCAAGAAGGACACCGGTATCACCAGTCCGAGCGATTTCCCCGGCAAGACTCTTGGCGTGTGGTTCTTCGGTAACGAGTATCCATTCCTGTCGTGGATGGCTAAGCTTGAAATTCCCACCGACGGTGGCGCGAACGGCGTCACGGTCATCAAGCAGGGCTTCAACGTTGATCCTCTTCTCCAGGATCAGGCCGCCTGTATTTCGACGATGACCTACAACGAGTACTGGCAGGTGATCGACGCCGGAATTCCGGCCAGCGAGCTTATCGTTTTCAAGTATGAAGATGAGGGTGTGGCCACTCTCGAAGACGGCCTTTATGTCCTTGAGGATTCACTGACGGATGACGTATTCGTGGACACAATGGCCCGTTTCGTTCGGGCATCGATGAAGGGCTGGAAGTGGGCCGCCGAGAACGCCGATGCGGCGGCGGATATCGTTCTCGGTTATGACGAGACCGGTGCGCAGACCGAAACCCACCAGCGCCGGATGATGGGCGAGATTAACGTGCTGGTTGATGGTTCGAGCGGCGTGCTGCAGGAGTCCGACTACGATCGCACCGTCGAGACGCTGCTTTCGGGTGGCTCCGATCCGGTGATCACTGAAAAGCCGGAAGGGGCATGGACCCACGCCGTCACCGATAAGGCTGGTCTCTAAGCCTCGAGGCCTTCGGTTCGACACGGCCAAAAATGTCAAGCGGGCGCCTCCGGGCGCCCGTTCTTGCCTCGGCGTTTGGGCGCGACCGCACCGACGCTATCCCCGATACGATCTTCGCGCTTGTCCCGCCCCATCCCGCGCTTGAACCGATGCAGATCACATCAAGTGAAGGGAGAAGCGGGCTAAGACTTCAACCGTTTCTTGGCTGCCTTGGCCTCCGCAGCCGAACGCATGACATCGAGCGCAAGGCGTGCCATTTCCGGCCACCGATCCCGATCCTGCTTGCCCACGACGATCCAGTCCATCATCGGCGGTTTTGACTTGAACGGCGCGAGGTACTCCCAGTCCGTCAGCTTCAGCGAAAAGACATCGAGATCGCGGCCAAGACGAATGCCCAGGCCGGCGAATCGGCCCCTGGTCGTGTAGAAGGCGAAGACCTTGCCGCCGAAGGTTACCGCGTCGGATGACATCATGCGGCCGCGCTCGACGCCTGCCTCGTTGGCAAGCAGGTCTTCGGCCAGTACCAGCCAAGTGTCCTGATCACTGCCATCCGGTGTCAGCATGTCACCATTTTCCTCTTTCGCAGCTTGAATTAGGCATTAAACTGAAAGGTGAAATAAGCGACTTAGTTCGCCGCAGGCGACAGTACGGACTTTGCCAGGGACGGGAGTGCATCGTGGACAAGGGTCCCCTCAAACCTCATCTCGGCGCCGACTTGCCGGGTTTCCTCAACGATCTATCCAGGAACAATAACAAAGAGTGGTTCGACGCGCATCGCGACCTCTACAAAAGTGCCTATGTCGAACCGGCCTTGAGCTTCATTGAGGCGCTTGCCGCACCGCTCGGCAAGCTGGATCCTGCCCTCCAGGCAGTCCCAAAGGTCAACGGTTCGCTCCGACGGATCAACCGGGACGTTCGGTTCTCCAAGGACAAACGGCCGTATTCGAACTCGTTACATCTGGCTTTCTGGGCTGGCGATCATCCCAATCGCTCACCGGGGTTCCACATCAGTGTTTCGGCTGACCATTGGGGGTATGGCGCGGGCCACTGGGCCTTCGAGCCCAACCAGCTCGAGGCCTACCGTCAGGCCGTGACCTCCGGCGGGAAGGCAAAGGAACTGCTTGCCGCGCTGGCCAGGACAGAAAAGGACGGATGTCAGGCGAGCGAACCGCAGCTCGCCAGGGTACCGAGGGGGTTCGAAGCCGAAGAACCGACCGCGACCCTGCTGCGTCGCAAGGGCGTCGTCGTGATGAGTGGTCACCAACTGCTGGCGGACGAATTGTTCGGTCCAAAGGCGGTCGCCTTCACGATAAAACACGTCAAGGCGGCCATGCCGCTCATCAAGTGGCTCGATCGCAACGTATTTGTATGACACTCTGTCGGGCGACAATCGCAGCGACCTGGTGTGCGGGGTAGGCGCCCGTCGGTGCGCGTTGCCAGGGGCTTGGCGGAAGCTGATTGCGACATCGCCACCTTGTGTTTTTCGACCGAGGAGAGAACTCATGACGAGCATCAGGCTCATACTTGCGGCTTTGCTGACCACGACCTTCGGCGCCGGGCTGGCTTACGCCGACGATGACGACTGGGCTGGTTTCTATAAGGCGATCGACGCGGCGGACGGATCGGTTGATCGGCTGTCGATCGTGCCCAAAGGGGACGGAACGTTTGTCATCCGGTTAACCGCCGATCGGCACGGATTATGCGCCGACACGGCGGGCAGTGGGGCCGGCTGGGCCACGGCAACCGGAACGGTCGTCGATGGCAACCTTGTGCGGCGGGAGGTCATGGTGATGTGTGATGGCGAGGCTGAAGCACGACCGATGGCCGACGCTACATACACACGCGACGGCGACACCGACATCCTGACGTTAGAGCTCCCCGGCCACGGCCGCGTCCAATACTACCATCGCATCAGCGACGACTGATCGTTCAAAGAGGCGGCCGAGAAGGCTATCCGATCGGTGCCAGCGGCCGGTCCACGGCCTGGCGCAGTGCGAATTTCGATTCGATGCGAAAGACGCCCGGGAGCCGGCTCAGGACATTGGCATGTACCTGTTCGAAGTCCGACAGGTCGCGCGCGACCAGCTCGATCAGATAGTCGCTGCTTCCCGACATCAGATGGCAAGACAGCACGTTCGGGCACTCTGACAACGCGATCTCAAAGGCCTTCAGAGCGTCGTCATTCTGGCGCTCCAGGGTTACCTCGACAAAGACCTTGACGCCCAGCCCGACAGTGGTGGGGTCGACCAATGCGCGGTAGCCGGTGATGATCCCAGCCGCTTCCAGTCCCTGAAGGCGACGGGTGCAGGCCGACGGCGACAAGCCAATGCGGTTCGAGAGTTCGACCGCGGTCAACCGGCCGTCCCTGGCCAGCGCTGCAATGATCTTGCGATCAATTTGGTCGATTTGCACGATATCGTCGATCCTGTGCATCTGTCGCAAGTTTATTGCGAAACAATCGCGAATCGCAACGAACAATCACGAAAACGTTTCGTTGAATCGCGCATAATCACCGCTACATCCCGAACAGGAGGTGAGCCATGCGTGTTGGCGTTCCGAAGGAGATAAAAGTCGACGAGGCCCGCGTCGGTCTGACGCCGTCGGCGGTCGTCGAGTACGTCGCGCACGGGCACGACGTTCTGGTGGAAGCCGCTGCCGGCGCGGGTATTGGCGCCGACGATGCCGTGTACGCGGCGGCTGGAGCTACGGTCGTCCCGGACGCGTCGGCCGTGTTCATCGGCGCCGACATGATTGTCAAGGTCAAGGAGCCGCAACCGGCCGAATGGGCGCAACTTCGGCCGGACCAGATTCTGTTCACCTACCTCCATCTCGCCGCCGATCCAGCGCAGACTCAGGGCCTGATGGACTCCGGTGTGACGGCTGTTGCTTATGAGACGGTTACTGACAGTCGCGGCGGCTTGCCGCTGCTCGCGCCGATGAGCGAAGTGGCCGGCCGGCTGTCGATTCAGGCCGCGGCGACCGCCTTGCAGAAACCGAATGGCGGCCGTGGGGTGCTTCTCGGCGGCGTGCCCGGTGTGCCGCCGGGCAAGGTCGCGGTTATCGGTGGCGGGGTAGTTGGCACACAGGCCGCCCAAATGGCCGTCGGCCTCGGTGCCGAAGTGACCATTCTCGATCGCTCCCTGCCGCGCTTGCGGGCACTGGATGATCTGTTTCATGGTCGGGTCCGGACTCGCTATTCGACCCGCGAGGCAATCCGCGAAGAAGTCTTCTCAGCCGATGCCGTGATCGGCGCCGTGCTGATCCCCGGTGCTTCGGCGCCGAAACTGGTGAGCCGGGCGATGCTGTCCGAAATGAGGCCGGGCGCAGTTCTGGTCGACGTCGCCATCGACCAAGGTGGCTGCTTCGAGACTTCGCGGCCGACCACCCACGGGGATCCGACCTTCGTTGTCGATGGCATCGTCCACTACTGTGTTGCCAACATGCCGGGCGCCGTGCCGCTGACCTCGAGCGAAGCGCTGAACAACGCGACCTTGCCATTCGGACTGGCGCTGGCGGATACGGGCCTGGCGGCCCTCGGCCACGACCCCCATTTGCGCGAGGGGCTCAACGTTCACGCCGGGCGGCTGGCCCATGGCGCGGTGGCCGAGAGTCTTGGAATGGCGTTCGTCGAGCCTGAGCAGATGCTGGCGGCCTAGGCCTGGGCTAGGCGAGGGCTAGGCGGTACTGATCCGCGGTTCAGTATCGCCCGGATATTCGCGCCCGACACATTAGCTGCAGCGCTGATCGTGAAGCCGCGCTAGGCGCGGACTAGAGACGCCGCAGGGTCACTTCTTCGACCTTGTGGTCCTCGCCCTTGCGCAGGATCAGATCGGCGCGTGGCCGCGTCGGAAGGATATTGTCACGCAGGTTCACGAGGTTGATGCGGTCCCACAAGCCCGCGGCGTAAGCGACAGCCTCGTCCTCGGTGATCGATGCATAGCGATGAAAGTAGGATTCCGGATCACGGAATGCGGTCCGGCGCAGTTCCCGGAAACGCTCAAGGTACCAAGTGCGGATAGTTGTTTCGTCAGCATCGATATAAATAGAGAAATCGAAGAAGTCCGATACGAAGGGCACGGCCCGTCCATCGCGCGGCAGTCGTGAGGTTTGCAGCACATTCAGCCCCTCGACGATCAGGATGTCGGGCCGCTCCACGACGGTGCTCTTACCCGGAACGATGTCGTAGGTAAGGTGCGAGTAGTAGGGGGCGACGGTCCGTTCGGCGCCCGACTTGACGCTGTTGAGGAAGCTGAGCAGCGCGGGACGGTCGTAGCTCTCGGGGAAGCCCTTGCGATCCATCAGGCCGTCACGCTGTAGGACAGCGTTGGGGAGCAGAAAGCCGTCCGTCGCTATCAGGTCGACACTCGGCGTGTTCGGCCAGCGCTGAAGCAGCGCCTGAAGCAAGCGGGCTGTCGTTGATTTGCCGACTGCGACGGACCCCGCAACACCGATGATGAACGGCATCACGCCGTCATGATTGCCGAGGAACGAACGGGTTGCCTGATGGAGGTTTTGCACGGCGGCGACGTAAAGGCTCAGAAGCCGCGACAACGGCAGGTATATCTCGGCAACTTCGTCGAGGGATACCGGATCGTTGAGACTTTGCAGCTGCTTGACCTCGCCGGCCCTCAGGGTCATCGGCGTGTCGGCGCGTAGCGCTGCCCATTCCTGGCGGCTGAACACCAGATGCGGCGAGACGCTTGATGGCAATTTCTGGTCCATCAGCCGGCGTCCCTTGCCCCGCCGCGGGATGCTTTTTCGGCCTTGCCGGACTGGGCCGTGCGTCGCTCCAGTTCCGCCAGCACCGATGACAAGCCGATGCCGCGCGACTCCAACATGACAAGCAGGTGGTAGAGCACGTCGGCGGCCTCGGCCGTCAGCGCCTCTTCGTCCTCGCTCACGGCGGCCAGTACGGCCTCCACGGCTTCTTCGCCGAACTTTTTGGCGCAGCGTCGGGTGCCGGCCTGGAGCAGATCCGCCGTGTACGAGCTGCTGTCGCCCGACCGCGCTCGTTCGGCGATAATCGCGGCAAGGTCGTCGAGTGTGAAGACTGTCATCGCCTTAGTCATCCAGCCGCACCGGCACGCCAAAAGCGGCCATATGGGCTTTCGCCTGATGGATCGAATAGGTGCCGAAATGGAAGATCGACGCGGCCAGGACAGCTGAGGCATGGCCCTCATTCACGCCTTCGACCAAATGGTCCAGGGTTCCGACGCCGCCGGACGCGATTACCGGCACCGGCACCGCATCGGATATGGCGCGGGTCAGCGCCAGGTCGAAGCCGTCTCCGGTCCCGTCCCGATCCATCGAGGTGAGAAGCAACTCGCCAGCTCCAAGCCGCGCGACATCGACGGCGTATTCGACCGCGTCGATCCCGGTCGGGTTGCGGCCGCCATGGGTGAAGATCTCCCATCGGGCCGGCTCACCGGCCTGACTCACCTGTTTGGCGTCGATGGCAACAACGATAGCCTGGGCACCGAACTTCTCCGCTGCCCTGGCGACGATGCTGCGATCGCGGACGGCGGCGGTATTGATTGAGACCTTGTCGGCGCCGGCCAGCATCAGTGCGCGGGCATCCGCGACGCTGCGTACTCCACCGCCGACGGTGACCGGGATGAAGCACATCTCGGCTGTGCGGGCGACGACGTCGAGGATGGTGGCGCGGTCTTCATGGCTGGCGGTGATGTCGAGAAAACAAAGCTCATCGGCGCCGGCGGCGTCATAAGCGCGGGCCGCCTCGACCGGATCGCCGGCGTCGGTCAAGTCGACGAAACGCACGCCTTTGACCACGCGGCCATCTTTGACGTCGAGGCAGGGGATGACGCGAGCTTTCAACATCAGCCATTGATCTCCGCGGCCGAAATCAGCCGCAACGCCTCGATCGGATCGAGCCGGCCATCATAGAGAGCTCTGCCGGAAATGGCGCCCTCCAGCCCGGCACAATCCGGCTCTAGCAGGCGCAGAACGTCGGCGACCGAGGCGAGGCCGCCGGAGGCTATCACCGGGATGGACACGGCGTTGGCGAGCCGCAGGGTTGCCGTGATGTTGAGCCCGGCCAGAACGCCATCGCGGTCGATATCGGTATAGACGACGGCGGTAACGCCGACGTCTTCGAAACGCCGCGCAAGGTCGATGACGTCCATTTCGGTGGAGGCCGCCCAGCCGTCGACGGCCACCTTGCCGTTCCTGGCGTCGATGCCGACCGCCACCTTGCCGGGGTGGTCGCGCGCCGCTGCCTTGACCAGGCCGGGATCGCGAACGGCCGCCGTCCCCAGGATGACGCGAGCGACGCCGTGTTCGAGCCAGGTGTCGATGGCGGCGTGGTCGCGGATGCCACCGCCGAGCTGAACCGGAATGTCGACTGCGGCAACAACCGCCTCCACGGCCGTGCCATTGACTGAGCGGCCGGCAAAGGCGCCGTTGAGATCGACGACGTGCAGCCAGCTAAAGCCTTGATCAGCAAAGGCTCTTGCCTGAGCGGCCGGATCAGTGCCGAAGACCGTGGCGCGCTCCATGTCACCTTTTTCAAGACGCACGCACTGACCGTCCTTGAGGTCGATGGCGGGAAAAAGAATCATCGACACGGGCCCTAACGGTGAATTTCGACAAGCAGCACCCAGCCGTCGACGACAGCCTTGACGACCGAGAAAATGACGGCGGCGGCAATCCAGTACACACCGGTGGTGCTGCCCAGCAGGAGAAGGATCGCGCCAACGATATAGGGCGCCGCCGCGGCGATGAACAGAACGACATTGACCGCGAATGTCACGCGATTGCTGATGCGCGGCGATCGCGCGGCCGCGGTTTCAATCACCGCTCCGGCGGCCAGAACGATGGCGCCGATCATCAGCGCCTCACCCCCCAATGCAGCCGCCGGCTGACCCGGAATCAGCATCAGCGCCGACATTGTCAGGACACCAAGAAGCAACAGGATGGCCAGCATCGCCCGGTTGGGCAGATCCGACTCGGCGAGGATACGCTCCAGGTTGATGGAGATCGCCACGAACAGCAGGCCCGCCAGCGCTGCCGATGCCCCAAGCTGTCCAAGGAAAAAGTTCTCCCATCCGTCCATCATGGCGACCACCTCAAGAAATTCCCGATCAGGGTCAATCCCAGCTTCTGGCTTTTCTCGGGATGGAACTGGGTACCGGCAACGTTGCCGTTGGCGACGATTGCGGTCACCGGTCCGCCATAGTCGGCAGTGGCAAGGACGTCGGCCTCGTTGTCAGCGGCCATATGGAAGCTGTGTAGAAAATAGGCGTGCCAGCCCTCGGGTCCCAAGGCAATCCCATCCAGCAGCGGATGAGCGGCTCGCCCGCCGAGGGTATTCCAACCCATGTGTGGGACTTTCAGGGTTGGGTCTCCTGGTTCGATTGCCCGGACCTCGCCCGGAATGCGGTCAAGACCGTCCGTGACGCCGTGCTCGATGCCGCGGGTCGCCAGAAGCTGCATGCCGACGCAGATGCCCAGAAATGGTCGTCCGCGCCGGTCGATGGCCTCCGTAATTGCCTCGCCCATCCCATCGAGCGTGTCGAGGCTGTGCTTGCAGTCGGCAAAGGCTCCATCGCCCGGCAGCACCACCCGATCAGCACGCGCGACGGTCTCCGGATCAGCGGTGATGGTCACCGCTTCGCATCTCTGCGTGCCGATCATCCGCTCGAAGGCCTTGGCCGCAGACCGCAAGTTGCCGGCGCCGTAGTCGATAAGGGCAATTGTCATCGGGTCGGGTGGGGTGAGGGGAAAAGGCCGACAATTCCTGTATCGGCGGGCGCCGGCCTCGTATAGCCGGTCGCGGTTGCCGGATCGGCACTGGACGTCGAGCGACCGGTCATGTCCAGCCCGGTCGCGGTGGCGTCGGCAAAGAACCGCCGCTCGGCTTGCTCCAGCCCTCGTCCTTCGATCACGTCAATCATCCTGTGACCATTGCGTTCCAGCGTCCAGCTTCGCAGGCGATTCGCTTCCAGCGCGAACCACAGACGGCCCAGTAAATAAACCGACAGGCCCAACGCGCCGCCGATCGACAGCAACGCCAGAATCGCGGCGAGCATCAGGAGCAGGACCAGCCACAGGCGTCGGTAGACCGTCCAGATCAGCGGAATGAACAACGCTGGCCAGTTGAAGCCATCCTTGACAAAAACCGGCTCGTCATCTCCGGAGGGTTCGGAATCCTGCGGTGCTAGGACTGTGTAAAAAGCCATGGCCTTCCTTCACCCGCCGAGGCTGCCTTTGGTCGAAGGGACCCGTCCCTCCTGTTTGGGATCAATCGCGACCGCCGCTCGCAACGCTCGGGCGACTGACTTGAAACAGGATTCGGCGATATGATGGTTGTTTTCGCCATATAGCGTCTCGATGTGCAGCGTGATTCCGGCGTTCTGAGCAAACGCGCGGAAGAACTCGGCAAACAGCTCAGTGTCAAAACCACCAATCTTGTCGCGTGTAAAAGCGACTTTCCAAACCAGGAACGGCCGTCCCGAAACGTCAATTGCACTGCGGGTCAGTGCCTCGTCCATGGCCAGATGCGCGTCGGCATAGCGCGCGATTCCCTCGCGGCCGCCCAGGGCCTGGTGAATCGCCTGGCCGATGGCGATGCCCACATCCTCGGTGGTGTGGTGCTGGTCAATGTGCAGATCACCTTTCGCTTTGACGGCGAGGTCGATCAGTCCATGGCGGGCCAGCTGTTCCAGCATGTGATCGAGAAAGCCGATGCCCGTCTCGATGTCCGCTTCGCCAGACCCATCGATGTTCACGGCCACCGTGATCTCGGTTTCCCTGGTCGTGCGTATAATATCTGCCTGTCGCATCAGTCGCCTAACCCCGTTGCGGGCGCCTTTTAGCAGCCACGCGGCGCAGTTGCCAGATCGCCGTCCGGGATGTCAGCATTTGCACTCGCGGCCATTGGACTTACATAGGGCGGACTTGGAAGAGGACTTCTTCCCGAGGGGCCGCCTGCGGGGCTCGCATGAGACCGCCGCGACCTGCTGCATAGGAACGCTGATTTCATGAGCGAATCTGAAACTGCCACTTGGCACGGCACGACTATCGTCACTGTCCGCAAGGGCGGAAAGGTAGTTATTGCCGGCGATGGGCAGGTCTCCATTGGCCAAACCGTTATCAAGCACAATGCCAAGAAGGTCCGCCCGATAGGCAAGGGCGGCGTGATTGCCGGTTTCGCCGGTGCGACGGCCGATGCCTTCACCCTGTTCGAACGGCTGGAAGCCAAGCTGGAGCAATATCCCGGCCAGTTGACACGGGCCTGCGTTGAATTGGCCAAGGATTGGCGAACCGACAAATACTTGCGACGGCTGGAAGCGATGATGCTGGTCGCCGACGCGACCACCAGTCTGGTGCTCACCGGCACGGGTGACGTTCTCGAGCCGGACGGCGGTGTGGCCGGAATCGGTTCGGGCGGAAACTATGCCCTGGCGGCGGCCCGGGCGCTGATTGACACCGATCAGGACGCTGAGACGATTGCTCGTCGGGCGATGGCCATAGCCGCCGATATCTGTGTCTACACCAATGATCAGGTAATCCTCGAGTCGGTCGATGCGGAATGATGCGCTGCCGGCTGATGTCTTTTTATCGATGACCCATCCAACGCCTGCATCGCCCTGACGACTGGACCGTCCAGCGCTGACGTCGGCGTGCACGACCAAATGAGACTCACATGACCAACTTCTCCCCCCGCGAAATCGTTTCCGAACTCGACCGCTATATCATCGGCCAGGCCGACGCCAAGCGGTCGGTTGCTATTGCTCTGCGCAACCGTTGGCGGCGCCAACAGCTCACCGGCGCCATGCGTGAGGAGGTCCTGCCGAAGAACATCCTGATGATCGGCCCGACCGGCATCGGCAAGACGGAGATATCGAGGCGTTTGGCCAAGCTTGCCGGAGCTCCGTTCATCAAGATCGAGGCGACCAAGTTCACCGAAGTCGGTTATGTCGGACGCGATGTCGAATCCGTCGTGAGAGATCTTGTCGAAGTCGGCATCGGTCTGGTTCGCGACCGCAAGCGCAAGGAGGTCTCGGCCAAGGCTGAACTCGCGGCAGAAGAGCGGGTTCTGACCGCCCTGGTTGGCGAATCGGCCAGTCCGGCAACCCGGGAATCTTTCCGGAAGCGGCTGCGCGAAGGCGAACTCAATGACAAGGAGATCGAGATCGAGGTTCGCGACACGGCGAGCGGCATGCCGTCCTTTGATATACCGGGGATGCCCGGTGCCAGCGTCGGCGTGATGAATATCGGTGACATGCTCGGCAAGGCCTTTGGCCAGAAGACCAAGACCCGCAAGGTCACTGTCGGCGATTCCCATGAGGTCCTGGTTGCCGAGGAGTCTGACCGCATGCTCGACGACGAGCAGGTCGTCCAGGAGGCGATCGCATCGGTGGAAAACGACGGAATCGTTTTCCTCGACGAGATCGACAAGATTTGCGCCCGCGAAGGTCGCTTTGGTGGTGATGTCAGCCGCGAGGGGGTTCAGCGCGACCTGCTGCCGCTGATCGAGGGCACAACCGTTGCAACCAAGCATGGGCAAGTAAAGACCGACCATATTCTGTTTGTCGCCTCCGGCGCCTTCCACGTCGCCAAGCCGTCCGATCTCTTGCCGGAATTGCAGGGCCGGCTGCCGATTCGGGTCGAGCTTCATCCGCTGACGACCGACGACTTCCGCCGGATCCTGACAGAAACCGAAGCGAGCCTGATCAAGCAGTATGTGGCGCTGATGGGCACCGAGGGACTGACCATCGAGTTCACCGACGATTCGATCGATTCGATCGCAGCCATCGCCGTTTCCATAAATTCCAATGTGGAGAATATCGGTGCTCGACGGTTGCAGACGGTGATGGAGCGGATTCTTGACGAGGTGAGCTTCACGGCTGCGGATCGGGACGGGGACACGGTTGTCATCGACGCCGAATATGTGGAGGATCACATCGGTGATCTCGCCCGCAATACCGACCTCAGCCGCTTCATTCTTTGATCCGGCATTCATGGCCGAGCTCGTTTTCTGCCCTTCGCTTGCCGCAATGCGGCTGCTATGGTCGACCCGGGCGTAAGGTTTTTGGTTGACGGCGGCGGCGTCATGAATCGCCGTTGATGGTCGTGTTGGGTGGACCGGCGGGCGCCGGATGTGCAATACGGCCCGGAAAATGGGATTTATCGGAGAGTTCTCCATGGTTTTGCTGAAACGCATCGCCGTCGTGGCGATGGTGAGCGTCGGGGTCGGCCTCGGCGGGGTTGCCACGGTGCCCCAGACGGCCGCAGCCGACGTGATCGTCGTTCCACCGGGTAATCAGTTCAAGAAGCAACCGCGCGTCTTCAAGGGGTCAAAGGCGCTGACGTTTTTCGGCGGGGGAACCTTCAAAACGAAGTATCGCAAGGTTTACAATCTCTTAGCGAGTAACCCCAAACTGATCGCGGCCATCAAACAGGCGGCCGCGACCTACGGCATCGATCCGATCCACATCATCGGCGCGGTGGTCGGCGAGCACACTTACAATATCGACACCTATGACACGCTACAGACCTACTACGTCAAAGCGCTGCAATACGTATCCGATGATTCTCTGGTCTTCGCCAACCGGGGCGACACTGCTCAGGAGCTCTTTGCCCGACCGCAATTCGCCCGCTGCGAACAAATGTCGTCGACCTACGAGAAGTGGGACTGCCGCCAGACGATCTGGGAGCGCACGTTCATGGGGCGGTTCGTCGACGGCCGAAAGTATCCTCGCGATCGCTTGCACCGGGTCTATTTTGGGCCGTTGTTCGCCGGGCAGACCTTCGGGTTCGGCCAGCTGAGCCCGAT
>JAAEOR010000785.1 GCA_024222895.1 Hyphomicrobiales bacterium | reverse complement strand
TGGGAGTACGGCTTCAAGAGCTGGAAGCGGCGCGCCGGGCCTGATGATACGCTGGCGTTTACCTGTGAACTGGGGCCACAGCCCTATGCCATCACCGGCCCCGATGGCAATGACACCACCGATCGTTGGGCCGAGTCGCTGCTGATGAAGGATCTGGTCAAGTCGCGCTGGGAAGCGCTTGGGTCGTGACCGAGCAGATACCGAAAAGGTGAGGTATCATCAGATTCTGCTCGCGTAATAGTCCGGCGGGCAGCTACAACATCAACCTCTAACATCTAGGGAGCGCACATTGGACGTTCGAGCAGCAATCGCAACGGAAGCAGGCAAACCACTTGAAATCGCCACAGTTCAACTCGAAGGCCCGCGGGCTTTCGAGGTTTTGGTCGAAACCAAGGCCACCGGCATCTGCCACACCGATGAGTTCACGTTGTCGGGCGCCGATCCGGAAGGATTGTTCCCGGCAATCCTCGGTCATGAGGGTGCCGGTGTCGTGGTTGAGGTCGGTGATGGTGTCACCAGCGTCAAGCCCGGTGACCATGTCATTCCGCTCTACACGCCGGAGTGCCGGCAATGTCCCTCCTGCCTGTCGCGCAAGACCAATCTGTGCACGGCAATTCGCGCCACCCAGGGCCAGGGTCTGATGCCGGACGGAACCTCGCGCTTCAGCCTCGACGGCAAGCCCCTGCACCACTATATGGGCTGCTCAACCTTCGCCAACTTCACGGTCCTGCCCGAGATTGCGCTCGCCAAAATCCGCGAGGACGCGCCGTTCGACAAGGTTTGCTACATCGGTTGTGGCGTCACAACCGGTATCGGGGCGGTCATCAACACGGCCGGCGTGGAAGCGGGTGCCAAGGCGATCGTGTTCGGACTTGGCGGCATCGGCCTCAACGTCATCCAGGGCCTGCGCCTGGCGGGCGCGGACATGATCATCGGCGTCGATCTCAATCCTACCAAGAAGGAATGGGGTGAACGCTTCGGCCTGACCCATTTCGTCAACCCCGCGGATCTCGAAGGCGAACTCGTCCCCTATCTTGTCGACATGACCAAGAAAGGCGCTGATCAAATCGGTGGCGCGGATTACACCTTCGACTGCACCGGCAATGTTTCCGTCATGCGCGATGCACTGGAATCCAGTCACCGCGGTTGGGGGGTATCGGTCATCATCGGCGTTGCTCCATCCGGCGCTGAGATCGCAACCCGGCCGTTCCAACTGGTAACGGGACGGGTCTGGAAGGGCACGGCGTTTGGCGGCGCCAGGGGCCGGACCGACGTGCCGAAGATTGTCGACTGGTACATGGACGGGAAGATCGAAATCGATCCGATGATCACCCACACGATGCCGCTCCAGGACATCAACACGGGCTTCGATCTGATGCATGCGGGCGAAAGCATCCGCAGCGTCGTGCTCTACTGAGGCGCGGATCGTCTCCATGAATGACACAGCGGCAGGCCAATGGATCGAGGCTTGTTCAGCGGATGACATCGACGAGGAGGATGTCATTCGCTTCGACCATGGCGGGCAAACCTATGCCATCTACCGGGCTCCGGACGACAGCTACTATGCGACTGATGGGATATGCACCCATGAGCACGCGGTTCTCGCCGATGGGCTGGTGATGGACGATACGATTGAGTGCCCGAAGCATAATGGTCGGTTCGACTATCGGACCGGCCGGGCTCTGGGAGCACCGGTGTGCGTCGACCTGCGTACCTTTCCGGTCAAGGTCGAGGGTGGCACGGTGTTCATTCAGGTGGCATAAGCGCCCTCGCCTGTGCGGTCACCGTGCGGCGGCCGCCATTTCATCTCCTGGGGAGAGAGGTTGGCGCGGCTCCACGGCGCCGCCTCTGCTTGGGGAGGACACGCCACGCACACTTCTTTGCATGCTGGAAAGGTGCCCGCTGGCTTGCGATCACGAGGCCGGGGTGGCTGTTCTTCCGCGAAGTCGTGGATGGTCGCGACAAGCACGAATTGCTGCCGTTCGCGGCCGTTACGCCCTTTGTCAGTCGATTCGTTCGCGCCGATGATCAGGCGCCGCCGTGGGCGCCAAGCTTAGGCTTAATGCAAGGTCAGGGGGAAGCGGGTTGGAAACGCATATCGTAAAAGTCCATCCGGAAGCGGAACGCCTCGCCCGCGAAGACCAGCTTGCGTGGAAGATTGCCACGGTTGCCGCAGACCGCGTGCCCGTCGATGCCGATGTCCAGGGCATGGTCATCAACCGGATCATCGATAATGCCGCGGTGGCAATGGCGTCGATCAACCGCCAACCGGTGATCGCTGCCCGCGACCAGGCCCTCACCCACGACAAATCCAACGGGGCAACGCTGTTCGGAATGGACAGCGCCAGACTGTTCAGCCCCGAATGGGCGGCCTGGGCAAACGGCGTCGCCGTCCGCGAGCTCGACTTTCACGACACGTTCCTGGCGGCCGACTATTCTCATCCCGGGGACAACATTCCGCCAATCATGGCTGTCGCCCAGCATGCTGGTTCTGACGGCTCCAGCCTGATCAATGCGATTGCCACGGCCTATGAAATCCAGGTGAACCTGGTTCGCGGAATCTGTCTGCATCGACACCGGATCGATCACGTCGCCCATCTGGGCCCCTCGGTGGCGGCGGGAATCGGTGCGCTGCTGCATCTGCCGACCGAGGTCATCTATCAGGCTGTCAATCAGGCGCTCCATGTGACCACGGCGACCCGGCAGTCGAGGAAAGGCGAAATTTCGTCCTGGAAGGCGTTCGCGCCGGCCCATGCGGGCAAGCTGGCAATCGAGGCCGTGGACCGGGCCATGCGCGGTGAAGGTGCGCCGGCTCCGATTTACGAAGGAGAGGACGCGGTTATTGCCTGGATGCTGGCCGGACCCGACGCTTCATACGAGGTATCGCTGCCCGGCCGGGAAGAACCCAAGCGGGCAATTCTCGAAACGTTCACAAAAGAGCATTCGGCCGAATATCAGAGCCAGGCGTTGATCGATCTTGCGATCAAGCTCCGGCCCATAATTCTTGAAAGAACCGGAGGCGACTGGGCCAAGGTTGCGGATATCCTCCTCCGCACCAGCCATCATACGCACAATGTAATCGGGACAGGGTCCGGCGACCCGCACAAGTTCGACCCCGCGGCAAGCCGTGAAACACTCGATCATTCGATCATGTACATCCTTGCCGTATCACTGCAGGATGGTCAGTGGCACCATGTGGCCTCATACGAGCCCGAACGCGCGTCCCGTCCGGATACGGTGGCGTTGTGGCAGAAGATCGCAACCGAGGAAGCGCCTGTGTGGACTGAGCGATACCACTCCACCGATCCGGAAGAGAAAGCATTCGGCGGCGAGCTTGTGGTCAGGTTCACCGACGGGTCGAGCCTGTCGGAATCGATTGCCGTGGCCAACGCCCATCCCCTGGGCGCACGCCCTTTCGGCCGGGAGCAGTACATTCAGAAGTTCCATACGCTCGCAGACGACATGGTGACGGGTGCGGAGCAAACGAGATTCCTCGACACGGTCCTGGATCTCGAGAGCCTTGCCGGCGGCCAGCTGTCTCGCCTCAATGTCGAAGCGACCGTCGCGGTTTTGGCCCGCGGCGAGCCAGGTCTCTTCGGATGATGTTCAGCGGGCTCAGCAGCGCCGAGAAACGCGCCCGATTGCGCGCCGATCTCGATTCGGAAACCATTGTCCAGGCGCCGGGGGCATTCTCGCCCCTGGTGGCGATGGAGATCGAACGCCTGGGTTTTGAAGCTGTGTACGTCTCCGGCGCCGTGATTTCCGCCGATCTCGGCCTTCCCGACGTTGGCCTGACAACGCTGAGCGAGGTCGCAAACCGGGCCGAGCAGATTGCCCGGGTCACCGATTTGCCGACGATCGTCGATTGCGACACCGGATTCGGCGAGCCGATGAGCGTGGCCCGTACGGTGCGGACGATGGAAGAGCGGGGCATCGCGGCCCTCCACCTCGAGGACCAGGTCAACCCGAAGCGCTGCGGACATCTTGACGGAAAGTCCATCGTCCCTGCCGACGAGATGGTTCGGCGCGTCAAATCCGCCGTCGATGCCCGCCGCGATCCCAATACCGTCATTATTGCCCGGACCGATGCCCGCGCGATTGAGGGGCTGGCGGGAATGATCGAGCGGGCCAATCTCTACGCCAAAGCAGGTGCTGACGTCATTTTCGCGGAGGCGCTGCATGATGCCGGCGAATGGCAAAAGGCCAACGCCGAGATCGCAGCACCGCTGCTTGCCAACATGACCGAATTCGGAAAGTCCGCCCTTCTCTCCGCCGGCGAACTTCAAGCCCTGGGTGCGCGCATCGTCATCTACCCGGTGACCACCCTGAGGGTCGCGATGAAAGCCGCAAGTGGGGTTCTCAGCGAAATCCAGGAAACCGGGACGCAACAGGCGCTGCTCGATCGAATGCAGACGCGTGAAGAGCTATACGATCTTCTCCAGTATTCACGCTACAATACGTTCGATCACTCGATCTTCAATTTCGAGCTTTAGAATGGAATTGGCTCAGGGCACGAAATCCTTTACCTGAACTGGACCAGAAAAAATGCCAGGCCCCGCGAGTGGGAGAAAGCCCGCGGGGTCCGGATCGTTGAACGTCAGAAGAGGGAGGAACTCAATGAGACGTTTTCTAAGGCCAACAATGGTTGGCGCCGCACTTGTGATCGGCTCGACGGCCGCTGCTTCGGCGGCTGAGTGCATAGCCCCGGCAAACCCGGGCGGCGGATGGGACTTCACTTGTCGGCAGATCGGCAAGATCATGTTCGATATCGGTGCGGTCGAAGATCCAATTCAGGTCACCAATATGGCCGGCGCCGGCGGCGGACTTGCGTACAATCATGTGGTCGCCGAGCGGGGTGATGACGAAGATCTGATCGTCGCAGCTTCCTCCGCGACATCAACACGCCTGGCACAAAACGCCTATGCCGGCATGACCGCCGACCAGGTGCGTTTTGTCGGGGCAATAGGCGCGGACCCTGGCGTGATCGTCGTTGCTGCCGACAGCCCTTTCCAGTCCCTCGGCGACCTGCTTGACGCCATCAAGGCCGACCCAGGCTCGATCACGTTCGCCGGCGGTTCCGCCGTTGGCGGCTTCGATCATCTGAAGCCTTTGATGCTGCTGACCCGCTCCGGCTTCGATGATGTGACGGCCATCAAGTATATCGGTCTCGACGGCGGCGCTGACGCCATTACCCAGACCATCGGCGGCTTCACCGACGCGATGACCGGCGACATGTCGGAAGTCGTGGGCTTCCTCAAATCCGGCGACATCCGTGTACTCGCCGTTTTGACCGAAGAACGCGTTCCTGGCTTTGACGACATTCCAACTGCCAAGGAGCAGGGTGTCGACGTTGTCGCCGTCAACTGGCGCGGCCTCTACATTCCCAAGGACGTTTCGGATGAAACCTTCGACATGTGGGCCGAGCGCCTTCAAAAGGTTGCCGATTCCGACGAGTGGAAAGAGACCATGATGGCTAACGGTCTTGCACCGTTCACCAAGGTCGGTGACGACTTCCAGAACTACGTAAACGACGTGGTCGGCGAAGTCCGGCAATTGAGCAAGGACATCGGGGTCATCCAGTAATGTCCAGCGACCGGATTTTTGGTCTGGTCTTTGCACTCCTGGCGCTCGCGTATATCGCGAGCGCCTTCCAAATCCAGACCAGCTTTCTGTCCGATCCCGTCGGGCCAAAAACCTTTCCGGTTATCATCGGTATTGTCGGCGCGATAGCAGCGGTGTTCATCGTGATCCGACCCGACCCCAACCCGACATGGCCGTCCCTGCGAACCTTCGGCGCTCTGCTTATCGCCATCGCGGTGCTGGTCGCTTACGCCTACGCCCTGGAACCGCTCGGATTCCTGCTGCCCACCGCTGTCGCCGCAGCTGTGCTCAGCTACCAGATCAAGCCGAGGATCGGCTTCGCAGCCCTGGCGGGCATCGGACTTTCCGTCGGGCTTTTTGTTGTCTTCAGATTCGCACTGGGCCTGGGGCTCGTCCCGTTTCCCAGCGGCCTGTCCGGCTAGGATATTCCCCACATGGATATGCTCTCGAACCTGGCGTTGGGTTTCAGTGTCGCCCTGTCACCGTCAACGCTTTTGCTTGCCATTTTCGGATGCTTCATCGGGACGATCATCGGCGCCCTGCCCGGCCTCGGTCCCTCCAACGGCGTCGCCATTCTCATCCCGCTGGCGTTCACGCTCGGACTGGATGCAACCTCGGCCCTGGTGCTGATGACCGCCGTTTATTACGGCGCCATGTATGGTGGCCGGATCAGCTCCATTCTGCTCAACATTCCCGGTGACGAACCGGCACTGATGACAACGCTCGACGGCTATCCCATGGCCAAGGCCGGCCGGGCTGGCGACGCGCTGGTGCTCAGCGGTGTTGCTTCCTTCGTCGGTGCCTTCCTGGCGACGATCGGCCTGATGCTGCTGGCCCCTTCGCTGGCGCGCGTTGCCTTCCTGTTCGGCCCTGCCGAGTATTTCGCGCTTTACCTCCTGGCTTTCTGCACGCTCGGCGGCATGGCCAGCAACAACCAGGCCAAATCGGCACTCGCGGCCTGTATCGGCCTGGCGATCGCCATGATCGGTGTCGACAACTCGAGCGGCTTGCCGCGCCTCACCGGTGGCAGCCTCCATCTCTTCGACGGCATCGATTTCCTGGTGGCGATCGTCGGGCTCTTCGCCATCACCGAGGTGTTCTTTTTCATCGAGAGCCACGGCAAGAGTTCATCGGTCGGCGTCAAGCTCGGCAAGGTGACCGTTCCCTGGAAGGACGTGTTTGACACACGCTGGACCATGTTGCGCTCCTCCGTCCTTGGTTTCGTCGCCGGTGTCCTGCCCGGCGCCGGCGCCTCGCTCGGCAGTTTCATGGCCTACATGTCGGAGAAGTCGATCGCCGGCGAAAAAGGCGGTTTCGGAACCGGCGTGCCGAAGGGCGTCGCGGCGCCTGAGGCCGGCAACAATGCGGCCGCCGGCGGGGCGCTGGTGCCGATGCTGACCCTCGGCGTCCCGGGCTCCGGCACGACGGCGGTACTGCTGGCGCTGCTGATGACATTGAACATCACCCCCGGGCCGACACTCTTCACCGACCGGCCGGAGGTGGTGTGGGGGCTGATCGCGTCGCTGCTGATCGCCAACTTCGTCCTGCTTCTGATGAACGTGCCGATGGTCAAGATTTTCGTGAAGGTGCTGCAGGTCCCACCGGCCATCCTTCTTCCCGGCGTCACCATGGTCTCCTTCGTCGGCATCTATTCCCTGTCCGGCAGCCATGTCGATCTGCTGCTGATGATCGCGTTCGGCGGCCTCGGCTACGTCCTGCGCAAGCTCGACGTTCCGACGGTGCCGGTCATCCTGGGAATCCTGCTTGGCGGACATATGGAAAACGCCCTGCGCCGGGCGATGGTGATCTCCGATGGCGAATGGACCTATCTGTTCTCCTCGCCGATCGCCATCGGCTTATGGGTCGCCGCGATCGTCGGGTTTGTGGCGCCGATGTTCCTGCGCAAGCTGCTCACCAAACCGCAGGCGGTGACGGACTGACCGCTGGACCGCTGGCGGCGAAGCGTCGAGCGCTTGGATGGCACGATCCGGGGACGCACCGGGCGACCTCGGATCACCTTGCAGCGCGCAGGGTGTGGTCGCCGTAGGCGCCCTGTTACGGTGATGGCGCTCAGGTACGGTGGCGCACACGCAATGCGCGTACTTCGAGGCGCGCGTTCCGCGCGCACCTCGTACCCGCGGTCGTTTCGCGCCCACATGCTTTTTGGAAGTCGCGCGTCCTTCGATAGGGGTCGGGAAGGACCTTTGTCCTCCCCGCCCTCCGAACCGCACGTGCGGTTTTCCCGCATGCGGCTCTCCGGTCGGTGGTTTCCTCATCGGGCGTGTCTCGCTTGAAGCCAGGCCGTGTGAAGCGCGAACAGCCCGGCATCAGCGAAGAAATCCTTTGGCCAGCGTTTGTGATCGGCCAGACAGCGTCCGAAGCCGGGACGTCGCATCTGCGTGCGCAGAAGCGAGCGCAAACGTCTTCGGGTGAAGCCGTCGAGGCTGGTGAAGGTGTGGGGATCGGCGTGTTTGAAGTAGCCGAACCAGCCTCGCAGCATCGGGTTCAGATCCGCGATGATCCGCGTCAGGCTTTGCCCGCGCGATCGTCCCGTCTTGGCCCGGACACCGTCCTTGAGGCGGGCAAGGCTCTTCTTCCGAACAAAGCGAAGTCCGGCTTCAAACCGGTAGCCGAGGAAGTCGAAGCCCTCCCCAGGCTGCCGACAGTCGCCGACATGCGTCTTGTCCGGGTTGAGAGCCAGGCCGTTCTCCTCCACCCAGGCGGCGATCTCCGCCAGGGCGGCATCGGCCGCTTCGCGGCTCTGACACAGAACCACCCAGTCGTCGGCGTACCTCACCATCCGATAGCCACGTGCCGCCATGTGCTCATCCAGCGGGTGCAAATAGATGTTGGCCAGCAGCGGACTGATCACCGCACCTTGCGGTGTGCCGCCCGTCGGCGTCCATCGTTGCGTACCCTGCAGGACATCCTGCGCGAGCCAGCTGCGGAGCAGG
>JAAEOR010000784.1 GCA_024222895.1 Hyphomicrobiales bacterium | reverse complement strand
TCTGCTCCGCCGTTTGTGCTAATCTTGTTATTGCGCGGGCGGCCTCGTGGCGAAGCGCGGTGTATCGGCTGAAAGCGCCGCCGGGCTGCCAATTAGTCCCTGCCGATTTGAGGCGTCCGCGTACCTGTTGCCGGTCTGGATTCGAACACGGCTTTCGCGGCGTTGGAACAGGCCCACCGCTCACCGCATCAGGCGCTTCGCTTCGTCGCCAAGTGACAGCAGGTAGGTCTGCAGGGCGGCGAAGTTTTCGGTGATCGCGTCGAGCGGCTGGCCAATATTCCGTTCGACCATGACGCGCTGCTCCGCGTCGAGAAAGTGCTGCAGCCAGATTAGGCCACCGACACCGAGCATCAGCGCCGCCGTGGCGGAGAAGGCGAACCGCACGTCGCGTTCGTCGAACCGGCAGCCGGTGTCCCGCAGGCCGTCGAGGTACCCTTCCAGCACCAGTCCCTGGAGCATCGCGGCATCTCCCATCGGCACATCCATGAACTGAAGCGAAACGCAAATCAGCGGTACGATGTCCTCACCAAACGCCCCGGTGCCGACGATCTGCCAGTCAATGGCGATGGTCTCCTGGCTGCCGTCGGAATTCTTCCGAGCAAACAGATTGCGGCCGAACGCATCGTGATGGCAGAGCGTTCGCGGCAACCGGTCGAGTGCGTCGAACAGTGGGCGCCTGTCCTTCCACAGGGAGAGGATTCCTTTTGCATGGGTCTCGGTCAGCCAGTCATAGCGCGGCTCCTGCGCCATGATCGCCGGCAGGTCGCGGAGGTAGATGTCGGCGAGCCCGATCCAATTCTTGGCGCGGCCGCGGGTCAACCAGGGATAGTTCGGCACGGAACGCCCGAAGGCATATCCGTTGAACTGACCGAGGTGACGGGCGGCGATCGCATAATGCAGCAACGGCCAGCTTCCGCCGAAGGCGTCGCTCTCGTCCTCGAGCCAGAGCCAGTAGGTCGTCTCGCCGAACCCGGTGACGCCATAGCAGCGCGGCGCCGACAAACCGCCTTCGATGTCGTCAAGCAGCCCGCTCTCATAGGCAAGGGCTTCACGCTTCCAGTAGTGCCAGTCCCGCGGATCCTCACTGCCGACGTCAGGCGCCCTGGAGAGCGTCTTCAGCACCACCGACCAGTCCAACGTCTCCGGGCCGACATCGGCCGTACCCTGTACACGAACCGTCCCCTCGCCGCCGACCGTGTCGCCGGCAAAACCGCCGGCCAGGCTGCTGACCTGCCAGTCGATCACCGCCACGTCGTCGCGTCCGAACAGCCGCCGGACCACCGGCGTCAGTATCGATCCGTCGAGTGTGTCCGGCCGCGGTGCGGCATCGGCGCTCACGGCCGCCTCTCCGCGAAACCCTCAAGCCGTCGTCCTGCCCCTCGCCTTGCCATCCTGTCCCCCAAAACTCTGACCACCGCAGCATCGATGGTGTTTATGGGAATTAGACAGATGCAGGCGCCTCGCGTCCAGACCCTGGCGACCCTCACCCATCCCACCGCGCGACGATAGATGGACATGATCACGCCATTGACGGTGGATCCGCTCTTCACCAGGGTCAGGCTGGTTGGCCGGGCGTTCCCGCCGAACAGGCGCTTGCCGGATCCCGCCACCAGGGGAAACGTCCACAGACGAAACTCGTCGATCAGATCATGGACGAGCAGTGTCTGGATCAGTTGCCAGCTGCCGTGTACCTGCAGTAGCGGTCCGTCCCGATGTTTCAGGCGCGCGACCTCCGCGGCGATGTCGCCGGTCAGGGCGATCGAGGGCTGCCAGTCCAGTTGCGAGTGGGTTGTCGTGGCAACATATTTCGTTGCCGCATTAAGCCTGCCGGCCTCGAGCGAGTCGCTTGCGGTTGCAAAATTGGGCGCGAAGATCTGATACGTCCGCCGGCCGAGGAGAAGATCGTATGGCTCGGCCATCGCCTCGACCTTGACCTGCTCCATCACCTCGTCCCAGAACGGCATGGCCCAGCCGCCCTTCTGGAAATCGCCGGATTGATCTTCTTGGGGCTCGGATGGCGCCTGCATCACACCGTCGAGGGTCAGGAAGGCGAGGATCGCGAGTTTTCGTCCGGTCATGCGCCCATCGCCTCTTTCGGTTTTGATGCCGCCTGCAATAGGAAGGCGAAGTGGTTTACGGCCGACTACAATTGCGATCGGACCGATATGGGGCCGCCGGACGTCGGACCTACTCTGCGGCCATACCAAGCTCTGCCCTCGGCTCGACAGTGACGATGACACTGCCGCGCTTATGGCGGCTTTCCACCCGGCGGTGCGCCCCGGCGATCTGCTCCAGCGGAAAGCGATCGTCGATGACCGAACGGATCACACTCTGCTCGAGCAGCTCCGCGATGGTGGCGAGGTCTTCCCGGGTGTCGCCCGACACGCCGATGACCACCTTCCGGCCGCCCGTCAGCGATGTGACGAGGGACTGGCCGATCTCCCGCAGCCCGAATTCGATTGGAAGGTAGATCCCTTTCGGGGCGAGCGCCCGCCGGACCCTGGCGAACGATGTGGTGCCCACCGTATCGAAGATGACGTCGTAGGTCTTGCCGCTCGCCGCAAAGTCCGCTCGGCCATAATCGATGACATGATCGGCACCCAGCGACCGGACCAGGTCTTGGTTGGCGGCGCTCGCCACGCCGGTGACCTCGGCGCCGTAATACTTGGCGAGTTGCACCGCAAAGACCCCGACCCCACCCGACGCACCGTTGACCAGCACCCGCTGCCCCCGCTGGACCTTCGCAAAGTCCCGCAGGAAGACCAGCGCCGAGAGCGCCCCGAATGGCACCGCCGCCGCCTCGTCGTAACCGAGGTTGATCGGCAGGGGCACGATCACCCCGTCCTCGGCGATCGACAGAAACTCGGCATGGGC
>JAAEOR010000783.1 GCA_024222895.1 Hyphomicrobiales bacterium | reverse complement strand
TGGCACGAAGATGTCGTCGGACGAGGGGATGGGGTTGGTGGAAGGCGGCCAGATCATCGTGACCGGAGGGGAGCTGGACTTGAGCTGTGCCACGATCGGTGGCCCCCTCGAAATCACCACCGGCGATGGGCCCGAATCGGCGCAGGTGCCGAAGCTTGTGTCGGTGGAACGAATGGACTTGTCCGCTCCGGTAACCGTGGCGCCGGGGATCGACGTCAGTGACTGCAGATTCGGTCGGACCCCGAATCTGGATCAGCTCCGCTTCGTCGGCACCGACCAATTCGACACGCACTGGCGTCGCCAGGTGATCAGAGCCGAACGCGACTTCCGCGGCCACGATCCGCCCGAGACGGATCGTGTTGATGATCCCGACTCGGCACCCATCAAAGATCGCGACTCGGCATTCGACGGCGGTGACGGTGGCACCAACGCCGGGGGGGTTGCGGGTGAGGCTCGAGATATCGCTGGGGTGTATCGCCAGCTTCGTACCAGCATGGAGGCCACCAAGGACTATCCGGGGGCGTCTGACTTCTACTACGGCGAGATGGAGATGCG
>JAAEOR010000782.1 GCA_024222895.1 Hyphomicrobiales bacterium | reverse complement strand
TCGATCCGGCCAAGCAACGACGTTGCCTCACCGCTGTGGACAATAGTTTCAACTTCGTCCGGCAGTCTCGTCCGTAGCTTCTCGACAATCAGTGGTCCGACACCGTCATCCCCACGATCCGGATTGCCGATGCCGATGACGATCCTGCGGCCCGCCGTCACGGCGACGCCTCCTCCACACGCTCCAAACGAAGGAAATGCGTTGCACACGATATGCACGGATCGTAGTTGCGCACGGTTTGCTCACACCGATGCTGCAGCGCCTCGTCATCAAGATCGAGCCATCCGCCAACATAGGCGCGAAGGTCTTCCTCGATGCTGGCCTGGTTCTGGGAAGTCGGCGGGACGATGTTCGCCTCGGCGATTGTGCCGTCTTCATCCAGGCGGTAGCGATGATAAAGCAGTCCGCGCGGCGCCTCGGTGGCGGCAAAGCCAATGCCAGCGCGTGGCTCGATGTCCACCGCCGGCTTTTCAGGCCGCTCGTAGTTGTGGATGATCCGCAGCGCTTCGTCGCAGGCATAGAGGATTTCGATAGAGCGCACGATGATGCTGCGGTATGGGTTGTGGCAAGTCTCACCGAGTCCGACCTCGCGAGCCGCCTCCTGCGCGATTGGCGATAGCTTGTCGAAATTGAGATTGTACCGGCCGAGCGGTCCGACAAGATAGGATCCGACACCATCGAGCTGCGACTGCAGCGCCGTCGAGTGTTCGACGTGAACTTCCTTGAAGTGTTTGCCATAGTCGGCGACCGGAATGTCGAGCCCGCCGCTTGAAGCAATGCGTCCTTCGTTGAAGGGGTATTCGCCCGGATGTCGCAAACCGACGCTCACATAGTCCCGGCTTCGATCCGGGAAGTCGAATTCGGCAACCAGTCTTACTGTCTCAAGCGCAATGTCCCGGGCGATTTTCAGCCGCTCCGCGAGCGGCGCCAGTTCCGACTTGGTCGGCGTGCGATAGAAGCCGCCGACCTTGACATTGATCGGATGGATCTCACGCCCACCAATCATGGTAACGATCTCGTTGCCCGCCTTCTTCAGGTCCAGGCCCTTGCGGACCACGTCGCCATGGTCACGCGCCATGTCGATCGCCCCCGCATAGCCGAGGAAATCCGGGGCGTGCAGCATGTAGACGTGAAGCGTGTGGCTCTCGATCCATTCTCCGCAATAGAGCAGCCGCCTGAGTTCGCGGAGCGGACCATCGACGGTCACACCGAGGGCATCCTCCATCGCGTGAACGGCACTCATCTGATAGGCCACCGGGCAGATGCCGCAGATCCGGGCCGTAATATCCGGCGCCTCGGAAAAGGCCCGGCCGCGCATGAAGGCCTCAAAGAAACGCGGCGGCTCGAAGATGCTGAGCTCGGCAGATTGAACCGCACCGTCGCGGATCACAACTTTCAGCGCCCCCTCGCCTTCCACGCGGGCGAGATAGTCGACCTTGATCGTTTTACGCGCCATGGCGTTCCTTCTCCTCGCGGAACTCTTCGGCGTCGGTGTTGAACGTGCTGTACACCCGGCCAATCGCACGTTGATCCATACCGAGTTCGGCGAGCCGGCTACTCAGCGCCTGTGTGTTGGGCGTCTCCATCGGCCCGAAGCAGCCGTAGCAGCCGCGATCGTAGGCCGGACACAGTGCGCCACATCCAGCATGGGTCACCGGGCCAAGGCATGGCGTGCCATGCGCAACCATGACGCAAACGGTTCCGCGCAGCTTGCATTCGACGCAAACGCTGTGTGCCGGGGTAACCGGCTTGCGCTTGGCGAGAAAAGCGGACACCACCTCGAGCAGTTGCTGTTTGTTGATCGGGCAGCCCCGGAGTTCGAAATCGACGCGAACATGGTCAGCAATCGGAGCCGATGTCGCCAGAGTGCTGATGTAGTCGGGGCGTGCGTAGACAATGGACGTGTATTCGGCGACATCGGCAAAATTACGCAGCGCCTGGATGCCGCCCGCCGTGGCGCACGCCCCGATCGTGATCAGGAAATCGGACCGGCGGCGGACTTCCTTGATCCTTTCCAGGTCATGCTCGGTCGTGATCGAACCTTCGACCAACGAAAGATCGTAGCGGCCTGAAATCCTGCCGCGGGTTGCCTCCATGAAGTAGGCAATATCGATGGCGTCGGCGACCGCAAGCAGTTCGTCCTCACAATCGAGCAGGCTCAGTTGGCAGCCATCGCATGAGGCGAACTTCCAGACCGCCAGGCGCGGCGTGCGAGACTGGGTCACCGTCATATCTCACCAAGCGCCATCAGGTAGCGAACCTGGTCATATCGAAACACCGGTCCGTCGCGACAGACGAAGATCGTCGAGAGTTGGCAATGTCCGCACAGGCCAATCGCGCACTTCATGTTGCGCTCCATCGAAAGGTAGATCGCCTCGTCGGGAACTCCCACGCTGCCGAGCGACTGGACACCGAAACGCATCATGATCTCCGGACCGCAAAGCAAGGCGACCGTCTGATCCGGGTCGAACGCAATACGCGACATGAGGGTCGTCACCACGCCGACATGGCCATGCCAACCATCCTCGGCATGATCAACGGTGACCTCGACGTCGACATCCAATCGCTGTCGCCAGGACTCGACCTGGCGGCGATAGAGAATGTCAGCCGGGCTGCGGGTCCCGTACAGGATGGCGACGCGTCCATAGCGTTGCCGCTCGGCCAACAGACGATAGATCACCGGTCGGAGCGGAGCCAAACCGATGCCGCCGGCGAGCAGAACGACGTCCTTGCCCTCAAGCGCATCCATCGGCCAACCGACGCCGAAAGGGCCTCGCAGACCGAGCGTGTCTCCTCGCTTCAATTGCGTCAAAGCGCGTGAGACCTCGCCCACTGCCCGAACCGTGTGGACAATCCCGCCTTCACGCGCGGGATCGCCACTGATACTGACTGCCGCCTCGCCGACGCCGAACACGGTCAGCATGTTGAACTGGCCCGCGGTGAACCCGGCTTCGGCGCCGGCTGGCGGTTCAATCTCCAGAGTGAACACGTCGGGCGCGTCGCGCCGGCGACGAAGGACCTGTGCCGAATACGGCACCATCGGATCATGGGCACCAACCTGGATCATGGGCGTTCAGTCAGCCGGCTTGCCGTAGACGTCAAGAACCTGGAGCCGGGCGGCCTGCAGGCGCTGCATCAGGATCGGTACGAGTCGCTTCATCACGTCATAGCCGAGGCTATGATCAGCCTCGCATTTGTCGTGCAGGCACGTCCCGTCCAGTGCGATGGCCCGCACCGGATCGACGGCACGCGCATCATAGGTCCACCGGTAGGGCGGAAAGAAACAGGATATGCCTGCGATATCACCTTCCCCGACCGTCTGGAACGTCACTGCACCGTGCAACGGCGATGCGATTTCCAGCGCGACCCGGCCCTCACGGATCAGGTAGAACTGATCCGCCGATCCGCCTTCCCGAAACAGCATCTGCCCGGCCTTGAACCGGACATTCTTGGCGCATCCTCGAACGAGATCGAGGAACGACTCGTCCAAACCGGCGAAGAACGGATGCTCGCTGACGATCCGTTCGAGTCCACGCACGGCCATTTTATTTCCTCCATTCTTCGGTCTCGCCCTGAATGGCGCGGACCTCTTCGGTGATATCGATCCCAACCGGGCACCAGGTGATGCATCGCCCGCAACCGACGCAGCCCGAACTGCCAAACTGATCGAACCAGGTCGCCAGCTTGTGGGTCATCCACTGCCGATACCGCGATTTGCTACTCTGCCGAACACTGCCCCCGTGGATGTAGGAGAAGTCCATGGTGAAGCACGAATCCCATCGCCGTTCGCGCGCTGTTTCGGTTCCGGTGAGATCGCTCGTGTCCTCCACCGAGGTGCAAAAGCACGTTGGGCAGACCATCGTGCAGTTGCCGCAGGTCAGACATCGCTCGGCGACATCGTCCCAGCGAGAGTGTTCGAGATTGTCCAGAAGCAGATCGCGCAGATCGCTCTCGGGCATCTCACGACCCATCGATGCCGTCGTGCGCTCGACAATCTCATCCGCCGTTGCCAGATCATCGTCAGTGGCTAATTCTGACGGCAGCGTTGAAAGGATCTCCTGACCCGCCTCTGAGCCCACTTCTACAACAAACCGGGCATCAGCGCTGTCGGCGATCTCAGTCAGGGCCAGATCGAAGCCGCTATCCGCTTTGGGCCCAGTCTTCATGGATGTGCAGAAGCAGGTGCCGCCCGCCTGACCGCAATTGACGGCGACAAGGAAGGCGTCCTCACGTCGAACCTGGTAGTGCGGGTCGGCGAAGGGGCCACCCATCAAGACCCGATCCTGGATGGCAATCGCATTCAATTCACAGGCCCGAACGCCGATGAAAGCGTAGCGTGGATTGGCTGTCTCGTCCGCCGTTACCTCGACCGCACCATTGGTGCGTTTGGCCGTCCACAGTCGCTGGCGCGGCGGATGAAGATACGTCTTCCAGGAATGAGGGCCGACCACATAGCCGAACAGCGCCTGATCATCGCGCTTGATCAGACGATAGTGCCCGCCGTCCTGCTCATCGGTCCAACCGCGCGGAAGGTCGCTAACGGTCTCGATATCGTCATAAACGATCGCCTGGTCGCGCACCCTTGGCCCAACAACCCGATAGTGCCGGGACCGCAGTGCCTCGAACAAGACATCGAGTCCAGCGGTATCGAGAACGACCTGTTGCGCACCAGCGTTTCCCAAGCTTGTCCTCCCGTCTCCACCGGACGGCATTCAATCAGGCTCCGTCGGAAAGGCATTGAGCCACGTCAAACCAGCACGACACCACTGCTTCGGCAAAACCCGGTCAGGTTGTCGCGGACATCTCGGCACGGACCAGCCGGAACGTCTCGGGATGGTTAACATTGGCCAGATCCGCGTCAGCTTCAATGATGCGTCGGAAGGCACCAGGATCATCCGCGGGGTGAAAAACCTGAATCTCCAGGTTTTTCGCCCGCGCCGCGGCCATGTTTTCGGGAGTCATCTCGCTGACCAGAAGTTCGATGATCGAAAACCCGTTCGCTGCCACACCATCGACGCCGTTCTTGTTCCGTCGCACCGGCTCCATATGGCGATATTCCGGCATCTCGCGGACAAGCTCGGCACGGATGTCGTTGTCGCCAGAGAGGAAGTAACAGCTGTCGCGGTGCCAACCCTGCTTCCGCATCATTTCTCGTACAAGCGGAACCGGCGCCTGCTTGACCTCGACATAAGCGTTGCCCTTGCCCTTCAGCCAACCGAGCCACTCGTCAAACTTCGGCAGGCGCTGACCGGCGAACTCGGGGGAGAACCATGATCCTGCATCGAGAGTATCGAGTTCGGCCGAGGTCATATCGGCGATGGCGCCGGATCCATTCGTTGTCCGGTCCACCGTCGCATCGTGGAGAACATAGGCGACTCCGTCGCGGCTCATCCGGACATCGATCTCCACATAGGCGGCCCCGAGTGCAATCGCGGCCTCCGAGGCCGCGTATGTGTTTTCCGGTGCCACTTGATTGGCGCCGCGGTGGCAGACCAGCTCAGTCCGAAACATCAGTCATCTCCTCGTTGGTCGGAAGCCACCCGCGCCGAAGCGCGGCCAGAATCCATGGAAAGTGGCGGTGTGGTGATCAGGCAGGCGCCGGGACCGCAGCGGCCAAGCCGTCGATGCGGCTCCCGGTCGTGGCATCGAAGAGAATGGACTGGCGGGTGTCGAAGGTCAGGTGGAAACTCTCACCCGTCCTGTGCGCCGCGACGGCAAACGGCTCCAGGAACCGCAAGGGACCCAGCGGCGTGTCGCAGACATAAAGAACCTCCCGCCCCATGGGTTCGACACTTAGGACCGTAGCCGGGATCCCCTGATCTCCCACCGTCAGGCTCTCCGGCCGAATGCCGAGACGGATCTCACCCGGTGCCGCTGCACCGTTGCTTGAAACCAGATCCAGCGACGCTTCGCCCGATCGCAACGAGCCGTCGGCAGCCGTCATATCGATAAAGTTAATCGGTGGGGAGCCGATGAAGCTCGCAACAAACGTGCTCTGCGGCCGGGCGTAAAGGTCATCAGCCGTCCCGACCTGTTCGATCCGCCCCTTGTTCATGCACACGATCCGGTCGGCCATCGTCGTTGCCTCGATCTGGTCGTGGGTCACCAGGATCGTGGTAACCCCCAGTTCCCGCTGGATTCGCCGGAGTTCGGTCCGCATCGTCAACCGGAGCGTTGCGTCGAGGTTCGATAACGGCTCATCGAGCAACAACAGGTTCGGCTCCTTGACGATGGCGCGGGCCAATGCCACACGCTGTTGCTGTCCGCCCGACAGCTGGCCAGGGCGTCGGGCCAGAAGCTCTTCAACCTGAACGAGTCTGGCAACCGCTTGCGCCTTTGCATCGGCTTCGGCCTTGGGGAGTTTCTTGAACCGGAGGGGAAACAGAATGTTCTGGAGAACCGTCATGTTGGGGTAGAGAGCATAGGACTGGAAGACGATACCGACATTGCGATCGCGCGCCTCAACGGCGTTCACCTGGGATCCATCGAAACGGATTTCTCCGCCGGTCGGCAGGTAGATACCGGCCAGCATGAACAGCGTGGTCGATTTCCCGCAGCCCGATGGTCCGAGGATTGCAAGGAACTCGCCATCGGTAATCGAAAGATCGATACCGTCGACGGCGATCACCTTGTTCCAGGCCTTGCTGAGACGATCGAGTTCGATGCTTGCCATGATCAGCCCTTGACACCGCCCAGCGTCATCTGGGTGAGGTATTTTTGACAGAAGACATAAAGCAAGAGGCTCGGCAGGACGTAGAAGACGCTGACCGCCGCCACCAACCCGTAGTCCACCCCCATCACATCGTCGGCGACGTAGTAGAGGTAGGTGCTCATCACCCAGAAGGACGAGCCGGTCCGCAGCGCGGTGACAAAGACGTACTCTTCCCAGCCCTTGATGAATGCGAAAACGCCGATCGCGATCATGCCGACCCTGACCTGCGGCAGCACGACCAGGCGAAAGGCCTGGCGTCGGGTGGCGCCATCGGTGAGCGCACTCATCTCGATGTCCCACGGAACGGCGTCGAAGAACCCCTTCATGATGAAGATGAAGAACGGCAGCTCAAGGGTGGTGATCACCAACATCGGCGCAAAAAGGGTGTTCAGCAGACCCATCCAGTAGACGATGATGAAAATCGGAATCACCAACGTGATTGCCGGAAACGCCTGCAACACCAGCATCGACTGAAGGAACCCGGCCCGGCCGGCGAAGGCGAAGCGGGAGAGGTAATAACCGGCAACGGTCGAAACCCCTACGGCGATGATCGTCTGCATGCTTGCCAGCAGCAACGAATTCCCGAACGCCTCCCACACCCACGGGAATTGTCCGCCGGCGGTCGCCGCTCCGCGTATCTCCTCAACGACATTGGGGTGGATCAGGAACCGGTAGTTGTTCAGATGGATGTCGCCGCCAACCAGAATGACCAGGCCGACAAGCGTCAGAACAGCGATGACCGTAGCGATCAGCGCCCGGGCCCGCGGTGCGCGAAACTGCATATGGGCAACGCTGTAGACGACAATGGCCGGCACCAGGACGGCGCAGGCGCGCCACAGGATTGCCGCTTCCACGCCGCCGGTCTTGGCGGTGAACGAAATCACGATCATCCAGAAATATGCGAGGATGACCGGAACGGAAATCACTACCAGGAAGGCAACGATCAGACCGGTTTTCGCCCTCCTCTGGTGTGCTGCTCGGGATGCCAACCTCTCCCAGTTCGTCGACTGGGACTCTTCCCTGCCCGGCACTTCTCCAGTCAGAACGGTCATCGCCGCCTCACTGGACTTCGATCCGCGGTTCGTTGAGCAGCGCCTTCATGTTGGTCATGCGCCATAGAGCCAGCGCAACAATGATACCGATGACGATCAGGATCAGAGAGATGGCGGCGCCATAGGCATACTGGCCGCCGCCGATCTGCGGTGCCAGCGATTTCGTGTAGGCGAGCATAGCCAGCGTCATCGTCTGCCGCGCCGGCCCCATGATCAGGAAGATGTATTCAAATGACACCAGCAAGGCCAGCGCCTGATAGACGGTGATGTAGCTGATCGGCCAGCGTAGCGCCGGGATGACGATATGCCGGATTATCGCCAGCGATCCGGCGCCATCGGCGCGCGCAGCGTGAAAGAGATGCTCCGGAATCGAGCGGATCGCCGACGTGAAAATGATCATGCCGAGCGAAGCGCCGATCAATCCGTTGGCAATCACCACGAGCATCATCGGATTGTCGAGACGCATATTGATCGGTTCCAGCCCGAGGCCGCGAACAACGATCTGATTGAGAAGTCCTCGCTCGGTCGGGTCGATCACCCAGAGCCACAACAGGGCATATACCACCGACGGGCTCATCCGCGGCAGGAGCCATACCGCTCGGAAGAACGACCCAAGACGTTCTGGCAACGCTGTGGTCATGAGAGCGAGCAACAGTGCCAGCGTCACGTTGAAGATAACCAGCGTGAACACGACGTAGACCGCCGACAGCATCATCGCCCGGGTGAACGTGCCACGCAGCTCCAGACCGAGAAACGCCTCCTCGTTTGGCCGGATGATCTTCTCGAATTGCTCGGTGGTGAACTCGTTGATCTGGATCGTCCGCTCCATATCGGAGAAGGCGACGAACAGATCGACGACAATCGGCGCGAGGAAGAAGGCAAAAAGCAGCAACATCGCCGGCCCGAGAAAGATGGCCGCGTTTGCCATTTGCCGTTGGCGCAGGGTCTGCATGACCGGAACCTGAAAACCCGCCGCGTCGGCCGGGCGAAGTCGGCCGACGCGGCAGTCTATCGACGGATCAGTCGAGAACGATCAAGTCGTCGCCGAGCTCGGTTTCGAGTTCTTCGACAACGAACTCGGCCGCATCGGCCGGCGACATCTCGCCGGTCTCGACCGCCTGGACGCCCTGGAACGTGATCGCGTTGTACTGGCCGATCCTCGGGTGGTTCGGCATGAACTGCGCGTACTCAAGCATCGGCGTTCCGGCGATCAGGGCCCAGCCCTTTTCCTGGAAGTCGGGCATGGCAGCCTGGCCGAAGTTGATCGGCGTGTGATTGGTACCGACCGCATGGGCCGTGTTGGGAACATGTTGCGACGCCATGGCAACCAGCATCGCCGCCAGATCCTTGTTCGGCGTTTCGCCGACGACGTAGACGATCGGATGCGAGAGGTTAGCCGGCTTGCCACCCTTCTCACCGGCCGGGGCGTGAATCCAGCTAATCTTGTCGAAATAGGCATCCTTGTCGGTCGGCCCCATGCCAAACGCCTCGAGTTGCGGACCGATGTTCCAGATGCCGTGGAACTTCGACAGAGCCTTCTCGCCACGGAATGCATCGTGCACCGAGTCCCAGACCCAGGTGGTCATGTCGGCCGGGATGGCACCGTTGTCGACGCAGTGTTTCAGCCAGCCGTAGTAATCTTCCAGCTTGGACTTGGAAATCTGTAGCTTGGCTTCTTCCTCGTTGTAGAGGTCAACCCCGAAGGAGGCCATCGCCATCTGGAAGTCGGGCCCGACATTCGGCCGATGAACGATGCCGTATTCGGCGGCGCCACTCGAAACGGCCTCAGCGGCGAGGTCACAGAGATCGAACATCGTGAACTCACCGGCCTCGACCTGGCCGGGCAGCCCGTTGATGAACTCTTCCGACTTGCCCATGGCGCGTAGCTTGTCGTTGTTCAGGAAGAACATGCGAATCTCGGAATCCTGCGGGATGCCGTGCCGCGCGCCCTTGTATTTCACCGATTCCCAAAGCTGCGGAATGATGTCTCCGTACAGCGACCCGGACGCCGCGATGTGATCCTCGAGGTTGGCGGCAAAGCCGTCTTCGGCGAACGCGCCAATCCATTCGTGGGCAGCGACCGCAATGTCGGGAGTTTCGCCGACGGAATGCGCTTTCAGAAGATCGAGAGCGTCACCATCAAACCCTTCGGCGTTTGTCTCGATCAGTTCGATAACAACGCGCTGATCGGCGCCGACAGCTTTCAGTTTTTCATTGAGTAGTTCCGCTGCAGCGACAATGTTGCCGGCGCGAAGCGGCCCGGACCGGTCGGCACGCGACCACAACTTGATCGTGACATCTTCGGCAAAGGCCGGTGCAACAGCCGAACTGAGCAGCAGCGCGGCCCCGACGGCCGTTAACGTGTGCTTGATGTTCATTTTTGATTGTCCCCTGGTTCATTCAGACGCCATACGGCAGTGATCCTAGCCGCGTAAGCGATGACTGTGAACCGTGCTTATCACTTTCAAGACGGCACGATGACAATCCTCAGCATCGTTGCGATGCAATAAGTCCTATGCCGATTGGACTTACATCCATGGGGGGGCAAATAGCCGGCGGAGCGGAGATCAACCGATAGAGGCGGCAATCCTCGGTACCAGCGCCTCAACCCCGGCAATCGTGTCGGTCAGATCGATCCGCGTCAGTGCCCCGTCGCGGACAACTTGCTCGCCGCTCAGAAAGACGTGGCGGACATCGGATTTTGCCGTCGAATAGACCAGGTGGGTTACCGGATCGAACATCGGTATGGCATGCGGCCGCCTCACATCGATCAGGATCATGTCGGCATACTTGCCGGGTTCAAGGCTGCCGATCTGGCCGCCGGCGCCAAGCGCCTCAGCGCCATTCCGGGTAATCATATCCAGTGCCTGCGTTGTTGAAACCGCGTCTGCCTTCTGGTTTGCGCCCTTGTGGAGCATCGCGGCAAGCCGGAGCGCCAGCCACATGTCGAGGTCGTTGCCACTGATCGCGCCGTCGGTGCCAAGGGTCACCCGGACGCCGGCATCAAGCATATCGGGAACACGCGCGATGCCGGAACCGAGCTTCAGGTTTGATACCGGATTGTGGGAGACAGTCACCTGGCGGCGCGCAAGGATATCGATCTCTTCGTCATCAATGTGGACGCAATGGGCGAGCACGGTGCGCCCGTCCAGTTGGCCAAAATGGTCAAGATGACGGATGACCGATCGCCCATAGCGGGCCTGAATATCCGCTTGTTCGGCCTGCGTTTCCGCTGCATGAGTCGAGTAGAGTGCCTCATGGCGGTCTGCTATCTGCCGAGCCTTTTTCAGATTCTCAGGGGATACGGTGTAGGTGCCATGTGGCATCACGCTCGGTAACACGTCATCGGCAGATGCGTAGTTTTCGCAGAAGGTCTCCGCCTCGGCAATTCTCTGCTCGGTGTTGAGTCGATTCATACCCGGCGGATCGAAGAAGATGGCCCCAGTTGCGACACGTAGGCCAACAGCACGAGCCGCCTTCACGGTTTCGTCCGGGAACCAGAACATGTCCATGACGGTGGTGACACCGGAGAGAAGAAGCTCGGCAAAACCGAGAACGGAACCAAGTCGCGACGTCTCGGCGTTGAGGATCGCACCTTCTGCTTTCCACACGGTCTGCAACCAGGCTTCCAGAGGCAGGTCCTCGACCAGGCCGCGGAACAGGCTGTCTCCGGCATGGCAGTGGGTGTTGATGAGACCCGGCATCAGAATCATGCCGGAACCGTCGACAATCCGACGGGCGCGCTCCTCCATCGGCCGAAGCTCTGCCGACGACATGACACCGGCCAGCCGGGCATCGACGACCGCCACACCGCTATCATCCAGGACTCTGCGGTCCCGGTCCGCAGTTACGACGATGGCGTTCTTGACGATCAGATCGATATCACCAGCGGGCATTCTGCGCCTCATGGATTGCGACGTCCGCCTGAAACCGCCGCGATCCCATGCCGCCTAAAGCCGTGGGGTTTACTGATCCCCTATCGGGGACTCTAAATCAACTTGTATTGCCGTGCCTTGTTCCGCAGGAACGGCAATCCGTTATCCATAACCTCGGCGTGGTCCTTCGCGACCGGACGCCATACCGAAAGACCATAGCCGATCTCCGGGGGCATGTTGATGAAGCTCTCCATCGCGAGCCCGCCGTCGAAACCGATCGCCGAGAGTGTCGCAAAAATCTCGTCCCAGTCACATGTGCCCGCCCCCGGCGTGCCGCGGTCGCTTTCGGAAAGGTGGATGTAACGCAGGTGATCGCGGGCATCGAGAATACCGTTGGCTGCGCCCTTTTCCTCGATGTTCATATGGTAGGTGTCGAGGTGCACAAAGATGTTGCCCGACCCGATCCGCTCGATCATCGCGACCGCCTGCCATCCGGTGTTGATCAGGTGGGTCTCGTAGCGGTTGACCGGTTCGATGCCGAACAGCAGACCGATCGATGTCGCGTATTTCGAGACGGTGTCGAGTGCGCGAGCGACATTGTCCAATTCCGCTTCCGTCGGAGGAAATCCGCTGCGCTCGCCGATACCGCCATATGTGACGCCGGAAAGCGCCTCGCCGCCGAGCGCCTTGGTCTTGTCCATGGCGAGCTTCAGAAAGTCGATCGCTTTTTCGGGGTCGCGCGACGGCCATGCGGCCTCCGGCAAGCCAAGCGAGCAGATCGCCCGCAGGCCGTTGGCCTCAAGCAGGGCACGCGTGTGCTCGGTATCGACGGCGGGAGGATTGAGCATCGGAATCTCGATGAAATCCATCTTGTAGTGTACCGCTCCGGCGACGGCTCTCTCGGCGCCCTCGCGGTCCCAATTCATGGTCCACATGCTGGTGTGAACACCAAAACCCTGCATAGCTACTCTCTCCTTACCGTTGACTGAAACAGCCGGGCAGCAACCCAGCGGACGACCATGACCCCGATCAAAAAGAGACCCCAGACCGCGGTGGACAGGTGCTGGTTTGCCCCGAGCAGATTGAGACCGGACGACAGCACCTGAAGAATCAACAGAGCGACAACAACCGGAAGGACCCGGCCAAAACCGCCAAACGGATCGATACCGCCGAGAAAACAGGCCAGAACAGTGACCAGCAGAAGCGCCTCGCCGTGTCCGACCCGAACGGAATTGAAGCGTGCTGCCATGACAATCCCCGCGACAGCACAAAGGACGCCTGACAATGTGTAGAGTAGAGTGAGCGCGCGTTTGGTATGGAGGCCGGAATACTCCGATGCGGCAATGTTCGACCCAATCATATAGACGGAGAATCCGTGCCGGGTGCGCCCCAGCATCAGGTGCCAGACCAGGGCGGCTGCCAGGAAGATCAGGAGCGGTATGGGAACGCCGAGGATGCTGCCGTGCCCGATCACGTTCAGGTATTCCGGGAAGCCCGATATGTCGCCGCCGCGGGTGAGAAACTCGCCCAATCCGCGCAGAAAAATCATCATTGCGAGGGAAACGAGGATCGGGTGCGCCCCGACATAGGCAACCACGAGGCCCATGACCGACCCCGCGAGCGCTGCGACGGCGAGCGCCGCCAGGGTTCCGATGACGAATGCGCCGATCCCGGCCTCGGGGCCACCGAACTGGATGAGGGTCCAGGCAAGCGTCAGCCCCGAAATGTTCGCGGTATAGATAATCGCCAGGTTCAAACCGCCGGACAGGATCGGAACCAGCATAGCCAGGGTGAGAATCCCCAGTACCGGAAGCTGAAACGCCATTGAGCCGAAGTTCGCGGCGGTAAGGAACCGCGGTGTCAGAAGCCCGAACGCCACCACCAGAAGGATGAGGAAGCCGACGAGCGGCAACGTTTCGGGACCCACGCCTTTCTTCAGCCGATCGTAATAAACAAGCATCACGTCGACCCTTGGTCACGCGATGGGGCGCGGCCACGAACACTGTCGATCCAGGCCGATAGTTCAAGCGGCAGGTTCGACGTCGAAATGGCGATGAGGATTGCACCGCCGATGATCATCTGGAACGCAAATGGCGAAACGCCTAGCAGGTTGAGGCCGTTCTGCGTAATCGCGACGAAAAGCACCCCCGTGATACAGCCGAAGATGGTCCCGCTTCCGCCGCCGAGTCGCGCGCCCCCGAGAACCACTGCGGCCAGCACCTCAAGTTCGCGACCGATCAGGGCATTCGGCACGACCTCCTTGACGATGTTGACCTGCATCAGCCCGCCGATCCCGGCCATCAACCCCATCCAGCCGAAGGCCAGGGCCTGCATGACCGCGATGTTGACGCCGGCCCGCCGGGCGCCTTCGGGATTGTCGCCGAAGGCATAAAGCTGCCTGCCAAGGGTGGTGTGCCGAATGAGGACCCAGGTCGCAACAACACAGCCGACCATGACTGCGACCGCCAGATTCAGCTCGGACCAGGTTCCATTCGCCGATTGATGCTCGAAGATGAATATCCGATCGACCCACCAGTCCGGCAAATTGTAGATGAACCGCCCCGACGTGAAGAACATCAGCAGGCCGAAGAACACGTTGAACGTGGCGATCGTGACAACGATCGAGATGATGCGGAAGCCGTGGATCAGCCATGCGTTGATCAGACCGAGGCCAATGCCCAGCAGGCCACAGACCACGAACCCGATCACCCAGTTGCCGCCGCCCACGGCCTGGAAGCAGTAGACTGCCACGTACTGAACGACCGATGCAGCGACGGCAAACGAAATGTCGATCCCACCGGCGACCAGTACGACCAGCAGGCCGACTGCCCAGATCAGGTTGACCGAGTTGTTGTTCAGGAGCGAAGTCAGGTTGCCGAGCGTGAGGAAATGATCCGATGCGAGTGACAGACCAACGCACATTGCGATCAGTACAACGAATAGCCGGACTTCCACCGGATGGGAGCGCAGAGCCCTACGCATAAATCCGCGCCTCGAGATCGCCGGCTTGCGCCGATCTCGGATCGTACTCGCCGACGATCCTTCCGTTCGACATATGAAAAACGCGGTCGGCGTTGGATAATACCTCCGTCACTTCATCGGAGATCAGAAGGATAGCAAGACCGCTATCAGCCAGATCGCGAACGATGCGAAAAATTCCCGCCCGGGCGCCAACATCGACGCCAACCGTCGGGCTGTCGAGGATCAGCAGCTTTGGTTCGGTCGCGAGCCATTTCGCCAACACGACCCTCTGCTGGTTGCCTCCGGAAAGTGTGGAGATGGCGTTGTCAGGATGGCCAACCTTGACCGCCAGATCCGCGATCCATTTCGTTACCAGATCCCCTTTCTTTTTCTTTGAGATGAGACCGACGCGGTCCAGCAAGCGTCGCAGAACCGTGATCGAGATATTGTCGGCAATCGACTGCGGCTGGATCAGCCCGAGCGATAGCCGGTCCTCGGGCACATAGGCGATGCCGGAGGCAATCGCATCTCGCACTGAGCGGGTTGCAACAGCATTGCCGTTCAGTCGGACATGACCGGAGGTCGGCTGGGTCATGCCAATCAGCGCGTGGGCGAGTTCGGTCCGCCCAGCGCCGATCAACCCGATCAAGCCGACGACCTCACCCGCCCGGATGGTGAACGAAACGTCCGCGAACTCTTGCTCGCGACCGAGGCCGGCAATCTCCAGGACAGGCGCCGCCGCCGATCGGTCACGCGCAGAAACACTTTGCTCAACCGATGCCCCGGTCATCAACTCGCTCAACCGGGATTGGGTCATGCCCTGGGTCCCGAACACACCGACAAGTTTTCCGTCGCGCAACACCGTGACCCGCGACGAGATCTCCAGGACCTCGCCCAAACGATGGCTGACAAAGACGACCGCGACGCCCTGTGCTGACAGTGTCCGCACGATGTCAAGAAGCCTGTCGGTCTCGGCGCGGGTCAGCGACGCGGTCGGTTCATCCATGAAGATCAGGCGGGCGTCGCTCATCAGCGCACGGGCAATTGCCACGATCTGACGCTGCGCTATCGGCAGCGAATTGAGCCGCGCGTCCAGATCGAGTTTCAATCCGAGTTTCGCGATCATGTCCCGCGCTCGCACGTGCATCTGGCGATAGCGCACGGGCCGCGGAATCGTGCCGACCATCTCGTCGAACCCGATGTTTTCGGCCACGGTCATATGCGGGAAAAGAGCCAGGTCCTGCCAGATGACCGCAATGCCGCTGGCGCGCATTGCAGTCGGACTAATGGCGGTCTCCCGGTGGCCAAAAATCTCTATGTCGGCGCCCGCCTCGGCTTCATAGACGCCCGTGACGATCTTGATCAGAGTGCTCTTACCACAGCCGTTTTCGCCAGCGAGGCAGTGCACCTCACCGGACCGAACATCAAAGGCCACAGAATCAAGAGCTTTGACACCGCCGAAAGTCTTGGTGACATTTGTGAGCCGCAGCGCGGCTGGCTCGTCAATCTTGTCGGCAGCCACCGATGCCACTGCCCGCCCCCTGCTTCCCGCCTATCGGATCCCGGCCCATCATCTCCGCAGACAGCCTGGCCGGCAAGCGAGCCGTTTGATCGGCTTGCCAAGAAGGTCCACGGCCCAGCCAAACATGGGACCGCGGCCAATCAACTTGAGAAGTTGGAAGGGGCGCGCCCGTCTGGGACGCGCCCGGTTTGTCGACCTTAGAGACCCAACGCCGCCAGGTCGTCGACGGTGTTCTCGTTAACCTCGAGCAGGTTGTCGGTGATGATGTTGCGGGTTTCCGGATCGGGGCTGACCATGCCTAGTCCCTCGATTTCGGTGCCCTCAACGATCTCATCGCCGTCCACCAGCATCTTGCCCACGGTGACGAAGACACGACCGGCCTCGGCCGGATTCCACATGTATCCGCCGGAGATCACGCCGTCATGCACAAGCTTCTGGCCCTGGCCGGGAGAAAACGGACCAAGGACATGGATTTCACCGACCTTGCGACGCTCTTGCACAGCCCTGCCGGCACCAATTGGACCCTGGCTGCCGAACGCCAGGAACCCCTTGAGATCAGGGTGCGCCGCAATCAGGTCGAGCGCCGTCGTCCGGCTGTCATCAACATTCTCGGCGACGCCGTAGCGCTCACCAACCAGCTTGATATCCGGATGGTTTTCTTCGAGGTATGCGATGGCTGCATCGGCCCACGCGTTATGCAGCGGCACTGTCAGGGAGCCAACGAAGACCGCATACTCTCCCGGTCCACCAATCTTCTCGGCCAGAAGCTTGGCATGCGCTTCACCAAAGCCGGTGGAGGAAGCGAGTTCGAAGTTCCAATCGACGTTGTTCAGGCCGGGGCCCTCATGGGCGACAACCTTGATCCCGGCATCTCGCGCTTTCTGCAGGACTGGTTCAAGTGCGGCCTCGTCATTGGGAACGACGCCGATGACATCGACCCCCTTGGCGATCAGGTCCTCGATCGCCCTGACCTGAAGTGCGGGGTCGGCCGATGTCGGGCCAATCATCGTCGCGTCGACACCGAGTTCGGCGCCGCGTTCCTTGATTCCGGTCTCCATCGCGTTGAACCACGGAATACCGCCAATCTTGACGACCACGCCCATTGTCGGGTCTTCCGCCTGGGCGGCCGTCGCCACGCCGAGGGCCATCGCTAAGCCTGATACGATTCCGATCAGTTTCGTCATTCGATTTCCTCCCTTTTCGCCGCTCTTCGCGAGTTCGGCGCCTGAACAATCGATTGTGCAACCCCCTGCAGGAGAGCGATGGGAGCCCGCCGTTCTTTGTTGCACAATCGATATTGCAAGCTAAGCAAGCATCCTTCACACTTGTCAACGTCTAAGTTCCGCCGGCCACGTGCGATCGTCACTTCGGATGAAGAAGATTCAAAAACAAACGATCTACGACATTGCCCAGAAGGCCGGCGCTTCTGCTTCAACGGTCAGCGCGGCCCTGAACGGCACCTGGAAGTCGCGGCGCATAAAGGAGGAAACCGCGCAGCGGATCCAGGAGATCGCGGAGGCACATGGCTATCTGGCCAACCTTCAGGCCAGGGGGCTGCGCAAAGCCAAGTCGGGCCTGGTTGGCATGATCCTCCCCCAGCACGACAATCGTTTCTTTTCAGCGCTCAGTCAGAGCTTTGCGACCGAGGCGCGCGCCCGAGGCCTATGCCCGGTTATCGTCAGCACCCGGAGAGATCCGGAGGAAGAGGTCAAGTCGGTCGAGAGCCTGGTCGCCTACGCCATTGACTGGCTATTCATTGCTGGCGCTTCGGACCCGGATGGACTCAGCAGAATCTGCCGGGATGCGAACCTTCTCCACGTATTCGTCGACCAGCCCTGCCCTCTCGCTCCGTCGGTGGTCAGCGACAACTACCGCGGCGCCGCAGTCCTCACCGAAAAGATCATCGACGCGATGCCGGCGGTTGATGATCCGGCCCGTGCAAAGCCGTTCTTTCTTGGTGGAGACGGTTCTTTGCATGCGACCTCGCGGCGGATCGCTGCGTTTCGCAATGTCGTCGAGCAGCGGTTCGGAAAGGTGGATGATGAGCAGATCATCGCGTGCAGCTACGACCCGAAACGGGCGGATGAAGAGATTCGGCGTCTCTGTGACCGACTGGGAGGATTACCCGCCGGGCTGTTCATCAACTCGGTCGACTGTTTCGAAGGCGTGCTTGGCTTCCTTGTCGAGCGCCCGAAAGCCGACTTCGATCGCTGCGCCATCGGATGCTACGACTTCGACCCCTACGGTGCTTTTCTTCAGTTTCCCGTCGACATGGTGCGGCAGCGTTCCAACCGTCTGATTACGAAAGCGTATGAATTCATTGATACAGACGCCCGCGCTCCGGCGCTGGTCATGGTTGAACCGGAGCTCTTCGCAGCGCGCCGATCATGATCTCTGCCCTACCGCCACGTCTCGTTCATCTGTGAGCGCCCCTGGGTACACCAGCAGAGGAACTGTCACTCCAAAGTCGACAGCGCATCTCGCCCCAGATTCCAGGCTCCCTTTCGTCGGAATGCGAGGTATAAATGCAACAGTCGATGGTCAAAATTCGCCGAAGCCCGTCGATCTTGATGATCGTTTACCGAAGAGTGCCGGTTGAGTGGTAGTGATCCAGCCAGCGTCGCGCTTGTTGGGGACGGAACCGATGGCAACAAATCGACAGATCAAGCAGAAATCGAGCCTCCTTGGTGGCATTGCATTGACCGTCGTGCTTGCGGCACCCACCGCGGCGGTTGCCGATGACGACCTACCGTCGGCAGGAACTCTGGGTAGCTCCGCCGTAAGCAGGCTCGATTACGGCGGTGGTTATGTCATGGGCTCGTTGCTGACCAATTTGGATCCCTCCTTAACCGGCGGGCGTAACTCGGGACTGATCACCAGCCGGTTCCAGCCCATCCGCTGGGCAGATGGCCGTGGCCAACTCCGGTTTTATGGTGACTTCTTCAACAATGGCTGGCTGAACGTTGACAACAACAACCCGGACAATGAGAAGTCGACGTTCTCGACCAATGGGGCGCAGGACAAAGTCCTCGGAGCGCGGCTGAGCTACGACCTGACGGATGACCTAAAATTCGGGGTCATAGGCGCCTTGAGCGGTGCTATCAATCGCTCCGATATTCTGAACGACTACTCCGACGGCGACGCAGGCTGCAACGTACGGCACCCCGACCGGGTCGTGTGCCCGTATGCGGCCAGCTTCTTCGTTAAAAGTCGAACCTTCGGCAAGATCTCGCTCGGTCTCGGGGAAACCGCCTCTGCGGATATTGGTGACATCAATCTCGGCGGCATTGCCTATGTCACGGACTCCAATCCAACCGTCAAAGCCGGTTGGCACGAAGCTTGGGGCCTCGGCCGTCGGTTCAATGACATCGCGCTGGACAGCGTCGGGGTCACACGCGCTTCCCGGATACGCTACGATTCGCCGACAATCGCCGGCTTTGTCCTCAGCGGGTCATGGGGTGACGCCGACTACACCGGCGCACCGGACGATGCACAGAACTATTGGGATGTGGCGCTGCGTTATGCCGGCGAGTTCGGTGCATTCAGAGTGGCTTCCGGGGTTGGCTACCAGGACTATGACCGGCGGGGGGACAAACTCGATCAGGCAAACCTGACCGGCGCTGCATCGATCATGCACACCCCGACAGGGCTCTACGTTTCCGGCAGCGTTACCGGCAGCACCCGTGACGCACCGTTCGACACCGGCGTCGGCGAGAAGGATTCGGCGTCCGCCTACTACCTTCAGGGCGGTCTCGGCCAGGGTTATTTCACGATTGGCAAGACGACTGTTTATGGCGAATACGGCGAGACCAACGGCGGGGCGAATGCCGGCGCCTATTTCCTCAAAGAAAGCAGTACAAACAACTGGGGTGTCGGGATCGTGCAGAACATCGATGCCGCGGCGATGTCGATCTACCTCACCTACAACCAGATCGACGCGAAAGTCGCCGGCGTGAAGAGCGACGACATCGACGTTGTCTTTGCCGGCGCCCGGATAAGGTTCTAGGGGCGTTGTCGGGAAGAGTGCCTCGCACTCTTCCGCCCGGACAGAGCAACAGAAAAGCCGACGACAAAGGTCCAGTTCAGTTCAATAGGCACAAACCTGCGGCGCCGTGCATCGATGCTTCGCCGCAGTGAACTCGATGCGACACCAATGCGCATGGGCGACGATGTCGAAGCGGCGACCGCCGAGGCGATCAAGGCTGACCTCGAGGGCCGAGCCGACGAGCTTCCGCTCGTTTTCCCTGGAAGGATTACCGTCGCTCATGACGAGTTTGGCGTGGATGAAATCGATGCACTGGAAGAGGAAGCCTTGCGGTTCTCAGGCGTTGGAAACCTGGAGCGGTGGCCCAGAGATCAGGCCAATCAATCCTTTCTTGGTGCAAATGCCGCGAAACTGAAGTGGCTTGATTTGCCAGGCATTGGCTTTCTCTGGTGCATTCGCCGACCTAGGTCATGCAAGCCGACCGGAGAAACTGAACCGCGATGGTTCGCGCTCCCGGCTGGTACACGGCTTGGGGATCTTGCGAGGGGCAGCTATGAGAAGAATTCTGGTGACCGGTGCAAACAAGGGCATTGGATTTGCCATTGCAGAGAGGATCCTCGAGGAGGCCGAGGATACGAGCGTATTTCTTGGTTCTCGCGATCCCGACCGTGGCGAAGCGGCTGCCGAGAGACTGCGGCAGGCTTGGGCTGACGGTAATGACCGCGTTCAAGTCGTAGAGGTTGATGTAGCAAGCGACGAGTCCGTTGATCGAGCAGCCCATAAGGTTCGCGACGCATGTGGGAGCGATCAGCTCTACGGCATCGTAAACAATGCAGGCATCGGCCTAGGCTCAAATAATCTTCGTAGTGTGCTCAACGTGAACGCCCGGGGTATCCAGCGGATCTGCAGCGCCTTCATTCCGCTTCTGGCTGATGGCGGGCGGATCGTTAACGTGACTTCCGCAGCTGGCCCAAACTTCGTGTCTACGTGCAGTCCCGAACAGCGAGCATTCCTGACACGCCCCGATGTGACCTGGAGCGAGATCGACGCGATGATGAACGAGTGTGTAGCCATCGCAGGCGATACGGAGGCGTTCTCATCTCGAGGGCTCGGCGATGGATCGCCCTACGGATTGTCCAAAGCGCTCGCAAATGCCTACACACTTCACTTGGCGCGTGAGTGCCCGCAGTTCATCATTAACGCCTGCACTCCCGGTTTCATCGCCACTGACATGACGCTTCAACATGAGGGCCGCCGCGGGAAAACTCCCGAAGAAATGGGCATGAAGCAACCCCGGGAGGGTGCCAAATCGGCAATGTTCCTTTTGTTCGGGGAGCCGGAGGGCAGCGGGCATTACTATGGCAGCGATGCGAAACGCAGCCCACTGGATCGCTACAGGGCGCCGGGTACACCTCCGTACACCGGTGATTGAATTCGACTTGCTGCTGACCTCACATACCCAAGCAGGGTCAGGCCGAGGCACGGCGGTTGAGGCGACCTCCGATGCTTCGCAACGAAGCGCCTGCCCTCCGGAAAGCAGTCGCCAACCTGAGGTTGGACAATCGTCTGCTCATTTCAGAGATCGGGCCAATCACGATGACCTTCTAGAGCATTCCGCTTTTTATCGGAATCGCAGGGGCGAATGAGGCGCGCCGCTGTTCGCGCGACGATGCAGCGGTAATCCTCCCCCGATTTCTCGGGGGAGGTGGCGACGCGAAGCGTTGTCGGAGGGGGCCTGGAGAGCGCCGAGCAGTATCGATCAGTCTTCGATGGCCGCCCGCGCAGCCTGAACGACCCGTTCCACCGTCTCATCACACTGTTGCATCACTTCGACCGCAGGAATCCGCAGTGTCCTGATACCCCGTTGGCGCAGCCAGGCGTCGCGCCGTTCGTCGCGCTCCGGCCGGTCGCCAACGGCATGACCCCACCCGTCAATCTCCACCGCGAGCCGCGCGGCAGCGCAATAGGAGTCGATCACGTAGGGGCCAACCGGATGCTGGCGTCGGAACACTAGCCGTCCAGGATGACGGGCCCGTAGCCGCATCCATAGCCGCACCTCAGGCAGTGTCATTGTCCGCCGCAGTCGCCGGGCATTCTTGATTGCTCGTGACGGTACTCTCACGGCGACGGACGCCCCCTCCGTCATGCTTCGCATGCCACCTCCCCCACAAAAGGTGGGGGAGGATGGGCGTATCTTTCCACGCTTCAGCGCGACGGTCCAACGGTCCAACGGCACGCGACGCCTGATCTTTCAGCTGGCTTTATCGGGGATGCCCTAGCGAAGCGCAGCAATCATAGAACGCAGAACATGCTTCTAACTAAAGGCGGAATGCTCTAGACTTGGCCCGGCGAACGGTCCGGGCCGTCTATCTGCGCTTGAAGATGTGGAACGGCGCCTTCTCGGTGCCGGCTTTGCGGCTGGACTGATGAGCCTTGGTCAGGCCGGGAAGCTTCCCGCCCGGGACATAGTCTTCGAATTTCTTTGTTGCGCCAAAAATGGCAAACCGCTTTTTCCCGGCATCGAACTCCAGAAGCCCTGAGAGTTTGCCATAGCGCAGATAGTACATGCCCTGGCGGTCGCTTGGCCGGAAGATGCCCTTCGCGCCGACTTCGACCTGCTCGGCCTTGGCCAGGGCATACGGGATCACAACGTCCTTCGGCGCGACCTTGATGGTCGCGTTGCCGCGGACGTTCTTGAGGTCGAACACCCGGTCAATCCATTTATGCTTCTCACGCTGGGCCTCGAACATCGCCAGCAGAGGCTCAACATCCGACATACTGAAGCTGGTCGAGACATCAAGGTTCATCGGCTTCCTCCAGACCACCTGCCCCTTGCTGACATCGACCCGCGCCGCCCAGTTGCCCGATGTGGCTCCGGCAGCTCGCAATCCGTCCAAAGTGATCGATGAGCCGGAGATGGCAAACGACTTGTCCTTTGCCGACCCGCTGTTGATCGCCACATCGACACCGATGATCCCGGAGACCTTGTCGCCATCCACATCCGCCGTGATGCGCGACGTCTTCAGTTTGACGAATCCCTTGGCGGTTTCCGGCTGCATGGTGAGTTTTGCCGTCAGAACCGCCCCGCCGCCTATGAGGCGTACCGGGGCGCTCTTCGGCAGGTAGTCGTTGTAGGCTGACATATCGGTAACTTTGGCCGAGGGAATGCTGAGTTCGACCGTCGTGACAGTCCCGCCGTCCTTGACCGTCACGCCCTCCGAGATCGCGGTGAGCGCCAGCGTCACTTGTTCGACCACCGCCGCCTTTTCATCCTGAAGACGAAACGACGCGTCTGTCAGGTTGGCGGTCAGGCGCAGATCGGGGTCTTCCCCTCCCTTCTCGACAACGATGTCGAAGCCGCCGGTTCCCTCCGCAACATAGTCGAGGACCTCGAGCGTGAAATCCTCGGTCGGCATTTTCACACTCGAGCCATCCGCCAGATTGCCGTCGGTAAGCGTCAGGTCGGCGATCACCTCCGCCGAATCGTGAATTACCAGCGAATACGGATTCTTGAAAAACAGTTCGATCCAGTCGAGGTCCGAAACCGTCAGCGTCGCCTTCAATTTGGCATCGACCGTCGTCAGCAGCGCCTTCAGTTCCTTGTCGTGAAACAGGCTCCAGAAGCCGACAAAACCCGCCGCTACATCCGCGCCCGAGGGTAGGTCGAAGTCGGCTTCGCCTTCACTGATGGACAGGTTCGTTTGCCACGGATCGGAATCGTCGCCGCTGCGGCTCTTCACCTGCGAGTCGTCGAGATCGAGATATGTGCCCGACACATCGATTCGCGCGGTCGTGTCATCCGACGTGCCCTTGGCTTTGAGAACCATTTCCAGGCTGGTCTCGAAGGCGTCCTTTTCGAACTGCATCCGGGCTTCGTCGGACTTCAGTGTCAGATCGAAATCCAGGGTCTCCTGGGCGAGCTCGGCGCTGCCCTGCAGTGATCCGGTGCCGCTCAGCAATTTGACGTTCCACTTGTCCGGGATGTAGGCCGCATAGACGCTGACATCCGGGACGGTCATCTCGGGAATGGTCACGCTTACCTTGTGGGGCACCTTCTCGATGCGATCGCCTGGCTGGATCCGGGTGGTGCGCTCGACCGTAACGCTCAGATCGGTGCCGGTGAACAGGGTCGCGTCGGTGTGGGTTGCCTTGAGGGTCTTGAACGTGACGGCCGCGTCCATTGTCTCGGGGGTCGCGGCGGCGACCTTGACGACGACGGTACCGTCCCCTTCCACCGCATAGGGCGGGATTTCCGCATCGAGATCGTCGGAGGTGATCGCCAGGTCGGTGCCGGGGCTGAGATCGCCCTTGTCGAACGCGACCTTGCCTTTCACCAGTCCATTGCCACCGAGCTTCAGGCCGGAAATCCGGGTCAGATAGACGTTGAGAAAGTCGATGCTGGTAACCGGCAGTTCAATGTCGGCGTCCAGTGTCAGGAAAGCCAGCAGCTTGAAACCGCGGCTTTCCTGCGGCAGGTACGGCCCGAGGTGAAACGTACCCTTGAGCGAGCCGGAGTCGGCGACCGTCTGGCCGGCGAACGACAGCTTCTTCAACGTCGCATCCATCTCGCCATCGCTGATCGTCAACGGCCCGAATCTATTCTGGCGGCGCATGGCCCCGCTGGCCTCGCCCACCAGGGTCATTCGCGTTGCGCCGAGCCACACGTCGTTCTCTCCGCTCAGGCTGCCGATATCGTAGACGATGCTCCAGCCCGGCGACTCCTTCGGCGGTGGTTCCGCCGCCGCGTCAGGATCACGACCTTCGATCGTCGGGAAGAATTGACGAAGGGCGACGTCCGTGACGCCCGACTGGACCAGCGGCCGGAACCGAAACGTCGCGTCGGCGGATACGATGTTAGAGACATAGAACGTCTGGTCGAGCAGCGGCAGGACAGCGATCGATGCAGATACTTCTGGCGCACCGATTTCCCACTGCTGCACCCAGGACTGGCCGTTCGCCGAAAACCCGGTAGCGTGAACGCGGAATGGATGCCAGCTCCACGCCCGATCCCACTTGAACTGGTAAAGGGTCGGGTTGAGCTGGTTGATATAGGCCTGGGTGCCGGGAAGGTTCAGGACCACATTGACTGCAGCCAGGTAAATCACCTCGACAACGACGAGAATGGCGACAATCCAAATCAGCAGACGTTTCATCCGACGGCACCCTGTGGTCGCCCCTGCAATGGTGTTTGATCCCACGGACGATAGGCGGTGGCAAGCGGCTCAGGGTTGGACAACATGACGGGGATGAGTCCTCGGGCACTACGATAGTGTTGAATACAACAGAAGAGTTCGCCAAGGGCTGACGCCGACCGACGCAGACGACATAATGGGGGCCGCACGCGGCCGGCAGGATCTATCGCCTGGTCGCCCTTCGCTTGCAGGTCCCCAACGGGAGGGAAAACGTGACCCCAGACACTGTCGAACTGGTCGCCAGCTATTGGACGCTCTGCGGTGATGTGTATGCAGGCGGCCCTGACGAGGTCAGCCCATTCGATTTCCGTGATCGTGTCGAGACAGCAAGCCGCGTCGGCTACCGCGGAATGGGCTTCGTTCACGCCGATATCATGGCCGTGGCGGATCGCCTCGGTTTCCCGACGATGAAGAGAATCCTCGACGACAACGGGATGAAGTATGTCGAGGTCGAGATCATCATGGACTGGTTCACCGACGGTGAGCGTCGGGCCAGGTCGAATGCGGTTCGACGGGATCTACTCAAGGCGGCCGAAGCGCTCGATGCCTGCCATATCAAGATCGGCGCCAACATCGAGGACAACGGTACCAAGGTCTGGCCTCGCGAGAAGATGGCGGCGGATTTCGCTGAGCTCTGCGATCAGGCTGCCGGTATCGGAAAGCGCATCGCGCTTGAGCTCATGCCGTTCAGCAATCTCCGCACGATTGATCAGGGCCTGCAGCTGATCACGGACGCGGGTACGACGAATGGCGGGCTCATGCTCGACGTCTGGCATCTCGCCAGGGGCGGCATCGACTTCGGCGAGATCCGCAAAGTTCCAAAAGAACTTATTTTCTGGGTCGAAATAGACGATGCCGACCCGGACATCGTCGAGAACCTTTGGGTCGACACAATCCACCACCGCCGGCTCCCCGGCGAGGGCTCATTCGACATCCAGGCGTTTCTGGAAGCAGTGCGCGATGTCGGCTACACGAATCCCTGCGGCGTCGAGATCATATCGAGTGTTCACCGCGCGCTTCCCCTCGAGGAGGCCGCCAGGCGCGCCTACGACACCGCGATCAGGCAGTTCCAGATGCTGGAGCCCGGTGCCGGCGCCCGGTAACCTGCCCGCTTCTCTCACGCTCGATGCCCGCCCGAAGAGTTGCATTTCGGCGGGCATCTGCGGCGTCATGTGGCTCAACCGTATGATCTCATACGCATGTCGCATCCCGACACACGTATCTGCCCCCGAAGGTGCAACGCAGACCGCGTGGAGTGCGACAGAAACGGGTGCGCCCGGAAAGAGCGTAGAAGTGCTCCCGCCAGCAACCCGATTCAATATGAACGACCGTGTCCATGCCCTCTTCGTCCGGACCATGGCCGCCCAACGAGTCGCCCGCGGGCCGATTTCTCCTGGTTTCGAATCCCTAAACGATCCCGCGAATACTGCCGCCGTCGACTCCCCACACCGAGGAACTCACAAAACTCGCCAGGTCGGAGGCCAGAAAGACGATCACATTGGCGACTTCTTCCGGCTTGCCTAAACGGTCCAGCGGCAGCTGGCGAAGAGACAGTTCGTGCTCGACGGCCTCCTGCGGCGGCATCTCGTGGAAGTTCGCGAAGGTGTCTGCGAAACCACCGGGCTTCGTCCAGAAGGGCGTCCAGATGGGTCCGGGCGCGACCGCGTTAACCCTGATGTTCGGCCCCTCCGAACGCGCCAAGCCTTTGGTCAAAGCCAATACCGCGGCTTTTGAGGCGGAGTAGTCGACCGGGACAGGCTCCGGCTGCCTTGCCAGGTCCGAAGCATTATTGACAATCGATCCCACCCCTTTTGCGCGTAACAGCGGCAGCGCTGCCCGACATGTGCGGACATAACTCATGAAATTGAGGTTCATGGTCGCTTCCCAGTCCGCATCGGTCAGCTCATCGAATGTGCGCACAGCGCCGGATCCGACATTATTGACCAGGACGTCGAGCGCGTTGTCGAAAGGCGAAAGTGCTGTCTTGACTCCTTCGACGACACCGGCATCAGTCGAAAGATCGACCACACATGTTGAAACTTCGGCGCCAAGCCCCGTCGCTTCGGTCTTGACGCCCTCAAGCGCGTCGCCGTCGATGTCCAAGAGAGCCAGATGCGCCCCTTCACGGGCGAAGGCAAGCGCGGCTGCGCTCCCTATACCCATCCCCCCGCCGGTGATCAGTACAACCTTTCCTGCAAGACCCGTATCCATGTCATTGTACCCCGTTTCTGATGATTGGAATCAAACAGACGCACCTTCCGAACCTGTTCGGAAGTCGAAGCTCGTCGTAAGGCCGCCGTCGGCGATCACGTCGGCTCCGATAATTGCCGTTGATCCGGAGGACAGAAGGAACATCGCGGCGCGGGCTACTTCCTCAGGCGCTAGGATCTGCCCGCCCGGTTGGCGATTGGCCCGGGTTGCCAAGAACCGGTCCGGATCCGAGGCAGAGCTCATGTGTCGGGTAAAGAGCCCCGCCATCATTGGGCCGGGACTGAGCACATTGACGCGGATACCCGCCCGGGCGTGATCCATCGCAACCGTGCGCGCCAGTTGCCGGACAGCGCCCTTGGACGCAGCGTAGACGGCAAGCTGCTGTTCGGCGAATGTCGCGTCGACGCTTGCTACCGCGACGATCGGCCCCCCACCTCGTTCGATCATTGCCGGAATGAGGTGCTTCATCGCGAGTGCCGTGCCCACGAGGTTGACCGTCATCGTTTTCTCGATCAACGACCGCTCGGTGTCGGTAATATCGCCGACGTCAAGAACCGCCGCCGCAGTCACCAGCCCGAGCGAGCCTGCCCCGTGCACTTCGGGCATGGCGAGCAACTGTTGCCACGTCGTCTCCTCGCTGACGTCCCCGACGACATGCACGTAGCCAGACACATTCGCGACCTCTTCACACGGTCCGGCAACGTCGACGCCAATCGTCACCGTACCGGTCTCGGCGAGCAGACGCGACAGATTGCAGCCAAGCCCGGAAGACGCGCCGGTCACGATAACAGCCTCGGGAAGCTCGAAACACAGCATTGGTAATGTCATCACTTGTCGGTCCTTGCTCTGGCCATGCCTTTCTCACATAGAATAGACTCGCGTCCGACGTTATTCTTCCCTCTTGACGGCGACGCCGCTGGCTTTCGCTTGTTCAAGGGCCATGACGGTCCAGTCGAGTTCGCCGTTGCCGCTGGCAATCGCACTGAGGATGTGGTCACGCGCAACGTTCCCGGACGGCAAGGGAACGGCGAACTCCTGCCCGGCCGCAAGGGCAAGGTTGAGGTCTTTCAGCCCAGTCGTCGCGGTGAAGCCGGGCTCGCCGAAATAGGCCTTGTCGGCGATCATCTTGCCATAGATCTTGTAGGCAGGCGACGAGAACAGCCCGTCCGTGACGAGATCGTAGAACACGTCGAGGTCGGCCCCGCACTTCTCGGCCAGGATAAACGCTTCGCCCATTGCTTCGATAGCGCAGGCCAGAAGGAAGTTATTGGCGATTTTCGCAGCCGCGCCGCTGACCGGATTCTCGCCGGCCAGAAATGTGCGGCGTCCCATCTGGGCAAACAAGGGTGAACACGCCTCAATGGCATCAGCCGGTCCAGCGGCGATGATACCGAGCTGGCCCGCTTGCGCGGCAGGCGGCCGTCCGAGCACCGGCGCGCTTACAAGGACCTGACCCTTGTCCGTATGAGCGGCGGACAACGCCTCGATCATAGCCAGGCTATGAGTTCCCATGGCCACATGGGTCCGGCCGTGCGGAAGCGACTCTGCGAGACCGTGATCGCCGAGAGTAACCATTTCGAGCGCCGTATCATTCTCCAGCATGGTGATCACGAGATCGCCATGAGTGGCCGCCTCAGCAACAGACGCCGCTCGCCGGGCGCCTGCCTGGACGATTGCATCGGCCTTTGACGGTGTCCGATTGAACACCGACACGTCGTGACCGCCTTCCAACAGGCGTGCCGCCATGGCCGCGCCCATCCGGCCTATCCCTATGAATCCAACCTTCACGCCTTCCTCCCTAGCTTTACAGTTGCGCTTTTCGAAGACCTCTGAATCCATGGGTTTCCATGATTCGGAGAGGTCATGGATGATGGTTGCATCGATTGAGGCGATACTGGAACATTGGGCATGCTCGCTACGGGATGTGAAGGGGCGGATGCGGCCGCTGTTCACGCAAGAGCGGGTGGCGGTTTCGGCGAAACAGTTTTTGGATGGATTGCTTGGGGAGGAGCGGCGCAAGACCGGCTGGATGCGGGCGGAAGCCGCCGGCGATCCGGGCCCGTGGCGTCAGCAGGCTCATCCACCGCCAAGGCG
>JAAEOR010000781.1 GCA_024222895.1 Hyphomicrobiales bacterium | reverse complement strand
GGGCAGTGACCGGCGAACGAAAGCGTGTCCCGCCAGGTCGAGATGGTGGAGCGGCTGCTCCACCGACATATTGGGATGCAGGGCCGTGCGCACGACTCTCTCGAAGAAGTTCACGGCCAGCTTCGGGTTGCCGAGAGCCTGATTGGCATCCACGTCAATCTGAATATCACCCGGAATATCGGCGGCCACGGCGCTGACCTTGGCGGCGTCCGCGTCGACAGTTTCCTTCGAATACCCGTTGCGCCGCAACGGACCCCCGATCTTGATCTTCAGCGCCCTGTAGCCCTGATCGAGATAGTGATGGCACACGCTCAAGAGCTGTTCCGGCGTGTGACCGTGCATCTGCGTCTGCAGGCCAAAATCGGTACGATAGGCGCCGCCAAGTACCTCGTAGACCGGACATCCATAGGCTTTGCCCGCCAGGTCGTGCACGGCCATATCAATCGCTGCCTGCGCCGGCCTGCTTCCGGGTGCCCCGATGCCGGCTGCCGCTTCCATGCGACGGTGGATGCCGGCTATGTTGAGCGGATCGAAGCCGACCAGGACCTGGCGGAAGCGCATCATCCAGTCGGACATGCTGCCAATACCGTGGCCGAGATAGTGCGGCAGGGTGGCGCCGTCGCCGACGCCCTCCAAACCGGTATCCGTGCGGATGCGAACCACACCGGTCTCCGGCGCCGTGTAGCGTTGTGCCGCCATCGCCGCGGCTGACGCACCGAGCTGATGGGTCGGATCAGCCTCCGTTCCCTCTGAGGAAGCGCCGGCGACAACCAGGCGAAGAGGATGGAACGCGATGTCGGTGATCTTCACTGGGCGACTCTCTCTGGCGACTGTCGCTGGCAGGTCTTGGCGTTCCTCAACAGCGGCAGACGCGAACTGAAGTACAACGTTATACGTTGACGCTGTTCGTTTCAATCTGTAAGCCTTCAGTCTCGTTAAACGCAGCTCCGGGTCGGCTGCGGCGACAGGAAAAAGAGGGCGACCAGCACCGATATGGCTCCTCCGGAAAAGGCAGCAACGCTCAAGAATGTTGCCAAGGAAGCGGGCGTCTCCCTCGGCATGGCGAGCCGGGTGCTGGGCAATTACGGCTCCTACAGCGAACGGACGCGAAAGGCCGTCCTCAAAGCCGCCGCCAAACTCGACTACCGACCAAACGGCATTGCGCGTTCCTTGCGGCTCAGGCGGACGCGGGCCATCGGCGTGATGATCAGCGACATTGTCAGCTACCACTGGACAGTCTTCGTGCAAGGCGTCGAGGAGGCTGCGCGTTCGGCGGGCTTCCATGTCATTCTCTGCAACACTGCCGATGATGCCGAGCTTGAGAAAGCGTATCTGAACGACCTGCGGGAGCGCGGCGTTGACGGCATCATCGTTTCTCCGCTGGAGGAGAACTATCAGCACTTCAGCCAGTTGGCCGAGACCGGTTTTCGCCTGGTTCTGGTTGGCAGCCGTATTCCTGGGACGGAGGTCACCCGCATTGTTTCGGACGACCGCCTGGCAGCGACAGATGCCGTCGCGTATCTGACGTCGCTGGGTCATGAGCGAATAGGGGTGGTGGCGGGCCTGATGACCCTGGAGTCCGGACGCAATCGACTCGACGGTTACAAGGACGGATTGCTGCGCGCCGGATTGTCTTTTGACCAGGACCTGGTGGCCTACGGAGACTACCGGAAAGACAAGGCTTTTGATGCGGCCCGCCGTCTGATCACGATGGAGAACCCACCAACAGCCCTGCTGGTCTGCAACGAGCTGATGACCGGGGCGGCGCTGGAATGTCTCAAAGTGTACGACGTGGCGATTCCCGAGCAGATCAGTCTGATCGGCTTTGATGATCCGCCCTGGGCGGATTTCTATCGTCCATCGATCACCACCCTGCGCGAAGAGCGATTCAACATGGGGCGGCTGGCGTGCAACGCCCTGGTCGCGGCCATTCAGGACACGGCTTCGGGCTTCGCCGGCGCGCCCGAGATGCGGCTGAAGACTGAGCTGGTGGTTCGGGAATCGTGCGGGCTGAGGCGCCAATCGGCCGGGGCCGCAATTCCCGGTGGCCGTGGCCAACCCGCCGGGAAGTCCGTTTTGGCACACGTGGGCGGATCGGGCCCTGGCTCATGAAAATCGTTGAGATTGAACGATTTCCGATACGTATGAAGCCGGTCAAATTTGGTTATCGGGAAGAGGATGAGCTGTCTACGATCGCCCGGGTCGAGACAGTTGTCATTCGTGTGAAGACCGACAGCAGCGTGGTCGGCTTTGGCGAGGCCGGATCGATTGCGTCCTACCTGAATCACACAATGGGTGGGTTGCTTGACTGGCTCGAAGCCTATGCCGATGCATTGGTCGGTGCCGATCCTCTCAATCTGCATGACATCAACCAGCGGATCGACAAGGTGAGCGGAGAGTCTCCGCCGGGCAGCCAGCCGGCCCGCGCGGCGATCGACATGGCCATGCATGATATCGTCGGCAAGGCGCGCGGGGTTCCGGTCTACGATCTGCTCGGCGGTGCCTACCGCACCGAGTTGGAGCTCCTGACCAACCTCTACGAAGAAACTCCTGACGAGAAGGCTGCCGCCGCCCGGCGTTTTGTCGGGCAGGGCTTCGCCGGCCTGAAGGTTAAGATCGGCGACAGCATCATTCTCGATGGCCGAACTCCGGAGAATCTCGAGTATGAGAAACAGAAGCTCCTCGCCGTGCTGCGCTCCGTGGGCTCCGAGATTTATGTCGACGCCGATGCAAACCAGTCATGGGCCAATGCTGGCCAGGTACGAGGGATCTTTGCCTCGATTCTTGACGAGGCGTTTTACGGCAACCTGTCGCTTGAGCAGCCGCTGCACCATCTCAATCTCAAAGGCCACGTCGAGCTTCGCGACACGCTCCCGATTCCGATTATCCTTGATGAGTCGGTTGTTTCACCAGAGGCGGTCATGCAAATCGCCATCCTCGGGGCTGCCGACCGTATCGTCGTGAAGGTCAGCCGCGTCGGTGGGCTTCAAAGGGCCCGGCAAATTGTGGATATCTGTGAGTCGGCGGCCATTGGCGTCAGCATCGATACGATGCCGTTCACCAAGCTTGGTGACGCCGCCCATTGCCACCTGGCGGCGACCATTCGCGACCACTATCCGATCGACGCAGAAGGTCATCTCTGGTTTGAGAGAACACCGTTCGTCGGCGGTTTCACCATCGCCGACGGCCGAGCTGTCCTGGGCGATGAGCCGGGCCTGGGTGTGGACCTCGACGAAGAAGCATTGGCGGCACTGGCGATCGATCCCCAGGCCGTCGCTCGCGATTTCTCACCCGCGAAACGGTGAAACTTGCAACACCATGGCGCTTGGAGTATCCTCAATAAATATAACGTTCTACCAGGGAGGAATTGACAATGCTTAAAAGCAGGTTGTTGGGCGGTTTGCTTGGTGGTGTTCTGGCTTTCGGTGCTGCCGTCACTGCGGTGCAGGCAGCCGATGAACCGATGCAGGGCGGCACCTTGAATATCGGGCTGCATATTCCGTTGACGACTCT
>JAAEOR010000780.1 GCA_024222895.1 Hyphomicrobiales bacterium | reverse complement strand
GTCCAGGATCTCCGGCAAGAGCCAACTCGCCGGCGCCATCCGCTATGCCCGCAGCCGCTGGCCCCAACTCATCCGTTATCGAGATGACGGACGACTCGAGATCGACAACAACACCGCCGAGCGGGCAATCCGCGGTATTGCGAGCGGCTGGTCATTGTGCACCTCTTCCTTAACTGCCTGGAAACATTGAAAGCTGGTTTGCGCTGTCGGCGCGACACGGGCTGCTTTTCCGCTTGATCGCCAGGAGGACAGGCTCCGAGTGCAGATCGTCGGCGCGAATTTGGTATGGCGCGCCGTTGACGACCTGATCTGCGGGCAAGAATCCGTCTTTGATCAGCCGTCGGATGACGTGATTGGTCACACCGAGTTCCTTTGCCGCCTCGGTCATGGTGCGATACGGGCCATCCTTGTCGGCGGATAGATAGCCGGGGATGTCGTTGACGCGGCGGATCGAGGAAACGCGTTTGGCGTTCCAGGTCTTGTCTTGGCCGGTCCGCATGCCCATCCGGTTCAGGCAGGCGGCGATCGCCTCGTCCGACCATCGGCCTGCCATCTCGCGAAGGACGC
>JAAEOR010000779.1 GCA_024222895.1 Hyphomicrobiales bacterium | reverse complement strand
GACGTCTGCCGCCAGCCATCGCATTCATCGCCCGGCGGCCATCCCGGCGAGCGCGCGGCACACGTCAGCGACCTGCTGATGGGTGACATCGCGCGTACCACTATTGTCGATGACGAAATGCCCCCGTCGACGCTTGTCGGCATCCGGGATTTGATGGCCGCGCATCGCCTTCGCCCTTTCCTCGGTCATGCCGGGACGCTCCAGCAACCGGGCCATCTGAACCTCGGGTGACGCGGTGACCACGACGATGACATCGACCTCACGGTCGGCATTCACCTCAAACAAGAGGGGAATGTCGAGCAGCACCATGGTCGCCCCCGCCCGTCGCTGCGCGGCGATGAATTTGTTGCGTTCCGCAGCCACCAGCGGATGAACCACGTCCTCGAGTCGGGCCATGGCTTCCGCATTACCGATGACCCGTACCCGCAACGCGTCGCGGTCGACCACACCGTCGGCGGTGGTTCCGGGAAACGCCGCTTCAATCAATGGTGCGGCTGAACCGGCATAGAGGCGATGCACGGTCGCATCGGCATCGAACAGAGGGACGCCGGCCTGGGAGAACATTGCAGCGACGGTGGACTTGCCCATCGCCACCGAGCCGGTGAGCCCGACGACGAGCATCAGCCATCATCCAGGGTCGCAAGCACGGCAGCACGAAGCTCGGGCGTAACCTCGGGCCGGGTTCCGAACCAGTGCTCGAACCCGGGGACTGCTTGATGGAGCAACATGCCGAGACCGTCGACGGCGGCCAGTCCCCGTGACCTCGCATTTGCCAGGAGCGTCGTTTCAAGTGGTGAATAGACCAGATCGTTGACCAGCGCATGATCGCCGAGGGCTCCGACATCCACCCGCAGGTCGGGCTGACCCTCCATGCCGAGTGAGGTTGTGTTCACCAGCAGCCGGGCGCTCGGAAGCAGCGTCGGCAGGTCGGGCCACCCTGCCGGGCGGATGCTCGGGCCGAACCGCTCCGCCAGAGCCTTGGCGCGGGCCGGCGTTCGGTTGACGACATGAATGGGGGCGAAACCGCGGGACAGTAGCGCCCAGGCAATGGCCCGGGCGGCGCCACCAGCCCCGAGAACGACCGCGGCGCCGGGGTCGGCGTGCCATCCAGCCGCAGCCCCGTCGAGATTGGCCAGGAAACCGAAGCTGTCGGTGGACGCACCGACCAGCCGGCCCCCTTCGAGCCAGATCGTGTTCAAGGCCCCGAGAGTCTCCGCAACCGGCTCCATCTCGTCGACGGCGGCGAACGCTGCCTCCTTGTGCGGAACCGTGACGTTGCAGCCCACATAGCCGGAATCGCGGAATCCCGCGAAGAACGCCTTGACCGTATCGGGCTCGACCGGCTGCAGGACATAGTCACCGGCAATACCCAGGGCGTTCAGCCAGAAACGATGAATGACCGGCGAGCGCGAGTGTTTGATGGGCCAGCCAATGACACAGGCTTTGGGTTCACTCACGTTGCATCGCCTTTGTTATGCCTCTCAGTCATTCGATTTCTCCTTGATGCGAACGAAAGTGAACACGTCGTCACCGGACCGTAATCCGTTCATAGTGAATCGGGCTACCGGTCGTCGACTCTTACTCTTCGCTCTTTCCAGGCGGAAAAGCGTACACACTTTTGCTGAAAACGCTCATTCTTCTGGTCGCTCTTTCCAGGCGGAAAAGTGCATACACTTTTCCTGAAAACGCTCTAACCGATCGCTCCCTCGGCTCGCAGCCAATTCAGGACCGGCAGCAGCGGTAGTCCAAGGATGGCAAAGTAGTCGCCTTCGATCCGCTCGAACAGCTGAATACCTGGCCCCTCAATCTGATAGGCGCCGACGCTTCCAAGGGCTGCTTCGCCGACTGTCGCAAGATAGGCGTCGATCTCGTGCCCAGACAGCGCCCGCATCGTCAGTGCCGGACTGGCGCAATGATGCCAACGCACGTTTTTCCCGCGCACACCGAAAACGGCGGTTCTCAGTGTATGGGTTCGGCCAGCAAGTCGACCGAGTTGCTTCCTGGCCGCCTCCAGGCTTTCCGGCTTGCTCCAACGATCACCTTCAAGGTCAAGGACCTGGTCGGCACCGATGATCCAGGCATCGGGATAGCGATCGGCAATCGCCCGCGCCTTTGCTTCGGCCAGCGCCAGGGCGATGTCGGTCGATGATTTGCCGGCAGCGACAAAAGGTGCTTCGACCATGCGTTCGTTAACGTCAGGAGGAATGACGTCAAAGTCGATCGCCGCGGCTTTGAGCAGAGCTGCGCGAGTCGGACTCTGCGACGCTAGAATGATGGCGGCCACCTGTCGGATCCCTACAGCGCCATTACCTCGCGGTTGCGCTTCTCGCGCAGGGAAATGATCGCCGCCGCAGTCTCTTCGATTGAACGGCGGCTCACGTCAATCGACGGCCAGTTATTCCTGGCAAACAGCCTGCGGGCGGCAACGATCTCGGCGGTGATGGACGCCTTGTCCACATAGGATTCGCCGTGCGCCGCGGCATTCAAGGACAGCACCCGGTTTTCCCGAAGATGAGCAATCCGTTCGGCACTTGCCGTCAGTCCAACCACCAAAGGCCGCTGCACCGTTTCAAGGTCCGGCGGCAGGGGAATGCCAGGAACGATCGGGATATTGGCAGTCTTCACCCCGCGATTCGCCAGATAGATGCTCGTCGGTGTCTTCGACGTCCGGCTGATCCCCACCAACACCACATCAGCCTCTTCCAGCGATCCAGCCAGTTGGCCATCATCATGAATCATCGTGAAGTTCAGCGCGTCGATGCGGCGAAAATACTCGGCGTCGAGCATATGTTGTGCGCCCATCCGGCGGGCTTCCGGCGCACCGAGGTAGTTCTGGAGAAGCTGCAGCACGGGTTCCAGGACCGATACACATGGGATACCGATTCGACGACACTCATCCTCAAGCCGCTGGCCCAGCACCTTGTCCACCAGAGTGTAGAGGACAATTCCCGGCTCCTCCTCCAGAGCTGCAACGATGGCATCCACCTGCTTGGACGTGCGAACCATGGAATGAACATGCTCGACCGGGCGAACATCCCGGTATTGCGCGGCGGCGGCACGACCGACGGCAATCAGGGTTTCCCCCGTTGCGTCGGAGATCATGTGCAAGTGAAAGAAGCCACCGCGATTTCTCAAGCCTTGTCTCCCGTTTGCTGTGGACCAATTCTTAACAAACCCCTACCCCGCGACAGGTCGCCGAATCTTTCCCCTGAGAGCCGGATTCCATCAACAACCAAGCTTCTCCGGATGCGATTCCACGGCGCTCACCGAATAACGGGGAATTCACCAGCTGTACCAACCATTCCTGGGGATTGCCACGTGGACAAGAGTGTATGCGTGCAGCAGCTGGTCGTTAAGTCATTGTTAACCATCGACTTGTCGTGTTGTCCCCGCTATTGCAAGCCTTTCCGACTGATCCCTCATGAATCCTCGTCCTCCTCCTGTTGGCAAGCGCCGGTGATTGTGGACGATCTTGATTGACGGTAATCCACTCCTAAAACAAAACAAAAACCAGAAGACTCTCCTTCATTTTATTTAAGGCAGTAGATCATTGAACGCTCAGGACCCCTCATATCCGTCCAGCGCAATGTCGAAGGCGCTTGCCGGCGAGATTTGTCCCCATCCGCCAATCTGGTTGATGCGACAGGCCGGAAGATATCTCCCCGAGTATCGCGCGTTGCGCGCAACGACCGGATCCTTTCTCGATCTTTGTCTCAATCCGGCCAAGGCGGCTGAAATCACTCTCCAACCCATCCATCGTTTTAACTTCGACGCAGCCATCGTATTTTCGGACATCCTCATGGTGCCCTATGCGTTCGGGCAAGCCCTGTCCTTCGTCGAAGGTGAAGGTCCTCGACTCGATCCGGTCGACGCAGAGAGCATCGCCCGATTGGATATTGATCCCGTCAGGCAAAGGCTTTCGCCTGTTTTCGAGACGATCACCCGGGTCCGCGATGATCTCGCTGCTGACAAGGCCCTGATCGGATTTTGTGGCGCACCGTGGACGGTTGCGACCTACATGATCGCTGGTCGTGGAACGCCCGACCAAAAGCCGGCACGGTTGATGGCTACCCGCACGCCAGCGCTATTGCAGACCCTTATGGACCGGATCGTCGATGCGTCGGTTATCTCTCTGCTCGGCCAGATTGAGGCCGGAGCAAATGTTGTCCAGATATTCGACAGCTGGGCCGGTATTCTCAACGATGAAGATTTCGACCGGTGGTCGATTGCACCGACAAAGACCATTATCGATCGCGTAAGATCTGCCGCCCCTGCTGTCCCGATAATTGGATTCCCGAAGGGGGCGGGCCTCCGGCTCGAGCGATATGCAGCAGCCACAGGTGTCAACGCCATTGGCATCGACTGGACCGTACCGGTGGACTTTGCCCGGGATCGTTTACAGCCAGTCGCGACAATCCAGGGCAACCTCGATCCACTGGTGCTGGTGACCGGTGGCATCGCCCTTGATGATGCTGTGGATCGAATCGTGTCGACTCTGCGCGACGGTCCATTCATCTTCAATCTCGGGCACGGCATCGTGCCGGAAACGCCGATTGCACATGTCGAGCAACTCGTGGCCCGGGTCAGGGGAAATTGATGGAACATGATACGGCCAGGCGGATTCGCCGCGCCGTCGCCGGTCTGGGTGCCGTTGCCGTGCTGGTTGCAGTGCTGGTCGTTTGGCAGCCTTCGGACCTGTACCTCTGGCTGAAAGCGGTCCATGTCATTGCGGTGATCGCCTGGATGGCAGGGATGCTCTATCTGCCACGATTGTTCGTCTATCATGCATCGGCAGAACCCGGGTCCGTACAGTCGGAAACGTTCAAGGTGATGGAGCACCGACTGCTCACCGTCATCATCAATCCCGCGATGGCGGTAACGTGGGCGCTTGGGCTTTGGCTCGCATGGGACGGTGCCTGGTTCTCAAGCGTGTGGCTACATCTCAAGATTGCATTGGTGATTGCCATGTCCGGCATCCACGGAATGTTGAGCCGATGGACCCGGGACTTTGCGGAGGACAGGAATGAGCGAAGCCAGAAATTCTTTCGTATGGTCAACGAGATCCCGACCGTTCTAATGATCGGTATTGTGATTCTGGTCATCGTCAAACCTTTCTGAAACGGCGTTTCGGCTCTTGCCCACCGCGGTCGGAACGACTATCTTGCTGTTGACCGTACGAGAAGCAGACGGAGTCCGGCGATGTTTCGCTGTGGATCCGTGCCGACGATCCCCGTTCCGGCCAGACGCTCTCCATCATCCTCTCTCCCATGCCTAACGGTTTTCACCCCTCCGAGAGACATTCCCGTTAATGCAAGAAATGAAACTGAAAGACCTCAAGGCGAAGTCGCCTGTCGAGCTGCTGGCGTTTGCCGAAGAGCTCGAGGTCGAAAATGCCAGCACTCTCCGCAAACAGGAGCAGATGTTCGCGATCCTCAAAGAATTGGCAGCCAATGAAACCGATATTATCGGTGAAGGCGTTCTTGAAGTCTTGCAGGATGGCTTCGGCTTCCTGCGCTCACCTGACGTCAATTACTTGGCTGGACCCGACGATATCTACGTATCACCCTCTCAGATCCGGCGATTTTCGTTGCGAACCGGTGATACAGTCGAAGGTCAGATCCGTAGTCCCAAGGACGG
>JAAEOR010000778.1 GCA_024222895.1 Hyphomicrobiales bacterium | reverse complement strand
TCGTCGAACTCTTCGAACAGATCGGACTGGGCGGATGCCGGCAGTCCGAGCAGAAGCATGGCCAATACGATGACGCCAAGCGCGAATCCAAGACGGTTCTGTTGCGATGTCACTCGGATGTCCTGGTTGCCTATCTGAGGCCCGCCTCGGAATAATATTGGGCCGCGCCTTCGTGGAGGGGAGCGCTCAAGCCATCCGTTGCCATCTGCTCGACGCTCAACGAGGAGAACAGGGGCGAGGCTTTGCGCAGACGGTCAATACCCTGAAAAAAGGCCCCTGTGACGGCATAGATCGCGTCCGCGTCGGCGTCGGCCGATGTCACAAGGGTCGCGACCAGACCGAGACCAGCCACATCGGCGGGGTTCCCTCGATACAGGCCGCCGGGAACGACCGACTTGGCATAAAGGGGCTCGGCGGCAACAAGGGCGTCGGCGGCGTCATCCTCCACCGGGATTAGATCGACGTCACAGGTGTCCGCCGCCTCCTTGACCAGTGGGCTCGGATGCCCGACCGTGATGGCAAAAGCGTCGATCTCGGCGTCGCAAAGGGCCTGGGCGATATTCGGCGCCTTGAGATCGGCATCGGTAATCTCGGTGGTATCGCCGGGCTTCCAGCCCTCATTCCTGAAAAGCTCTTGCATGATGATGTAGCCGCCCGAGCCTGGCTCGGACGGATAGACGCGCTTGCCCTTCAGGTCGGCAAACGTCTGGATGTCCTTGTCACTGCGAGTCACAATCGTCACCTGCTCGACGAACAGAGACATTACCGAGCGCAAATCATCAAAAGGGCCGGCTTCCTCGAATGGACCGATCCCGACGAGAGCGTCGCGATGGGTATCGGACTGGGCCATGGCGAACGTGACTTCGCCGTCGTGCATGGCCTCGATATTGGTGATCGATCCGATGCCGAAGGCCACGGTGCAGGTTATGCCGTGTTCATCCGTGTCTTCGTTGACAAGCTTGCAGATGGCACCGGCGACTGGATGGTAAAGCCCGCCTGGACGCCCGCTGGCAATGGTGATGTCCGTGTCTGCCCGCGCCTCGCCCGCCGTACCGATGGCAGCAGCAATACCGGTCACCGCCACGACGACGATGCGCCGCCAATCCCGCAAGCGCGGCTGGTCAATTTGCACAGATCAAACCCTCAACGTTTTCCGGAGACCATCTTCCAGCATGGTTGCCGCGTCAATGTTTCAGTTCGCCGATCGGTCGGAAAAGACCGTCCATGACAGACCATCCCTGAACCGGCGACTCATCGATCGCCGCCATACCGGGAATGACCGTTCCGCACAGCGTGAACCACAACCGACGGCCGAATGTTTCGCCGACCTGCTTTTTCCGCTATCGGTGTGGATGGCCGTGCGGCAATCGTTTCCGAAGGGACAGGAGAGGGGCACGCGTGTCGCGTCTGGCGATCGATAGCACATACATGCGGTCCGTCCTGGACTCGCTCCTGCATATTCCGAGCCCGACCGGGTATACGGATATGGCTGTTCGCTTCGTAACAGAGGAGCTCGAGCGGCTCGGGCTGAGTGTCGAACTCACCCGGCGTGGTGCGATCAGGGCCGTCCGGCCCGGCCGTGAGAAACGCGGTGCGCGCGCGATCGTCTCGCATCTCGATACACTTGGTGCCCAGGTGAAATACCTGAAGGACAACGGCCGTCTCGAAATCGTTCCAATAGGCACCTGGTCGGCGCGCTTCGCCGAGGGCGCCCGCGCGACGGTTTTTTCCGAGAAAGGCGGCCATCGCGGCACGGTTCTGCCGCTCAAGGCGTCCGGGCACACCTTTGATGAGGAGATCGACAGCCTGCCCATAGGATGGGAGCATGTGGAGTTTCGCATCGACGCGCTGTCGCGCGACCGGCAGGATATCGAGAAACTCGGCATTGATGTCGGCGACATCATCGCGGTCGACCCGCAGCCGGAATTTCTCGACAACGGCTTCATCGTGTCGCGCCACCTTGACGACAAGGCGGGTGTCGCGGCCGTGCTGGCCGCGCTGAAGGCCATCCAGGACGAGGGTTCGGAGACGCCCGTCGACATCCACTGGCTATTCACGATCGCCGAAGAGATCGGGGTCGGCGCTTCGTCGATCCTGACGAACGAGATTGCGTCGATGATCACCGTAGACAACGGTACCACCGCGCCTGGCCAGAATTCCGACGAATTCGGCGTCACCGTCGCGATGGCGGATCAGACGGGTCCATTTGACTATCACCTGACCAGGAAACTCGTCTCGCTTTGCCGCGACAATGACATTCGCTTTCAGAAGGATGTCTTCCGCTACTACCGCTCGGATTCGGCAAGTGCCATTGAAGCGGGTCACGATGTGCGCACGGCGCTGATTACCTTCGGCGTCGATGCCTCGCATGGCTACGAGCGGATCCATGGCGATGCGCTGCGGTCACTGGCCGAACTGATCACCGCTTATGCGGTCAGCCCGGTTTTGAGCAGCAGCGATTTCGTACAGACCAAGGGATTCAAGAGCCGGCCAACCGATTAGACGCTGAAAGACGAGCCGTCAGGCGGTCGCCAACCGCAGCAGGGTGTTCAGCATCAGCTGCGCGCCCTTTTCGATGTCGGTCCACGCGCTTGATTCCTGCGGGGCATGGCTGATGCCGCCGCGGCTCGGAACGAAGATGAGCGCCGACGGGCAGAACGACTGCATCGTCTGGGCGTCGTGGCCAGCACCTGACGGCATGTCGAGCGCTTCAAAACCGAGCTTGGTCGCTTCGGCCGCAAGCATGGCGTGCAGGCCGGAGTCGAGCGAGACCGGCGCGAGCCAGCTCTTTTCCTCGATTGCATAGTCAAGGCCGTGGGCCCTGGCGGCGATCGCGACATTGTCGCCGACAGCTGCGCGCAAGCGCTGCATGATGTCTTCCGACGTATCGCGGATGATGACCGAGAACTCCGCCACACCGGGAATCGTGTGAGGAAAATTCGGTTTCAGATCGACTTTGCCGATGGTGATCCGGCTTTGGCCAGTACCGTGTCCCTCGACAACGGCCGGAATCGTGTTGGCCAGCGTCGCGAGCCCGGCGAAGGCATCCGCGCGCATATCCATCGGCGTCGTGCCGGAATGATTGGCGACTCCTTCGTAGCGGACGTGAAGACTGCAGACTCCGGAGATGGAATTGGCGATGCCGGCGGGAACCGCCGATCGCTCCAGAACGGGTCCTTGTTCGATATGCAGTTCCAGGAAGGCCTTGATTGAGCCGTTCGGCCAGGCTGCACCGAGTGCGCCAAAGGGATCGAGTCCCTGTGCGGTCATGGCGTCGACCAGGCCGATACCGTCGCTGTCGGTGGCCTGTTCGATCCATGCGCGGGTGACCGCCCCAGTGATGGACTGCGATCCCAGCATGCCGCCGAAACGGCCTTCCTCCTCTGCTGTGGCAACAACGACGATCGCCGACTTCGGCTTGATCCCGGCATCTCTCATGGCACGTACGCATTCGAGCGCGACGCAGACGCCGAGCGATCCGTCGAAGGCGCCGCCCTCCGGCACGGTGTCGAGATGCGACCCCGCCATGATGCACGCGCCTTCCGGTGGGCCGAACCGCCCGAACAGGTTGTTCACGGCATCCTGAGTGGCCTGGAGGCCGTCGCCGCCCATCTGACGAGCAAACCATCCGCGCACCGCCATGTCGTCGGGCGAATAGCCGACGCGATTGTACCCGCCGGTTATCGCGTTGAATCCAAATGCGTTTACGCCGTCCAGCAGTTGGCGAAGCCGATC
>JAAEOR010000777.1 GCA_024222895.1 Hyphomicrobiales bacterium | reverse complement strand
GCGTCGAAGAAACCGCAGCGAGCACTATCAAACATCCTGACGCTGGATGCCTACCATGCGCATTTCGCAGCGCTGCCCGAAAGCAACCGCGACGCGCTGACCGCGAGATGGGGCGGTCCCGAAAACGATCCGTATTTCTGCGCTGACGGTTTTTCGGTCGCGGTCCACCGGTTCGGTAATGTGACCGTCGGCATTCAGCCGGCGCGCGGCTACAACATTGACCCGCGCGATACCTACCACGACCCGGACCTGGTGCCGCCGCACCACTATCTGGCGTTCCATGTCTGGCTTCGGGCGGTGTTCGAGGCGGATGTGGTCATCCATCTGGGTAAGCATGGCAACCTTGAATGGCTGCCCGGCAAGGCGCTGGGTTTGTCGCAGGCCTGCTGGCCGGAATTGATGTTGGGCGCGACGCCGCTCGTCTACCCATTCATTGTCAACGATCCGGGCGAAGGAGCTCAGGCCAAACGGCGAAACACAGCCGTGATCGTCGATCACCTGATCCCCGCAATGACCCGGGCGGAAATCCATGGTCCGCTGGCAGAACTCGAGACTTTGATCGATGAGTACTATCTGGCCGCGGGTGTCGATCCTCGTCGGCGTGAATGGCTTGAGAGCGAGATCCTGGCTACCGCCGAGAGGTCCGGCCTCGACCGCGATCTTGGCATTGGCCGGGGCGAGGGCGACGAGGCGCTTCGGACACTCGACGCACATTTGTGCGAGTTAAAGGAGATGCAGATTCGCGATGGTCTTCATGTCCTCGGTGACTCGCCGAAAGGCCGGCAACGGATCGACACGCTTGTCGCGACTTCCCGGGTTCCGCGCAGCGGCAAGGGGGCACAGCACCACTCGTTGCACCGCGCCATTGCCGCCGACCTCGGGCTGGACGGGTTCGATCCGCTTGACGTCGAAATGGCCGCGTCCTGGGATGGCCCGCGACCACTGGAACTGGTACGGCAGGCCGACGCACCGTGGCGAACAGCCGGAGACACCGTGGAGCGGATTGAGTTGTTGGCTTGCGAACTGATCAGCCGGCAACTGAAGGAGCAGGGCCCGACGATCGGTGCCAATACCGATGCTGTTCTTCACTGGATTCGCGGCGATCTTGGCCCTGCGCTCGACCGCTCGGGCGACTGTGAGATTGCCGCAATGCTGGCAGCGCTCGACGGACGCTTTGTCCGTCCCGGTCCGTCGGGCGCACCCAGCCGCGGGCGGCCGGAGGTTCTTCCGACCGGACGCAATTTCTACTCGGTCGACACGAGAGCCGTTCCGACACCGGCCGCCTGGTCGCTGGGGTCTGCCGCGGCCGATGCCCTGACGCTCCGCTACTTCCAGGACCACGGCAAGTGGCCCCGATCGATTGCGCTCTCGGCGTGGAGCACCTCGAACATGCGGACCGGCGGGGACGATATTGCTCAGACGCTCGCACTGCTGGGGGTTGAACCACAATGGGAAAAGGGTACCGGACGCATCACCGGCTTTCGGATCATGGGCCTCGCTGAACTTGGTCGCCCGCGTGTGGACGTGACGCTGAAAATCTCCGGCATGTTCCGCGATGCCTTCCCTGAGCAGATCGATCTGGTCGATTCAGCCGTCCGTGCCGTGGCGGCTCTGGAAGAGGACGCAACGGCCAATCCGATCGCGGCGGATGTCGGGGCGGCGCGCGCACGCCTGGCCGCCGCCGGGCTTGAGCAATCCGATGCAGCCCGCGTGGCCGGGCTGCGCGTATTCGGGTCAAAGCCTGGTGCCTATGGGGCCGGGATGCAGACATTGATCGACGAAGGCATCTGGGAAAATCGCGCCGACTTCGCCGAGGCATTCCTGGCGTGGGGCGGGTTTGGCTATGGTGCGGGGCTCGAGGGTGCAGCCACGCGTGAAGCACTCTCGGATCGGCTGCGTGCCGCCGACGCGGTCGTCCACAATCAGGACAACCGCGAGCACGATATTCTGGACTCCGACGACTATTACCAGTTCCAGGGTGGGCTGGCGGCGACGATCGAAACGCTGACGGGGTCGGCACCGCCGATCTATCACGGCGATCACGCGCGGCCGGAAAAGCCGGTCGTCCGGTCGCTTGGCCAGGAAGTGGCGCGCGTCGTCCGAGGTCGGGCGGCCAATCCCAAATGGATCGCCGGCGTTATGCGGCACGGTTACAAAGGTGCTTTCGAGATCGCCGCAACGGTCGACTATCTTTTCGCCTATGCGGCGATGACTGATGCGGTGGGCGATCATCACTTCGATCAGCTCTATGATGCCTTTATTGCCGATGATGCGGTCCGCTCGTTTGTCGCAGATGTCAATGCGCCGGCGCTGGCGGAGATGGCCGCGCGTTTTCGCGAGGCGATCGATCGAGGTCTCTGGTCGCCGCGCTCCAATAGTGCCTATGATCGTCTGTCTGCCCTCGTCAAAGCCCATCCGGAGGCCGCCGAGTGACCCGAGACCTGACCGAAGCCGAACTTGATGCCCGCCACGCGGAAAAAATGCGCAAGAAAAAGACGGCGCGGGACAAGATCGTCGCGACCAAGACCATCGAAAAAGGCCTCCTGATCGTCCACACCGGCAAGGGCAAGGGCAAGTCGACCGCGGCCTTTGGCATGGTCTTCCGCGCCCTTGGTCACCGTATGCCCGTCGCGATCATCCAGTTCGTCAAGGGGAAGTGGCAAACCGGCGAACGCGAGGCGCTGGACAAGTTTGGTGACCTCGTCTCGATCAATACGATGGGTGAGGGCTTCACCTGGGAGACGCAGGATCGCCAGCGCGACCTGGCTGCTGCGCGCGCGGCGTGGGAGCGGGCGAAGGAGATTATCAGCGGTGGGGCCTACAAGCTGGTCCTGCTCGACGAACTGAATATCGTCTTGCGTTATGGCTATCTTTCGGCTGACGAGGTTGTCGCCTTTCTTGGAGACAAGAAGCCGTCGGATGTCCACGTGATCGTCACGGGGCGCAATGCGCCGGACGCATTAATCGAGGCCGCCGACCTGGTGACCGAGATGACCATGGTCAAGCATCCGTTCCGTTCCGGTGTGAAGGCCCAGGTCGGGGTTGAGTTCTAAATCATCGTGAACGCGATCGACAACGAAATGAACGGTGCGGAAAGCCTGGTGCGTACGCTCGTCGACGGCGGTATCGACACTTGCTTTGCCAATCCGGGCACGAGCGAAATGCACTTTGTTTCGGCGCTCGATCGCGTCGCCGGGATTCGAAGCACCCTTTGTTTGTTCGAGGGCGTGGTCACTGGAGCCGCCGACGGTTATGCACGAATGACCGGCAGGCCGGCGGTTACGCTTCTGCACTGCGGGCCTGGTCTCGCCAACGGTCTCGCCAACTTGCGCAACGCCCGGCGTGCCCGGGTGCCGATAGTCAATATCGTCGGTGATCAGGCAACCTATCATCGCCCGCTTGATCCGCTGCTTGCCGCCGACACGGAAGGATGGGCCGACGGTGTCTCGGCGTGGACGCGGGTGACAGAACGTGCCGAGGACGT
>JAAEOR010000776.1 GCA_024222895.1 Hyphomicrobiales bacterium | reverse complement strand
TCCCGAGGAGCCTTCGGGCGGGATCAACGACGAGGACCAGGCGATCGCCGACGCAGCAGTGTTGACGATCGACGACTTCGAGCCAGGGTGGCGCGAGGAGGAACCCAGACCCGAGTCAGACCTCAATGATGACATCGAAGTCTGCGCGCCCTCGGAGGAAGCATTCGACGCGGCTCATGCGAACCTAAAGGGGACATCGTTCGCCGGCCCCGGCAATGACAGAGTCGGATCGAGGGTGGACGTGTTCGCCACTGAAGCCGAAGCTGAGGCGGCCTTCGACACGCTCGCGTCTGATACCTACGCCGAGTGTCTCGATCAGGCGACGGCAAAAGCGATGCGGGAGGCGTATTCCGAAGATCCGACGATGTCGGAGAGGATCGACGACATTCAGATCTCGATCGGCCGTGCCTCCACGGAGGATGTCGGCGACGAGGTGATCGCCTATCAGTTCGAGATCGCGGTTGAGGGTGGGTTTGGGCGGTCGCTGGTCAACGACTTTGTGGCTGTGCGTGTTGGTCGTGCTGTCGGTACGATCGGGACGCAGTCGCCGTTCGGTCCGTTGTTCGGGTTGCAGGACCATGTCGGAACGGTTGTCGCCAATCTCGAAGGTTCGGCGGTCTAGGTGTACTTGGCTGAGAGGTTGGTGACGGTTTGACGCGATGAGGACCTCCCGAGTGATGTGGGGATTGCCGTCTCCACTCACCAAGAGGTCCTCATGTCTCACCGTAATGCTCGGCTCACGCCGTATGCCCGTCGAC
>JAAEOR010000775.1 GCA_024222895.1 Hyphomicrobiales bacterium | reverse complement strand
GTGACTTTCGAAAGGCTCCAATTCTCAGCACCTGCCGCCGAGTTACGTTCCTTTAGGTGCTCATGCCGCCCAGTGTTTTGGACGGCAAGCGCATCCCAAGACAGGAAACTATTCGAGATCGTATTCCTTCTTGAATTCGTCGACAAGATCCTGCTGTGCGTCATCGGCTTCCGGCAGCCATTTGCCATCCTTCATCGCTTCGCTCAACGGGTCCGGTACGCCCGATGTTAACGGCGCGGGTGGTGGTGTCGGGCCGGCAACCGACCAGGCCTCGTCAGGCGAGACAGTCATCCGTTCGACAATCTCATCCTTGGTGATGTTCCAGACCATGTTGTCCGTGGCGAGCGACAGCGGCCCTGAATAGGTTTCGCGCACCCCGTCATAGATGCCGTAACGCGTGGCCTCCTCATTGAAGAAGTGGTAGCCGATCGCGTGGCGCGGTTGGATCGTGCTCATCACCTTGCCGAAGGCTGGCGGCGAAGTATGGATCTGCGTACCGACGCCAATCGCCTGCTCCGGAGACTGACCATACCAGGCGACCAGAGCATCAGGCGTCAGGAATACCTCGTGGATCGCTACGTCGGCATCATCAGCATACTCGATGAACCACTTGTTCGGAAACGTATCGCCGCCGATGACGATCTTCATGCCTTTCCATTCGAGGCTGTAGCTGATGGCACCGTCTCCGGCGTGGATAGCCGGCCACGAGCGGATGACGACGCCGTTATCATCATAGACGACCTCGTTTTCCTTGCTGTAGTCAAACTCGACAACCTCGATCTTGCCCGGCCCGGGATTGAGTCGGAAGTTGCGGGTCTGCAGATCCCAGTTGAATGCCTTCAGGAAATGGTCCACGGCGTATTTTGTGCCCATTTCCGGGGTCGCGCCGCTGGGTCCCCAGATCTTCAGCGGACCGTGCGTCCGGCGGTCCAGCCGCCCGCCCACAGGGTCGCAAGGTCTCCCCAGTGATCGGTATGGAGATGAGTCAGGAAGACCTTGTTCAGGAAGTCATATGGTATCATCAACGCTGCGACATTGACCATCGAACCGGTGCCGACGTCGAACAGGAACTTGTCGCCGTTGCCCAGTTCCACCAGCCAGCAGGTTGCAGCCTGGTCGCGGCGCGTAGCGGGGAGTCCGGTGCCGCAGGCGAAGAGCCGGATTTCCTCCTCCCCCAGCGTCTCGGTGCCTGGGTAATAGACATATCTGTCGGGCGCCACGCTATTGGGGCCCTCGACCGCGCCACCCGCGGCGTTTGCGCGTGTCGTCCAATCGAGATCCGTCGCATGGCGATCCGGATACGGCGCCGCAAAGACCATCAGTGCGCCGAGCGTCGCGATCGCACCAAGCTTCGTTCGGTTGTTCATGCTTCCCTCCTGCCTTCAGGTGCCCACAGTGACGTGGGCGCTTTGCAGTTCGTTGAATAGTGTGGTTTAACATTCGCGCATGGCTTCTAAGACTTCAATATTGTATGTTCAACATACATGAATGTATTGTAGGATGGATCGTGGGCAGACGAACTCTTAACCGCGAGGACTGGATATCCGCGGCCATCGATCTTCTGTCCGAAAAGGGCATCGACGCAGTGACCATCGATGCCCTCGCGCGCCGGCTCGGGATTACCAGGGGCAGCTTCTACCATCACTTCAAGAACCGGAGCGACCTGCGCACCGCCATCCTGGAGTTCTGGATCAAGGCATGGACCGTTGATGTTCGCGAAACGGTCAAGTCTTTGGGGCTCGATCCGCAAACCACCCTTTTGGCCTTGAGCAACACGATCAGAAACCGCGGTGCCGCACGATATGATGCGGTGATCCGGGCTTGGGCAATGACCGATCCCCTGGCGGCCGACTACGCCAGAAGGGCTGACGAAACGCGTCTGGCCTACATTGCCAACCTGTTTCGCTCGGCCGGCTTCACCGGTGCCGAGGTGGAAAACCGGGCTCGGCTGCTGCTCTATTATGAAGCCTTCGAGCCCATGATGTTCGCACGGGCATCCCCCGACAAGGAAACCGAACTGATCAAACTGCGTCATGAATTGCTGGCCGGAAAGTAGCCGCACCTTGCTGGCCAGACTGCTGATCGTAACCACGCTCACCGCGACTGCGGCGGGGGGCGCACGCGCCGACTGGATCAACCTCACCGGAGCCGAGACTGCCCGCAATATCGCCGAGATCACGGTGGAAGACGATGGCGTTCGGATCGCCGTTGAGATCTTTCCCGGCGATATCGATCAGTTCGGCGATATCACCCTGGATGGCGCCCCCGGCGATGACCCGGCGGGAACACCGCCGGGTGCGAGCCCTCTGCCACCACGCGCCGACCGGTCCTTCCGCGTCGAGACCAGCGAAGGCGTAGGGTTGCCCGTCGAGGTCCAGCTCGTCGAACCACGACTTCGCAAGGATCGGGCCAGTCGATTTGCCGGAATGATCAATCCGCAGACCGGAACGCGCGTCCCGGGACCGCCTGAGGACAAGCGGGTTGTTTACGCCGAGTTGTTCTATCCTTTTGACGGCAGGCCCGATGCCCTGACCATCAGCCCGCCGGGAATCGATGCGGGAGAGACGCCTCCAACAATCGGCTTCATCGCCTATCACAAGACCATTCCGATCATCGATTTTCGCTATCTCAGTGCCAGCGCGACCCTGGAATTGGACTGGAACGATCCCTGGTATTCCCGCTTCGACAACCCCAATCTCAAGCGCCATCACAAGGACGCGTTGATGGGGTTCCTGTATATTGAACCGCGGGCCATACGGCTCGAGGCGCTGATGCGCGTGCGTGACCTGGAGAAATGGACCGACCTCGGACTGGCTGACCTCGAAACGATCGAAATCGGGAAGCAGGCCGACGTTCTGCAGAAAGCCGCGAGTTTCTTCGAAACCGCAAACTCGGTCACGGCGGAAGATGTCGGCCTCGATTTGGCAGGGTCGCGGGCCAGCTTCGTCGAGATCGGTACGGCCGGGCTCAATGTCGTCGATGGTTCCCGCGATCTGGACCGCAGCGCGGCGCTGATCGGGGTGGTCAGCGAATACAATACTGACGCGTTGCCCCAGAAAGTTGCGCTCGACTGGCAGTTGTTCGACGGACGCCAGGAGACGGTTCCCGTCACAATCTTTGATCCTGCCGGTCCATTCATGTCTTATGCGACGCCGGAAGAGCGGCTGGTGGTCTGGCAGAACTTCCTACGGAAATATGTGGAGCCTAGCGCGGACCCGGTTCCCACCACCGGATCGCCGGTACTGATGGTGCCAGTGGCAAGTGCAGGCCTGATTCTTGTGGCTCTGATCTGCCTGGTCGTTTGGGCGTGGACACGGTTCCGGCTTCGCCTGGCCGGATGGGCGACACTCATCTGTCTCGTCGGTGCTGTTGCGACATTGCCGTTCGCCCGGATTGCGGTCAGCAATCCGTTTGCCGGCACGCCCTCGCAATCTGCCCTGGCGGAAACGCTAACTCGACTTGTGAGCAATCTTTATGTGGCGCTCGACGAACACGATCCGGAGCGTCGTCAGGCGGCCTTGGCCACAAGCGCGACCGATGGCCGGGGTGATATGATCGAGGCGGAGGCACAAAGCGGCCTGATCGTTGGCCTTGCCGGCGGCAGTCAGGCGCGTCGCTACGAACTTACGGACATGACTTTGCGCAATATTCAACCCGCGGCCGAGCCCGGGAACATCGCCGCGGTGGCCAACTGGACGGCGCGCGTCAGCGGCGGACACTGGGGTCATGTCCACGTCCGGGACGTCGCTTTCGAGGCCCAGATCGAGCTGGCGCCCGAGACGGGCGACTGGAAACTTGCTGCTCTCACAGTGACAAAAAGGCAATAGCATGTTCGGTCGACTCGCCTGTGTGCTGACGATCGCCCTGGCTACGCTTGCTGCCAGCCCGGCATCGGCACATTTCAAGCTGAACCTCAATGTCCGCATCCTGCATGTCGAGCATACCGCCGACGGTCTCGACGTCTATTTGCGCCTGCCGATGCCTTATCTCGTCGCCGACAAACTCGGCCCGGTCGGACCAACTGGCGACCCCGCACCCGCACCGTTTACGACCAATGGGCGGGAAGACGGCCAACTCGTTCATTTTCTCGATCCCGAACAGGTCGGCACCGATCCGAAAGGGCTCGGCGAGATTGTGCTCGAGGGGCACCCGGTTGATGCAAATGGCGGGCGACTGGCCGGCGCCGTGGTCGCGGTAAGGGCGCATCGTCGCGGCGAGGAGCCGGACTTCGCAACCCTGGACGAGGCGAAGGCTGCCTTTGCAGATCCGGTCCTGGTGCCTGCCGGAACTCCGCCTTATGTCGGCGACACCGTCATCGATGCGCGCCTGCAATACCGCTCCGACGGGCCCTTGTCGCAGTACCGTATTCGCTCGACACTCGATCCCGGCCTTCCCGGTCAGGAGGATACAGCGAATCTCATCATCGACTATGGCGCGGGAGGAGCAAAAATCTATCGGGCACGAGGGCTGCTCGGTGACGGTGTAGAGGTATCGCGCAGTTCCTTCGCTGCAATGCGGACCTTCTTCGAGCAGGGCATTATCCATATCCTGTCGGGCCTCGACCATGTGCTTTTCGTTTTGTGCCTGGTGATTGGTGCGAATACGCTTTTCAGCCTGGTCGAACGGGTGACCGGCTTCACCCTCGGCCACACGGTAACACTGATCGCCGGGTTTTTTGGCTACGTACCGGAGGGGTCCTGGTTCATCCCGGCCGTCGAACTGGGCATTGCCGTTACGATCGTCTACGCGGCCTGGCTGGCAATCCGAAATACCTATGACGGTCGTCGTGATACGTGGAAAGTCTTCGCCATCACCACCGTGATCGGGCTGTTGCACGGATTGGGCTTCTCATTCGTCCTGCATGAAATCCTGCAGGTCGATTCCCCCAATCTCTGGCAAAGCCTGATCGCCTTCAACGTCGGCGTGGAAGCCGGTCAACTGGCGATCGTGCTGGTTGTCTGGCCGGTGTTCCTGATTCTGCGTTACATCAGTCGTCCGGTGTGGCGCTATGCCCGATATTCGACGGCCGCCGTTTGTTCTCTGATCGCGGCGGTGTGGATCGTGCAACGGTCGGAGCTGTTGCTGAACGCCTAGCGATCGAAGGTTAGCCGTCCGCCGTCGGTACAGTCTGAAAACGCCCCACAGTCCGCTTCAGTATTCAAGGATGAACTGCCGCTCGACATGGAACGAATCGCGCACCCTTGGTTTGAAGTCTTCGCCCGTGTTGCCCGATCACGGCCAGCCGACGATTGGCTGGTTCGCTTTGCCGCCAGTTGACGTCGCTCGAGCGTTCCGTTCTTTTGGGAGGTTCAACCTTTGGCGCTGATCATTTGTCCCCAGGCGGCGATACTGGCATGCCAACCGATATAACGCGGCGAACCGTTCTCAAGTCCGGCGCCGCCTCCGGCGCGCTATTGCTGGCCCCTGTCGCGCTGAGCGCTCGACAGCAACGCCTTCCGATCAGCGACGGCGATCGGCGCGGTCGGCTTGGCAACTGGTGGGCAAGACCGGTGCGTCCAGGGGATAGTGGCCGCGCATTGTCGCGTCCGGAAACAACCGTGGCGGGGGAGGAGTGGCTTTCCGCCGTCGTTCCGGGAACTGTTCTCACCTCGCTGGTGGCAGCCGGGCAGGCCGAAGATCCTTACTTCGGAACCAACAACGACAACATTGTCGACGTCCATGACGAGCCGGATCGTTACACCTATTGGTATCTGACGGACTTCGAGCATGTGTCATCGAGCCGCGCACCGTCGACCCGCAACTGGCTGCGGTTTCGCGGGATCAACTACGCGGCAGATGTCTATCTGAACGGCCTCAAGATCAACGAAACACGGCTGGAGGGCATGTTTCTCCGGCACGAGATCGATGTCACGGAGGGATTGCGGCCGGGCGCAAACCGCCTGGTCGTACGGGTCGAGCCGCCGCTTCCTCCCGGCAACCCGATTCCGAAGACACCCCGGTCGCCCGGCTATGAACCGGGGATGGCAAGTGTCTGTCAGGGTGAGGGTGGTTTGCTCGGCCGGAGCGTGACCGCGCAGTTCTCCGGCGGATGGGACTTCGTCCATCCGGTTCGCGATCGCAATACCGGAATCTGGGACGAGGTCGTGCTGATTGAGACCGGCGCGGTGTCTTTCGGTAACCGCATCGTCGATCCAAAAGGCGGCGCTATTTCCTATGTTACCTCGCCGCGCATCACGACTCGGATTACCTGGGAGGGCGACCAGGCGAAGGAAGCCTTGGTCACAGCATCCATGCTGCTGCGCAATTCGGTCGATCGGGCGGTCACAGGCCGGGTCACGCTCCGGGTCGGCGAGGTGACCGGGGCGATCGATTTTTCCCTGGTCGGTGGTGGCGAATTGGAGCTGGATGTTCAGGTCACGATCAGGGATCCCGACTTATGGTGGCCCAATGGTCACGGGAGGCAGCATCTTTACGATGTCGATGTTGATGTGGTCGCTGAGGGGCGCGTCAGCGACTGCTATCGACATAAACTCGGTATCAGGGAAATCCACAGCGCGGTCGATGGGGCGACAGATGGTCCCGACAACGCCGGTGAGAACGGCCGGGTCTTTTCCGTCAACAGGAAGAGGATCTTCATTCGAGGCGGCTGTTGGACGTTCTCCGATGCCATGCTCCGTCACTCGGCGCAGGACTATGACGATCAGATTCGCCATCACGCGATGATGAACCTCAACCTCATTCGGATCTGGGGTGGTGGTATCACCGAAAGACCCGAGTTTTATGAGGCTTGCGACCGATACGGACTGTTGGTTTGGCAGGAGTTCTGGATCACGGCGGACTGCAATCATGGGGACCAGAACCCGGAAGATCATGTGCTTTTCATGCGTTCGGCGATCGACGCAATCGCCTTGATCCGCAACTTTGCCAGCCTTGCTCTGTGGGTCGGCGGCAACGAGGGGCCGCCGCCAGGCGACCTCGATGCGCGGCTGGCGATGGCGATCGCCGTCAACGATCCGGGGCGAAACTACATCTCCTACTCTACCGATCCAAAGGCCGGTCTTGGTCTTCACGGCACGGCTTTCAGTGATGGGCCTTATGGAATCATCGAACCCAAACGGTTCTTTACTGCGGCCTACACGCCGCATCATCGCACAAGCACCGGGACCCCGGTGGCCTACAACCCCGAATATGGATCCGTCGGGATGCCGGTGGCGGACAGTGTGCGATTGTTCATGGCGCCGCGGGACTACAACCAGATTCCCGATATCACCCAGAAGACCTGGCCAAGCCTCAATCCGTCATGGATCGCTCACAGCTACATTCCGTTCTTTCACGACGTCGAAGGCACGACGCCGACGCAGGATCAGATCGATCTTTACGGCAAGCCAACGACACTCGACGCTTTTTGTGAGCAGGCGCAAGCCGCCCAGTACCAGCAATACAAGGCGCTTCTGGAGGGGCGCAACAGCCACATGTGGACCGGGTATACCGGCGGGAACATCTGGCGGTCGGCTCCAGGCTGGCCCGTTTTGCGTGGTGGTCTCTACGATGGTTACCTTGAGGCCACCGGCGGCTATTTTGGTGCCCGTCTCGCCGGCCAGCCAAAGCATGTGCAGTTGAACCTTGCGGACGGGACACTCCAGATTGTCAACAACACCAGCGACGACCTGACCGGTCTGGAGATATCGGTCGCCGTCTGCGACGCGAGCGGCCGGCGACGTGACGACCTTGGCGAAACGATCGCAGTTTCCAGTCCGGTGACCGCTAACGGCGTGACAACTGTCGGATCGCTACGGGCTCTTGTCGAGAGTTCGGATCTGCACATTGTTCGGTTGGAGCTTCGTGAAGCCGGGCGGCCGATTGCGCGCAACCTCGACTGGCTCGTCAACAGCGATTCCGCCGATCGTTACAGTGCTTTGCGCCGTCTTTCGGCAGCAACGCTAGCCGTGAAAGTGAGTGCATCGGATACCGATGGCGATACGCGGACCGTCCACCTGAACGCCGAAAATCGCGGTGACATCATCGCGTTCTTCGTCAGACTTCAAGTGGTGACAAGCTCCGGCGATCGGGTCCTGCCGGTTTTCGCCAGCGACAACTACTTGTCGCTCCTGCCTGGAGAGGCGCAGGATGTCAGCCTTGGTCTTCGGACGAATAACACCCGATCGACCGCACTGTGGCTCTCGGGTTGGAACGTGGAGAGCCGGACCGTCCAGCTTGCCTGACGTGCGCGGCGGCGACAGGGCGGACGGGTCTCATCAGGATTGTTCCTTGCTCTACATCACCGCGCCGATCTGCCAGGGCACGAACTCGTTGTCGCCATAGCCGAATTGCTCGGACTTGGTCCGCCTGCCCGATGCGACGGCGATGATCTCCTCGAAAATCTGCCGGCCCTTGTCCTCGATCGAGACGCCGTCGAGGATGTCGCCGCAGTTGATGTCCATGTCCTCTTCCTGGCGCTGGTAGGTGTCGTTGTTGGTGGCCAGCTTGATCGACGGCGATGGCTTGAAACCGAACGCCGAACCGCGGCCGGTGCTGAACACGACAACGTTGCAGCCCGACGCCACCTGGCCGGTGACCGAAGCCGGGTCGTAGCCGGGGGAATCCATAAACACGAAACCACGCGCCGTGACCGGTTCGCCGTAGAGATAAACGCCTCGAAGTGTCGTCGTTCCGCCCTTGGCCGCCGCGCCCAGCGATTTTTCGAGAATGGTGGTCAGGCCACCGGCCTTGTTGCCGGGTGACGGGTTGTTGTCCATCTGCCCGTCATTCCGCGCGGTGTAGTCCTCCCACCAATGGATGCGCTCGACCAGCTTCTCGCCGATCTCGCGGGTGGCGGCGCGGCGGGTGAGCAGGTGCTCCGCACCGTAGATCTCCGGTGTTTCGGCAAGCACCCCCGTGCCGCCCTGCTCAACCAGCAGGTCGGTCGCCAACCCCAGCGCCGGATTGGCGGTGATGCCGGAATATCCGTCGGAGCCGCCGCACTGCAGCGCCACCATCAGTTCCGAGGCGGGCACCGTCTCACGCTTGACCGCGGCGACGGTCGGCAGCATGTCGCGGATCACCTCGATCCCCCGTTCGATGGTCTTGCGAGTCCCTCCCGTCGCCTGGATGGTCATGGTGCGAAAGGTCTCACGTTCCTCGATCCGGTTGTTCTCCATCAGTTCGGGAATTTGCATCACTTCGCAGCCGAGACCGACCATCAGTGCGCCACCGATGTTGGGATGTTTGGCATAGCCCCATTCGGTCCGTTGCAAGGCCGCGTAGCCTTCGCTTCCCTTGCCGGCCATGCCGCAGCCGCTGCCGTGGACGAACGGAACCACCCCGTCGATGGTCGGGTAGTCATCGAGAATGCCCGAGCGGTTGACCGCCTCGGCGATGAAGCGGGCGACCGAGGCGGAGCAGTTGACGCTGGTCAGGATGCCCACATAGTTTCGGGTGCCGACCCTGCCGCTCTGCCGGCGATAGCCCTCGAAGGTTCGGCGTTCCGCTTCCGGAAGGATGTGTTCGTCCACCGCGGCCTCGGCAAACCGGTACTCGCGCTCGAACTCCCGAACGGCGCAATTGTGGGTATGGATGTGCTCTCCCGGGCGGATGGGCGCGGTGGCAAAACCGATGATCTGGCCGAACTTCAGAATGGGCGCCCCGTCCGCGATCTCGACCGTCGCCATCTTGTGACCCTTGGGAACCCGGGATATCGCGGTCACGCCCTCGGCAACCGCACCGGGAAGGATGGGATCGATCGAGACAACCAGATTGTCGTCGGCATGGAGCCGCAGGACCCGCGGGGTCTTGGCCCGTTCGGACATCTGGTTCATCGGAACAACGGGCGAATCGTCAGGCGGGGCCATAGGGTCTCTCTTCTCCGGAAGGTATCGCGCCAGCGTGGCGCAACTAACATTCTAGTGCGTTTTCAGGAAAAGTGTGTGCACTTTTCCACCCGGAAGGGGCGGGTAACAATGCGCCGGCCGTGGCCTCCGGGGAAATCAGCAAGGCCGGCACGCGCAAGTCCATGCCGCTCGCGCCCTGGGACAACGCTCCTCGCCGTCAATCGGCGCCGATTGGGCGCTCAGTTGCTCGTTGATGTATCCGCAGTCGGCTTTGGCGGGAACTGGGCGTTGCGCAGGAGAAACGGCAGGATCTTGAAGTGATCGATCTCGCGGGCACCCGGGCTGACGCCAAGCGGGCGAGCCTGCACGTGGCACAGGATGCAGCTGTAGTTTCTCTGGGTGTAGGACTCCAAGGCGGTGTTCACGAGGTCGGGCGTGTTGGTGTCGACGCCGGTGGTTGGCCCGGGAGGGCCACGGGTCGGGTCTGTGACCGAAGGCTGGTACCGGTTCTGGGTATTGATCATCTGGTGTGTCCGGCAGGTGTTCGTGACGCGCCTCATGAAGAATCCCCGTTTTCCGCTATCGCGTGGAATCGTCATGTTAACGCGGCGCTGGAGTCGTGTCATCGGGCCACGATCGCGTTGCCCGCATGGCCCGTGATCGACGCGGCGGCTTCAACCGCTTTGCGCCGCGATCTCGTCGCGAGTGGGGAAGCTGGGCTGGGCGCCATTCCTGGTGCAGGCGAGCGATCCGGCGATTGCCGCGTTGGCCATGGCGGTCTGGAGGTCTGCGCCCTCATCGAGGAATGCCGCAAGGACTCCGGCAAACGTGTCGCCGGCACCGGTCGTGTCGACCGGGGTGACGGGCAAGGCTGGAACCTGGACCAGGCCCTGCGGCCCGCAGGCGACCGCACCGTTCGGTCCGAGCGTTGCGATCACGGTCCGATCCAACCGTCGGGCAAGCGCGGTGACCACCGCCTGATCACCGCGTGCCGACAGGCCCAGATGGCGCGCCAGATCAGCCGCTTCATGTTCGTTGACCACGATAACCGTTGCCGGCCCGAGCTCCTTGGGTGTCAACGGGGTAAACGGTGCGATCGACAACACCACCCGTGCGCCGGCTTGGTTGGCAAGGCGAGCCACCGCCAGGTTCTCGCTATGAGGCACTTCCATCTGCAGAAGCAGGGTATCGCTGGCGGAAAACGCGCCCGTCGGGACCTGGGCAACGCTTGCCGAGGCATTTGCGCCCGGTGACACGACGATGGTGTTCTCACCGCTTTCGTCGACAGTGATGATCGCCACGCCGGTGGTGCCATGGCGTCGCGTCACCGCGTCAAGGTCGACTCCCCCGGGTTCGAGTTCGGTCAACGCGGCCTTGGAGATATCGTCGTCGCCGAGAGCGCCGATAAGCCGCACGGTGGCTCCAGCGCGCCGCGCCGCCAGGGCCTGATTCGCCCCCTTGCCGCCGGGAATGAGCTCATAGTCGGAGCCCAGCACGGTCGTGCCGGGGGGCGGGATCCTGGCCACCCGGCAGACAACATCGACATTGATGGAGCCAAAGACTGTGATCACGGTTCAACGCTCTCTTTTCGCACTTGCACACAACGTATTCGCAAACGCACAATTGATCTAATAGACTGTTTTGCGTCGCATTTCATCGCAGTATCCGGGGATTGCCGTGCCGATCACTAAACTACTTGTCGCCAACCGATCTGAAATTGCCATCCGAGTCTTTCGCGCCGCCAACGAGCTCGGCCTGCGCACCGTCGCGGTTTTCGCCGAAGAGGACAAGCTGGCGTTGCATCGGTTCAAAGCCGACGAAGCCTATCAGATCGGCAAGGGTCTTGGACCGATCGATGCCTATTTGTCGATCCCCGAGGTTATCCGGGTCGCTGCTGAATCCCACGCCGATGCCATCCACCCCGGATATGGATTGTTGTCGGAAAACCCGGACCTGGCGACGGCTTGCGAACAGGCTGGCCTCACCTTCATCGGACCGCAACCCGATACCCTGAGACGGCTGGGTGACAAGGTTACC
>JAAEOR010000774.1 GCA_024222895.1 Hyphomicrobiales bacterium | reverse complement strand
GTGAGGGTGCTTGTTGACCCCGATAACACTACGCCACGCTGCTCCCGTCTCCGCCTTCGGAGGTGAGCCTCCCCGCCCACATACATGAGAATGCCGGGGTTTGACGAAATTGCGGCGGAGATTCGGCGGTCGGGCGGGCCCCGGCCGTTATCGCCGCGGCTCAGGTCTGCCGCCCGCGGTCGCCAAGGCCTGATCTTCACGATCACCATCCATGACCGCGCCGTCGATCGGCCTATTGCGCCTTGGCACTGTTGTCGGGGCCACGGCTAGGGTCCGGATCGGCCGCTGATTCGGATAACGTGCCCGGGACAAAGCCCAGCAGGGCGAGGCCGATAGCGGCGGCGAGCGCGAAGTACAGACCAGCCGATGGCTGCCAGCCTGTGAGGCTGACGAGGGTCGTCGCGACCAGGGGAGCAGTTCCGCCGAAGACAGCAAGAGCGAGGTTGTAGCCGATGGCCAGGGACGAGCAGCGGACCGCCGGCCCGTGCAGGGAGACGAACACGGCGGGCAGTGTCCCGAGGAACGTTGCCATGATGGCCGCCAGTCCAAGTCGAGCCACGGTTGCGGCGGCGATCGTGCCGGTGCCGGCGAGCAACAGCAGCGGAACGGCGCCGACGACAGCGGCGCTGCCGGCAACGGTGAGGATTTTTCGTGGGCCGAACCGGTCGGACGCGGCGCCGGCCAACGGGGTCAGGAGGGTTCCGAGCAGGAGTCGCGAATACGGTGGCAAGATAGCCGTAGAGGGCAAAATCATACCATTCCAGCACGTTGCCAACGATGCCAGCAGCCGCAATCCGGCGCCTTTTCTTCCGCGGCAGCGTCGCCAAGCCAAGATTGTCGCCGGATTCAGGAAAACCGTCAGGCCCCGATGGCATGGAGGACCACCTGACGCCGGTGCGGGTGGACGCGGTGCTCGAACAGATAGATGCCCTGCCAGGTGCCAAGCGCCGGCCTGCCAGCGACAATCGGGACCGACAGGGACGTGGCCGTGAGAGTCGTGCGGATGTGGGCCGGCATGTCGTCAGTGCCCTCGAAGCCGTGGACGTAGCGGCCCGGATCTTCGGGAGCCACGGCCTCGAAATAGGCTTCCAGATCGGTCCGCACGTCAGGGTCGGCGTTTTCCTGAATGATCAGCGATGCCGAAGTATGGCGGCAAAATACCGTGAGAAGGCCGGTGCTTATCTCTAGGTCTTCAACCCAGTCGACAATCGGTCGGGTCATCTCCGTGAGACCCTTGCCACGGGTTTCGATCGTCAGCGTTTTGGTCGCCTGGCCAAGCGATGCGCTGGCTGCGGCTGTCCGTGGCTCAGTGGTGATGATGCCGCTCCTCCGCCAACGCTTTCAGTGTCACGCGATCGACCTTTCCCGTGGGATTGAGAGGAATGTCCTCGAGGAACACGATATCCTCGGGCGCCTTGTAACCAACGATGCCGTGGGCATGCTCGATCAGGTCGTCGACCCGCGTCGGCGCCGCATCGGGTTTCAGTGTCACATAAGCGCGGACGTTTTCGCCGTGGACCAGATCGTGAATACCAATGACACCGGCATTCTTGACGGCCGGGTGGCTGAGAAGGGCGTCCTCGACTTCCTGTGGATAGATGTTGGATCCGTCGTGGACGATGATCTGTTTCTTACGGCCCCGGAACCACAAATAACCCTCGTCATTGGCCGTCATTCGATCGCCGGTGTCGAGCCAGCCGTCGCGGAGGGCCCCGTTGGTCGCCTGTTCGTTTTCC
>JAAEOR010000773.1 GCA_024222895.1 Hyphomicrobiales bacterium | reverse complement strand
GTCGACTTGTTTCGAGAGTGTCTCAGATTGGCTCGGCAGTGCCATAGTTTCGATGCCCTATTAGAAACGGCGCGCGGGAAAAACCGGGAACTTCTACCACCTTTGCCCGATACTGAGGTTGTCGGATGTGCTCGGAGCGCTTGGCAATACCAGTGTGAGGGAAGAAACCTCGTCGGGGGTGGTCGCCAACTGGTTTTGCCTGAGGATGCCCTTAGACAACTCGCCTGCGAGAATCCGGACGCTTACGCGCTCTACTCGATCCTCAGGATCGAGCATCATGGTTTGAGGGATAAATTCGCCGTCTCACCCATGGCGATGGCGAAATCCAAAATTATGAAAGGCTGGGGTGTCAAGGCCGGAGCAAAAAGGGGCCATTGGGCCGGAGTAAAAAGGGGCCAGTCTGGATTGTTTGAATGCGGTTGCGGACGGTTGTCCATAGGCCCCGCGCCGCGGAGTGCCCTCAGTTAGGCTGACGCAGCGGAGCGGGGGCTGTGGGCAAGCAGGGCTCGGAGTAGATGGTGTTCTCAGGAGCCTTTTCGGCGGCGGCTCTGGGCGAGACGGTAGCTGTCGCCATTCATCTCCAGGATATGGACGTTGTGTGTGAGGCGGTCGAGCAGAGCGCCTGTGAGCCGCTCGGTGCCGAAGGTCTCGGTCCACTCATCGAAGGGCAGGTTCGAGGTAACGATGATGGAGCCGCGCTCATAGCGTTGGCTGATGATCTCGAACAGCAGCTCCGCTCCGGTTTTCGATAAGGGCACAAAGCCAAGCTCGTCTATGATCAGCAGATGCTGGCTGAAGAGCTGCTTCTGCAGACGCAGTAGGCGCTTCTCGTCCGCCGCCTCCATCAACTCATGGACCAGGGCGGCCGTGGTGGTGAAGCGGACCTTGTAGCCCTTCTGGCAGGCCGCGAGGGCGAGACCGAGGGCAATGTGGGTTTTGCCGGTGCCGCTGGGCCCGAGCGCAATAACATTCTCCCGCCGCTCCACGTACTCGCAGCGCGCCAGCTCGGTGACCAAAACCTTATTCAGCGATGGAATGACCTTGAAGTCGAAGCTGTCGAGGCTCTTGACGCCTGGGAACCTGGCCGCCTTGATCCGGCGCTCGATCATGCGCCGTTCCCGCTCGATCAGCTCCAGCTCGGAGAGCCGCAGCAGATAGCGGATATGATCGACGTTCTCGGCGGCGCACTGGCGGGCTTGCCTTTCGTATTCCGCGAGGAATGTCGGGAGCCTCAGCTTCTTGAGATGATGGTGGAGCAGAAGCTGGGGCGTATCCGTCATGCCGCCGCCCCGAGCAGGCTCATATAGGAGCCCGGTGATGTGGTCTCCACATGGGCCCTGGGCAAATAGGGATAGACATCGAGATCGAGCTTTGCAGGACGGCGCTCGACCCGGCACAGCACCAGATGCTTGACCGCGTCATAGCCGATGGCGCCCAGGCGCAACGCGTCCTTTACGGCACCGTGCACCACATCAGCATCGAACGTCTCCATGAGCCGGAGCACCTGGACATATTCCCGCTTGCCGGCCTTGCCCATGCGCGCCTCCAGGAGACGGCGCAGGGTGGCAAACTGGTCCGGCAGCTCCCAACCTCTCAAGGGCGCTGCCTGATCCAGGGCGCCGGTCTTCTTCTCCAGGAGCGGCAGATAATGAAGGGGATTGAAGATGAAGTCCTCGCGTTCATAGGAGCGCCGGTGCCGGACGATGACCTCCGTCCCGCAACTGATCACCACCTCGTGGACGTAACCGCGCACCAGAACCTCATGGTGGGCATAGGCCACCGGCACCGAGTAGTCGTTGTTCCGATAGCGCACCATGGACAGCGAGCTGACCCGGGAGCTGCGCTTCTCACAGGCATCATAGGCTGTCGCCGGCAGCGTCATCAGGGCATCAAGGTCCCTGGCCAGCCGTTCCTCGATCGTCTCGGTATGGCCGCGTAGCCGGTCGCTCTGGCGCTTGAAGCATTGCTCCTCAAGCCAAACATTCAAGGCCTCGAAGCTCGCAAAACAGGGAATGGGAACCAGGAAGTTGCGGCGGGCATATCCAATCAATCCCTCAACCTTGCCCTTATCGTTGCCTTTGGCCGGGCGGCCGAACTTGTCCTGGAACAGATAATGGGACTGCAGCTCGCTGAACACCCGGGTGCGCTCACGTCGCCCGTCGCCGAGGATCCGGGCCACCGCGATCCTGGTATTGTCGTAAAGAATGGAGAGCGGAACCCCGCCAAAGAAGGCAAAGGCCGAGACGTGGCCATCGCAAAACGCCTCCGTCGTCTCGCCCGGGTACGCCTTCACGAAACAGGCGTCGGAGTGGGCCAGGTCCATGGCTAGGAAATGCACCTTGCGCTCCACGCCGCCGATCACCGCCAGAGCCTCGCCGAAGTCCACCTGGGCATGACCAGGGGCATGGGTCAGCGGGACAAACACCTCTTGGGAATGCTGTCGGTGGTTGCGTATGTAATCCTTGACGATGGTGAGGCCGCCATCAAAGCCGTGTTCGTCGCGCAGCCGCTCGTAGATGCGCCTGGACGTGTGACGCTGCTTCTTCGGCCGCGTCTTGTCCTCTTCCAGGATCGTATCGATGAGGCCGGTATAGGGATCGAGTTTGGGACGCCTCACTGGCTTGGTGCGCCGGTAACCCGGCGGCACCGAGTGCCGCAGAATCTTGTCGATCGTCTTGCGGTCAACGCCAAAACGCCGCGCCGCCTCTCGCTTGCTCAGACCGTCATGATGGCAGGCAAGCCGAACCCTTCGGTATAGATCCACTTGGTACATCTCCCCCCCGCCTTGCGAATCAGTTCCCCTGAAACCAAGACGGTAACGAGTGGCGGAATTTTACTCCGCCCCGACCAGACAATCCGGCCGATCAAGTGGTCCATTTTTGCTCCGACGTTCTCATTACGAGCTTGCGGGCTACATTGGTTCCGGGCCCGGCTGCGTTGCCGATCTGATCCTTCAGCGCACGTGCAAGGCCAAGTCTGAACAACTCCTGTTGCGGCTTGTCCATCTTGTCGAACTTGGCAATCAACTGTCGTTGGTTGGCACCAAGTCTGAGTGAGAATTTCTCACCAAGTTCCAAAGCCTCTTGAGCGGCCTTACCGTCTGCATATCGGGTGCGGATTTCACGGAAGCCGGGCACACGGCTGTCGATGACAGGCAATACGCGCTGTCTCAGCTTCCCGAAGGCCACTGTACTTGTGCTTGGTGCGCCAAGTGTCTTGGTCCTGAGAGCCCGTTGCAGAAAGTCGAGCGTTTTGACCTCGATAAAGTCATCTTTCAGGACGTTCGGAACCTTGATGGTGACGCCATCGGCCAGGGCAAGTTTGCGGGCGGCGGGAAGCGCCTTTTTCACAAGCGGATTCTTGAGCATCGTCTTTAG
>JAAEOR010000772.1 GCA_024222895.1 Hyphomicrobiales bacterium | reverse complement strand
GCATGGGTGAAGGTGGTACCGCCTGCGACAAGTTCGTCCATGGCCGTGGTCTTGATGAACGGATTACCCAGCGCGCCGATCGTATCAAAGCGTTGCTGATCGGTGGTGAACCAGAGAATGTTGGGGCGATCAGTCATGACGGGTGACCTGCAGAGAGCGCATATAACCCATGGCATAGGCCATCCCGGCGTGCCACGGCGCATCACATGACATTAGTGGCGTGTGGTCCGGTACCAGCACACCGTCAAAGTCCGCGGCTTCGAGAATGTCCACTACCCTGGCCATGTCGATGCTGCCGTCGTCGACAAACGTCTCTTTGTATTGCGGGACTTTGCCGGTGACATTGCGGAAGTGGATGTATCCGATCTTGCCCGTCTTCGCGTGTCTTTCGATGGTCTCGTAAATATCGCCTTCCGTCATCTCCGCCACCGAGCCGATGCAGAATTCAAGGGCATTGGCATCGCTCGGATAGAGATCCAGCAGCTTGTCATACATACCGGGCTGATAGACGAGGCGCGGTTGTTGTCTGATAAACGGGGCCGGCGGGTCGTCGGGATGGGCGGCAAGGCGGACGCCGGCTTCTTCGGCCACGGGGATCAGGCGTTCGAGGAACGTCTGGAGGCGCTGCCAGAGTGTCTCGTGGCTGATCGACGGCAGCACCCCCTCGGGGGCGTTGCGATCCCAGACCATGTTCCACACCATCCCGTTGGGCACGGGTGTTTCGTCGACAGCGTCCATGCCGACGCCCATGGCGCCGCCCCTGGCGAAGGGGCCGGTCGTGCGGCTGGCAACCCCGGCAATGCTGAAATTGTAGCCGATGACCGGAATGCCCGCCTGGCCGACATCCCGTATGATCTGCTCGAGAAACGCGAACTGCCGTTCCTTTTGCGGTCCGTCGAGCAGGATGTCGTACCAGTGGGCCGGATCAAAATTCTCGATGGCCGCGATCTTCAGCCCGGCTTCTTCGACGTCGGATTTCAGTTTCAGAAGGGCAGGGAGGGTCCATCGGGGCGTCGACTTGCCGGCCACGCCCCAACCGCCGCTGCCGCCAACCGGCTGGCTATCGGATGCCTGATCGCTGTCGGCGAAGTAGTCCACCAGATGGATAACGAGATGGGAGGCGCCGCATTGCCTTGCAAAACGGTAGTGATCCTCGTTCAGCATGTGAGAATACAGCCCCAACCCGAGCTTGAACTTTGCCATCGTTTCCCCGCCTGTGTTTGTCGCGCCAGCGACCCGCCCGCGTTCACAATACCGCATGCAGTCCGCGCTGTTCTTTCGGGGTAGCAGATACGGTGTCAGGTGGCGACAAGCGTCTGTCGATATGCAGGTGAGCGACGCCAGAGCTGCTCGCCGGGCCGGATGAGCCGGCGTGGATCATAGGGCGTGTGGGAAATGCGGGCTGGAGTGTTACGGACACATGAGCGAGGGTTCAGCCTGCCATGTCGTCCTCGAAAATGGCGTGGCAGGAATTGTGCGTCCGCCCTGGCGTTTCCGGATCACAGGACAGAGTGTGCGACAGCAATGGGCCTAGACAAGAAAGGTTATCCAGATCGTGCATCGAGCCGATAGAGCCGGAAAAACGCCCGGAAGGCAGGAACGGTCGGCCGGAAGCATCGACCTGCGCAGCGACACCGTTACGCGACCGACACCGGAGATGCGCCGCGCGATGGCGGACGCCGAGGTCGGCGACGACAGCTACCGTGACGATCCCACCGTCGCGCGTCTGGAGGCGCTTGCGGCAGAGGTTATGGGCAAGGAAGCCGCGCTCCTCGTTCTGAGCGGGACCATGGGCAATCTGGTTGCAATGCTGAGCCAGGTTCGCAACGGCGGTGCCGTTCTGGTGGACGAACACGCCCACATCTTTCGACTTGAATCGGGCAATCTGGCGGGTGTCTGTGGCATCACCGCCCGCCCTTTCCGCGCCGGCGCGCGAGCCGCCGAGGACGTGTTTCACGAGGAGTCGGTCTTCGCAAACTCGAGAATGCACCGTCCCGCTGACATGTTGTGCCTGGAAAACACCCATAATTTCGCCGGCGGTCGGTGTTTGCCCGTGGAGGTGACCGCTACGCTTGCCGATGCGGCGAGGGCGCGCGGCATGCATGTTCATATCGATGGTGCCCGCATCTTCAACGCCGCGGTGGCGCTCGGGACCACCGCGGCCGAGCTGGTAGCGCCGGCCGACACCATCACCTTCTGCCTCAGCAAGGGGCTGGGCGCTCCCGTCGGTTCGCTGCTGTGTGGGCCGGTATCGGTGATCGAAGAAGCGCGGCGATGGCGCCAGATGGTTGGCGGTGGCATGCGCCAGGCGGGCGTGTTCGCCGCGGCTGGCCTGGTCGCGCTGCAGGGCGGGTGGGACCAGCTGACGGAAGACCACGCCAACGCAAAGACACTGGCTGTAGCGCTGAATGGGACTGGCCTCGACATCGATCCGGCGGCGGTCGAAACCAACATCGTCTATGTGCGCATCCCGTTTGAGCGCATCGAAGCGGGTGCGCTCGTCTCCCGCCTGATCGCCGCTGGCGTGATCGTCAACCCACCCAAGGGGGACAGGCTGCGATTTGTTCTGCACCGTGACGTCAGTCGTTCGGACATGGACGAGGCAATCCGTCGGATCCGCGGCGTGCTCGATTGAACGGCCTCCGGGCGTCCGTCGCAAGTATTCTATTTGCGACAAAGTTTGAACTTCGGCTTTGTGCCAT
>JAAEOR010000771.1 GCA_024222895.1 Hyphomicrobiales bacterium | reverse complement strand
TGCTTGATCGTGTCGCCGGCAAGCGCCCGCGCCACTGCGTCGGCCGCGGCTGCTCCGATCCCGAGAAAGTCCTGGGCAACCGACGCCTCGAAGTTGCCGCCCGCGGCGATAGCGTCGCGCGCCTGCGGATTGGCGTCGATGCCGGTGATGACGATGCCCTCGTCCTCGCGGCCGGCGGCTTCAATGGCCTGCAGCGCGCCGAGGGCCGGCTGGTCCCAGGCTGCCCAGACTGCGCTGACGCTTCCAGGCTCGGGATTGGCGGCAAGGATCGCCTCCATCTTTGCGCGGGAGTCGGCGATGCCACCATCGGATACGTCCGGTGTCACCCGATCGAGGACGGTAATGTCGGGAAAGTTGCCGAAGACGGCGTCGGCGACAACACCGCGGACCTGCACAGGCGGGAATGCATCGAAGACGAACATCACGACATGACCGGTACCGCCAATGCGATTGGCAACGTAAACGGCTGTCTCGGCAGCCATCGCATAGCCATTGCTTGTGACGTTGGTGACAAGCAGCGGATCGGAACCGGAGTCCATGCCGATGACCGGAATGCCCGCATCCTTGGCCGTCTGCAAACCAGCGGCGATCTGGGCCGGGTCGACATTGATGACGATCGCATCGACGTTCTGGTTAGCCACGTCCTCGATCCGGCTGATCACCGCCGCGACGTCGCCCTTGGTGTCGATGACATTGACGTCCCAGCCCTTGTCGCCGGCGGCCTGCTGGAAACCTTCCACATAAAACTGGGTACCGGGCTGGGCCAGATATGGTGTGATCACTGCGATCTTCGGCTCTGCCGCCGCCGCGGCGCCGGCGAACGAGGCTGTAGCGATGGCCGCCAGGCCGAAGACCCAGGAACGAAACGACGTGACGGTTGATCGACCGTGCATAAAACCCTCCAAAAAATGCGGAAATTCATCTTGCTTCTTGCGGTTCCCCGGCGAAGAAATCACCGTTGACCATGTCCCTTCCGCGCGCGGCAGATTATAGGGATCGGCGCGGTAAACGCCATAGTGAGGCGAACGAGCGGGAGCTGGCGTGGCACAGGCAACTTTGATCGGCATCGATGTCGGTACCGGCACGGTCAAGGCCATCCTCATGGATCTTGACGGGACGGTGCTGTCGGCCTTCGCCCGGCCCTACCCGACCCAGCGACCCGGGCACGGCCACGTCGAGCAGGACCCGGACGACTGGATGGCGGCTGTTCTGGCGGCGCTCGACACTTTCTCGGCCGACCATGATCTCGCGGGACTGATCGGGATCGGCCTCACTTCGCAGGTCAATACCCATGTCTTTGTCGACGACGCCGCAGAACCGTTGCTGCCGGCCTTCGTCTGGCAGGACGGTCGGTGTGGCGAAGACGCATCCCGGCTCGATGATCAGATCACCGACGCTCAGAAGGAGGCGTGGTTTGGTGGACCGATGCCGATCGATGCGAGCCATGCGCTCGCCCGCATGGCGCATGTGGCCCGTGTTCGCCCGGAGGTCTACGGGCGGACGCGCCATGTGCTTCTGCCCAAGGATTATTGTGCGCTGAAGCTGACCGGCGAGGCCGCCGCCGACCCCATTGCCGCGGTCGGACTGGTCGATCGCGACCGGGCCTATCTTGCCGATCTGATCGCGCTTGTGCCCGGCGCGGCCGAACGATTGCCGCCGCTGGCCGACTACACCGAGTGCGTCGGACGGGTGAAGAGCGGACTGCCTTGTGCCGGTGCCCCGGTGTTCGTCGGTGCGATGGATGCCTGGGCCGGCATGTTCGGCATCGGTGTCGTCCGCGACGGGGATGCGATGTATCTGAGCGGAACCAGTGACGTGCTCGGTGTGCTGTCGCCGGCGCGCGTCCCGACACCGGGGGTCATCGTGTTTCCGCCTTATATGGGCGTGACGCTCCATGTCGCTCCGACCCAGTCGGGCGGTGCCTCGCTTGCCTGGCTCGCAAATCTGATCGGGCGTCCGCTCGAGGCCCTTTCGGCTCTTGCCGCCAGGACGCCGCCCTCCGGATCGGTTCCGTTGTTCCTGCCGCACCTGCAGGGGGAGCGGGCGCCGCTCTGGGACATTGAATCGCGGGGCGTGTTCGCGCGGCTGGATGCCGCGACCGGGCCCGGTGAACTAACGCGGTCGGTCATGGAGGGCGTGGCGTTTTCGGCCCGACTTGCCTTCGAGGCGACCGAGCGCTCCGCCGGTCTGACGGTCGATCATCTCAACATCGGCGGTGGCGGCGCCCGCTCGGACGTCTGGTGTCAGATACGCGCCAACGCATTCGGCAAGACCATGCGCCGCGTCCGAGTGCTCGACGCCGGCACCCTCGGCGCCGCCGTTATTGCTGGCGTCGGCGCGGGGGCCCTGCCGTCGCTCGCGGGGGCTGTCGACCAGCTTGTTTCCTTCGAACGCGTGTTCGAACCGGAAGAGGGTGAACGCGGCCTCCACGACGCGAGGTTTGGCAAATTCCAGGAACTCTACGCCGACCTCAAATCGTTCAACGCCGGGTTCTCGGCCGCGTTTTCCTGAGGGAGCTGTCCGGCGCTTCTAGGCGCTTCTAAGAGAACGCGGCATGTGTTATCGTCACCTTCGACTGCAGAGCGGTCGCAGCGCCAATTGCAATTATGCGAGCACTTTCGCTGCACCACCTCCTGCTGAGGCTGGAAGCCGCTGCGAAACAAGGACTGGGAGGGTGCCATGGTTGCAGACGTTTATGTTGGCACGTCAGGGCAGGATATAGAGTTTGGCAACTACAAGAAAATGGAAGGCAAGGGCGGCCAGGACTTTCTCACCAGCAATGCGGCGGTGTTCACCAAGATCTATGGCGATGGCGGCCAGGACAATCTTTCTTACATCGGAACTGACAAGTCGAAGATCGACGGGGGCAAGGGTGTCGATTATCTCTATGGCGGCGAGCGGAACGACAAGCTGATTGGCGGCAAGGGCGACGACTGGCTCTTCGGCAACCTCGGCAACGACTGGTTGAAGGGCGGCAAGGGGAATGATCACTTCGGCTTCAACACCGCTCCAGACTCGAAGACCAATAAGGACGACATCGCCGATTTCAAGCCGGGCCAGGATTTTCTCCATTTCAACATAAACGTGTATGCGGCCTTCAACTACAATGGTCAGTTGAAGAAGAAACACTTCGAAAAGGGAAAGAAGGCTGACGACGGCAACGACTTCCTCGGCTACCATAAGAAAAAGGGTGTGATCTGGTACGATCCCAATGGCGACGATCCAGGTGGCAAAGAAAAGGTTGCCTGTGTCGATAAGGGACTGAACTTGTCCTACCACGATTTCATTCTCGACTGAGTTCGGCGTCGGTTCACGATTCCGGCCATGAGCGAGGTCGCTTCGCTCGATCCGCGGATTAATGCCTTTCGGCCGGAGCTTGCTGACGCGAGACTCAAGGGGGAGGTCGAGTCTACAGCATGTCTGAGGTTCGTATACATCTTCAGATTGTCTTCGGGCCTGACGAATTGTGCTGTTGCTGGTGAAGCGGAGGTGACACGAGTTCGACACGCGGGCCGCCCCGTGACGGCGGCAAATGAAGCGGGAATTTCAGTGCTGCGACCTCATGTCGAGGTCGGGAGCAGACGCGGATCAAAGATAGGAGGTGGCTATGGTTGCGGACGTTTATGTAGGTACGTCAGGGAAGGACATTGAGTTTGGCGACTACAAGAAAATGGAAGGGAAGGGCGGCGCCGACGTTCTCACCAGCTACGCGAGCGTCTTTACCAAAATCTACGGCGATGGCGGTGGTGATACTTTGGCCTACATCGGAAACGATTGGGCGAAGA
>JAAEOR010000770.1 GCA_024222895.1 Hyphomicrobiales bacterium | reverse complement strand
CCACATGTCCTACCTGATCAATTCAAGCCACGGCCCCGAGAATCTCGAAAAGGCCACCGTTCCTTTTGTCATCGCATGTGCGGCGGCCAACAAGGGAGAGGCGCGGGCCTTCCTGACTAGCGGAGCGTTGAACCTGGTCGTCAAGGGTGGAGCCGACGACGTCGCCGCACCGGGTTATCCGCCGGTCAAGACGTTGATCGACGAGTTCGTCGAGAAAGGCGGCCATATCTGGGTTTGCCGGGTGTGCGCCAAGGTCATGAACATCACCGAGGACGATCTGATCGATGGCGCCGAAATCGGCGGCGCGCCCGACACGATCGCGTTTCTCGAAGAGGGCGGAAAAGTCCTCATGTGAGTTCGACGGCACCACAGGTCGGCAGGATCGTAAGTCCCTTCCTGCCGACCGGCCCGTCCCTCAAACCCATCGTCCAGCAGGTTCTACAATGGCACATCTTGGAATCCTCACGACATTTGATCATTACCCCGCCGTTCGCGCGAGCGTTCGCGGGATCGACGGTCAGCTTCGCGCCTATCTGAACAGGCTGGGTCACGTCCTGACGGAGGTTTCGGTTTTCGACCTGTCACCCGAAAACCTTCCCGAGTCCCTTCCGGCCTGTGATCTCTGGATCATCAGCGGTGCGCCGTCGCTTTGGGACGCCTGCGATCCACACCGCTACGGAGCGCTGCTTCGATTGGTGCGGAGCTTGCCGGCGGATGCGCCGGTCTATGCGTTCAACCACGGTGAACACATTCTGCATGACGCTTTTTGCACGGGTCGAGCAGTACCTCCCTCTACACCGCGCATGCCGAAGGTCGTGCGCAATCCATTCTGGAGTTTTTGGACGCGTGACCGCCTTTATGCCTACGCGCGCCGAACCGGAGTGGTCGAGGCACTGCCGCGATCCGATGCGGACGATCCGCGTTCCGGTCAGGGCCAGGAACTGGGCTCGGTCTGGGCTCTCCTGGCGAATGCCTGGAGCGCACGGTCCGAGGGGCTGCGTGACAGCGGCCGATTTGCCGGTTCGCCTCGTCGAAGGCTGCCTGATGGCGTTGCCGTTCGACGACACGATGTTCGATCTGGTGTCGGCGGCCTGGTCCGTCGAGTCGACGCCAAACCCGGCCCGCGTCGTCAGGGAGCTTCTCCGCGTATTGCGGCCAGGCGGGCAGCTGGTCCTGGTTTTTTGCAGTGCCGAGCCAACGTCCCGGGTTTCGTCACGCCTTCTGCGGCATACGGTGAAACTGCGCGGAACCGGTCAGTTTCTCGATCCCGAGACGATCATCGAAATCGCCGAAGCGGCGGGCGCCGATCAGGTCATTCGGCATCGCTGTGATGGCGCGGCGGCGGCGCTGACCATCCGCAAGTCAGCGGCTTCGCAAAATGCTCGGGGCGGCGCTAGGCCAGCCCCGCCTTTTGCAACCCCGAGACATAGGTTTCCACATGCTTCGGGTCTCGCAGGTAGAACAGCCGGTCGCGCACGAAGTCGCTATCGATACCCGGGCGCAGCCGCCGGAGCTCGGCGACGGCGTCCGCCGCTTGTTCGGCTTGTCCCAGATGGGCCAGCGCCGAGGCCCGAATCGCGGTTGGCCAGTAATGCGCGTTCGGCACGGCCTCAGCCTCGGCAGCCCATTTCGCTGCCGCCTCGTAGTCGCCCTTGAAGAGAAAGGCGGTGGCTCCGTAGGCCAGGAATGCCCATCGATACGGATCGGACGGACTGATGCGCACGGCCTCTTCGAAGCAACCGATGGCCTCGTCCAGTCGCCCCGAATAGGCCATTGAGTCGCCAAGCCCGCAGTGGGCCTGGGCCATTCCCGGGTTGAGCTCGACGGCCGCCTTGAGATTGGTGATCGACCGGTCATATTCGCCGCGGGCGAGGTGAACGCGCCCCAGTGCGAAGCGCGCAACCGCATCATCCGGCTCGAGCCGAGCCGCCGTGCGGGCCAGGTCCAACGCCTCGTCGAGGAGTTCCGCGACGCCTTCCGCCTCGAAATAGATCGTCGAAATGACGATCGCATAGGACAGCCGCGCATAGGCGAGCCCGAAATTCGGATCGAGTTCGATCGCCCGGCGAAAGTGCTTCTGAGCGGTGAGATTTGTGTCGGCGTTGAATTCATACTGGATTGCCAGGCCACGATGGTAGCAGTCCCACGCGTTCATGTTTTCCAGGGCAACGTCGCGGGTGCTGCGCCCGGCCAGCCGCTCGAGCTCAGCCTCGACCGAGGCCGCGATCGTCTCTGACAATTCGTCCTGAACGGCGAACAGGTCGTCCGCCTGGCGATCATAGCGCGTCACCCAGACGTAACGGGCATTGCGCGGTTCGGCGAGTTGCGCGGTCAGCCGGATATGCTTGTCCTGGGACCTGAGGGAACCATGGACGATGTAGTCGAGCCCAAGTTCCTTCCCGAAGGCACTCATTTCCGCACTGGTCAATCGCGGCCCGGCCCCTTCGCTACTCGCCTTGACGTCCAGCCAGCTGAACCTTGACAGATTGGTGATGACATCCTCGGTCAGTCCGGCGGCGAGGAACGTATCCTGCGAGTCACTTGCTATTGTGGCAAATGGCACGACCGCAACTGACATGCGCCCCGTTTCATGCACGGCCGCGGCTGCGATCGGGGCCGCTGCAACGGAGTGTTCCGGCGCAGCCACGTTGGCAAAAAAGCCTTCGCCTCTCACTTCCTGCATCAGCTTCAGGAGTTCAGGCCCCGGTTCGACGCCAAGCTCGTCCTTCAGGGTCTTTTGGTAGGCGTTGAATGTCTGAATTGCGGCGGCGCGTTCGCCTTGCTGCGCCAGGATGCGGATCAGGACCATTTGTCCGGCATCGCGCAGCGGGTCGATCGCGACGATGCGGCGGGCATAGTCGAGCGCGCTCTGGGTCTTTCCCTGCATCAGTTCGTATTCGGCCGCACGCTCGAGAACCTTCAGGGAAAGTGTCGAGAACCGTTGGCGTTCCGAAACGATCCAATCGTCGAAATCGGCCTGCTGTCCATAAAGACCGTCGAGAAGCGGACCCGAAAGAAGCGACACGGCGCGTTTGATCGCTTCAGGCGACGTATCATTCACCAGCCGGCCAAACTCGTCGATATCGACCTGCACCCGGTCGGGGTTCAATCCGACCCGATCATGCTCGGTCAGGACAACATCGTCGGCTTCGTCGGCCAGTGTGCGCTTCAGCTTGGCGATCGCCTGCCTGAGGCTTTGCCGCGCCTGATCACTGAATCGATCGCCCCAGAAAAGCGCAATGATCTGGTCGCGCGTCGGTGGCATCTCGGTGTTCAGCGCGAGATAGGCCAACAGGCCCTGTGTCTTGGCCCCGGCAAGCGGAATCTGCTCGCCACCGGACCCGGTGACGGAGAGTTTCCCGAAAAGGTTGATCCGGATCATCGGCGGTTCCCACTGGTATTGGTATGGCGCTTGGGCCAACACGCCGAATTAGCTGAAAATCGCAGATTTCGCACTTTTTCTGCCGTCCTCATACGAATTCACGGGTCAGGTCACGCCGATCTCACAGCAAATTGCCACAGGTCGGTCAGAAGTAGGACACCGAAACACACCTAACATGGACCTGAACCGATGACCTACATCCCGACTACGAAGACCGTGTCCGAGAGTGCCGCCGACGCGAAAGTCGGCCGCGGTACGCCGTTGCGCCCCCAATCCCGGCGCACGCCTCTGGCCGGCAGGCATCCAGCCCGTGTCGCGGCGCCAGTCTCCGATTCACCCCGGATCGATGCGGGCGTTGTCCCGGGCATCAAAGGCTCGATCCTCGAAACGGTCGGCAATACCCCGATCGTACGGGTCAACAATCTCGGCCCGAAGAATGTCGAACTCTATGTCAAGCTCGAAGCCTTCAATCCGCTGGGTTCGGTCAAGGATCGCTTCGCGCTGGCTTCGATCGAGGCGGCTGAACAAAGTGGCGCGCTCAAGCCGGGACAGACGGTGGTTGAGGCGACCTCGGGT
>JAAEOR010000769.1 GCA_024222895.1 Hyphomicrobiales bacterium | reverse complement strand
TCTTCGCCCAATCGTTTCCGATGTAGGCCAAAGTATCACCACCGCCATCGCCGTAGATTTTGGTAAAGACGCTCGCGTAGCTGGTGAGAACGTCGGCGCCGCCCTTCCCTTCCATTTTCTTGTAGTCGCCAAACTCAATGTTTGGCCCCGAGTCACCTACATAAGCACCCATAGCCACCTCCTATCTTTGATCCGCGTCTGCTCCCGACCTCGACATGAGGTCGCAGCACTGAAATTCCCGCTTCATTTGCCGCCGTCACGGGGCGGCCCGCGTGTCGAACTCGTGTTACCTCCGCTTCACCAGCAACAGCACAATTCGTCAGGCCCGAAGACAATCTGAAGATGTATACGAACCTCAGACATGCTGTACGATCGAACCAACCATAACACATGCAGCGTTTTCTTAGAAGCCGCCGGCGGGATCCTTCGGAAATGCAGCCGCGAAGTTATCGTTGAACGATTTGAGATCGGCGTAGAGGTCCTGGAATTTGCCAAACCTGGCGTCGTAGAGGCCGCGTTCACCTTCTTCCGGTTCGAACACGCGTTCGAAGGAAACAAGCTGGTCGACAGCCCCCGCGAGCGACGGCAGGGCCCCCGCGCCGACGCCAGCAATAACGGCGGCGCCGAGGGTGCCGGCATCGAGAACACGGACGCGGCGCATGATCCTGCCGAACACGTTGGCGCGTATCTGACACCAGACGTCCGAACGGGCGCCGCCACCGCCGATGTTGAGATGATCGACCGTGAGGCCGGCGGAGGACTCGGTTGCCTCAAACGCGAGGCGGGCCGAAAACGCCACGCCCTCCATCACCGAGCGCGTCAGTTCGCCGGGTCCGGTCGCCGTCTCCATTCGCGCGAACACCCCCCGAGCGTTGATGTCCCAGAGCGGCGCCCGCTCCCCCTGCAGGTGCGGCAGGAACAACGGGACCGATGCGGAGAGCGGCGTGCCGGCGACAAGAGCCGAAAGGGCCTCGAGCGGACGCCCGATCAGATTTGCGAGCCAGGCAAGCGAGGCACCGCCCGACTGGGTCGGAGCGACATGGAGTGTCACGCCCATATAAGGCGGAAACACGATGACCCCCGGTGTCGGGACGCGCGCCGGCGACAGCACGCCGAGCACGTCACTGGTTCCGCTCAGATACATCGCATCCCCGTCGCGGACGACACCGATGCCGAACATGCCGGCCCAGGCATCCATCGCACCGACGAACACCGGGGCACCGGCACAAGTCAGTCCGCTCTTCACCCGTCCGACGCACTCGGGGTAGTCGGCCAGCGGCGGCAATCGTTCGGCCGCGCCGGGCACAAGCGCGATCAG
>JAAEOR010000768.1 GCA_024222895.1 Hyphomicrobiales bacterium | reverse complement strand
GTCGAACTACCGGCGATTCGATTGCCGGACGCGTCAAAATACAGGGGATCGACGAGCGTCAGCGACACCCGGTCGCCTTTGGCAAGGCCGGATGCCGAGTCGATCAGGGTCACCAACTTGTGCGCCCCCACCGTGACATGCAGGTGGTTCTGATCGCCAAGATGCTCGACCCAGTCGACGGTACCAAGCGCGCTGCCGTCGGTCGTCTTGGCGACAACCAGGTTTTCTGTTCGTGCGCCGATTGTTTTTGCTCCGCTGGGTCCCACGCCGCTCGGGATCAGGCCCGCCGGAATCAGGTTGATCGTCGGCTGGCCCAATCGTGTGGCGACATAGATGCTGGACGGAGCGGTGTAAATGTCCCGCGGCGTTCCGACCTGGACCAGCCGTCCGGCCTCGATTACGCCGATGCGGTTGGCCATGGTCATTGCTTCGGTCTGATCGTGAGTGACGTAGAGGATGGTCGCCCCCAGCTCCTGCTGGATGCGTTTGAGCTCAAGCCGGAGATCGGAGCGAAGTTTTGCGTCCAGCGAGGAAAGCGGCTCGTCCATGAGATATATCGACGGCCGCCGAACCAGGGCGCGGCCGATGGCAACCCGCTGCATTTCCCCGCCGGAAAGCTGGGTCGCGCGGTTCTGAAGCTTGCCTTCAATACGCAGCATCGTGGCTATTTCTTCCACTCGCTGGCGGATCTCGTCCTTGTCGACCCGGCGGATCGGTGAGCGCAGTGGAAAGGCAAGATTGTCGAAGGCGGTCAGATGCGGGTAGAGCGAGAATTGCTGGAAAACGAACGCCACATCGCGGGCGGCCGGTTCGAGCCGCGTAGCGTCCACTCCGCCAATGGTAATCGAGCCGGCATCGGCGTGCTCGAGCCCGCCGATCAGCCGCAGCGTCGTCGTCTTGCCGGCGCCGGTCGGGCCGAGCAGGACGAAGAACTCGCCATCGGCGATGGTAAGGTCGAGGCCGTCGACGGCGGTGACCGTCTTGAACCGCTTGGTGATCGATGTGAGCGCGACTTCAGCCATGGGCGTGCGCCTCGGTCAGCGCGGTCCGGATTGCCCGGCCGGACGCCGCATCGAACAGCGACAGCCGCTCCGAGCGGAACGCCAGCCCGACTGATTCGCCCTCTTTGGCCATGATCTCGGCCGGGAGCCGAGCCTTTATCTGCCCGTGTCCGGTGCTGACCGTGACGATCTGTGTCGTACCGAGATACTCGGCACCAAAGACGGTACCACGGAGCGCCGAGCCGTCGTCGAAGCGAATGTGTTCGGGCCGGACGCCAAGCGCCAGTTCGGTCTCCTGGCGCTCCTCGCGCGGGTCGGGAATGGCGATCTCGGCGCCGTCGATGCCGACCACCGTTTCGCCGGGTGCGACGCAGCCGTGGAAATGGAGGAAGTTCATAGGCGGCGAGCCGATGAAGTCGGCGACGAACATCGTCGCCGGCTGATCGTAGATTTCCTGGGGGCGGCCGAATTGCTCGATGATCCCATCATTCATGATCGCGATCTTGTCGGCCATCGCCATGGCTTCGAGCTGGTCGTGGGTCACGTAGACCGTGGTTGCACTGATGCGAAGGTGCAATTCTCTCAGTTCGCGTACCATGACATCTCGGAACTCGGTGTCGAGGATGCCGAG
>JAAEOR010000767.1 GCA_024222895.1 Hyphomicrobiales bacterium | reverse complement strand
GGTGGATTCGCTTGACTCGATCGACGTGGTTTCCCGCAACCGGCGATCGCTACTGCCCTACGGGGCCGCGGTGCTGGAACAGATCGTCAAGGTGATGAATCCGAAGCGGATTGTTATGTCCGCGCTGGGAGTCCGCGAGGGTCATCTCTACGACCTTCTTCCTGACGACGAGAGGATCCGCGATCCGCTGATCGTAGCCTGTGAAGAACTTGCCTGGCTCCGCTCCCGGTCGCCACGCCATGCTGGCGAGCTGATCCCGTGGAGCGCGCAGGCCTTTCAGGCCATCGGTCTTGATGAAACGTCCGGGGAAGTCAGGCTGCGCCATGCCGCCTGTCTGCTTGCCGATATTGGCTGGCGGGTTCATCCGGACTATCGCGGCGAACAGAGCCTCAATCTGATCGCTCATGCTTCGTTCATCGGGATCGATCACCCGGGTCGGGCTTATCTGGCGCTTGCCAATTTCTACCGCCATGAAGGGCTCATAGACGAGGCGCTCAGTCCAGGCATTCGCGAGCTGGCACCGACCCGTTACATGGAAAGGGCGCGCGCCCTTGGGGCGATCCTGCGTACGGCTTATCTGATTTCAGGTGCCATGCCCGGCGTCGTCGGTCGCACCCGCCTTGAACGCCGGGGCAAAGCTCTAGCCCTGGTGCTGCCGCAGGACTTGGCACCGCTCGGCGGTTCGCGGGTTGCCCGTCGCCTGGGACAGATTGCCAAGACCGCCGGCCTCGCGCCGGTTATCGACGTCGAGTAGGCGGAGCGTCAAGACGACGACCGAGTGCGCCAAGGGCCGGGCAGCCGGACAAGCGCAGCCTTCATCGTGAAGGAATCCCGCCTGCTCGCTCGTCGTTCAACCTGCAAATCCGCGGTGGCCTTTTCCGCTGCTACGTGCCGCTGGTTTCGGTCTCGGAGCGCAAGCGTTGCGCATAGACGTTGATCGTCAGCGCGGCAAACAGGATGAGTCCGCGGATCAGGATCTTGAAGAATGGATCAATCTGTACGTGGTCGAGGCCGTTGTTGAGCACACCCAGAACAAGCAACCCGATGATGGTGTTGCCGATGCCGCCGCGACCACCGAACAGACTGGTGCCGCCGACCACCACCGCGGCAATCGCATCAAGCAGGTAGGGGGTGAACTCGTTCTGCTGCGCGCTTCCGAAGTAGGCCACCCCGAGCATACCCGCCACGCCGGAGCAGACGGCGCCGATAACCAGAACGGCGCCGATGACAAATTTGATGTTGACGCCCGAATACTCTGCCGCCTCGCGATTGCCGCCGACCATGTAGACGTAGCGGCCGAAGCGCGTGTAGGTGAGGACCAGGTGCCCAACCAGAAGAAACAGCCCGGCGACAATCACGATCCAGGGAATGCCGAGGATCGAGCCGGAGCCCAGAGTCGTGACAAATGAGGGTACCGCATAGGCGATCTGGCCGCGAACGAAGAGCGCCGACATGCCATCGGCGATCTGCATCATCGCCAGGGTCATGATGAATGACGGGATACCGATGACGGTGACGCTGAAGGCCGTTACCAGGCCCAGCGCGAAACAGATAAGCAGTGCAAGGATGATTGCGAAAAGACCCGGGAGAGGCAGGTTGGCGATGTTGACGTAGCTTTCCTGCAACGTAAAAAACGCGACCGCGATGCCGGTCACGTTGGCGATTGCAGCAACCGACAAGTCGATTTCTGCGCAAAGAATGACGAAGGTCAGGCCGACGGCGATGATCGCAGTGATCGATATCTGACTGAGAATATTGCCTAAGTTGCTGGTCGTGAAGAATGAGTCGCTGGCCAGGCTGAAGAAACCCACCAGAAACAGGAGAGTCACGAACGGCGCGATGTTGCGTAGTTGCCCGCGTATCCAGCCGCCAGTCCGCGCTGCCGTTGTCCCCGCCTCCGACATTATTCCCCCTCAGGCTGCTTCCAGCAGCCGATCCTTGCTCACGGTGTTGCCGGCGAACTCTTCTACGATCTCGCCGCGCTTCATAACCAGAATACGATCGGCGAGCGACAGCACGGTCTCTGGTTCGGTTGAGACCACCACAACGCCAATTCCCTGGTCGCGAAGGCCGCGAACGATGCGAACCACATCTTCCTTCGCGCCGACGTCCATGCCGCGGGTCGGCTCGCTCAAGATAAGGACCTTTGGCGCATGAGTGAGCCATTTCGCCAGGGCGACTTTTTGCTGATTGCCACCGGACAGATTACCCAGGAGCTGATCGACGCCCGGTGTACGAATCCGCAGATTCTCGACTTGCGAACGAGCGATCTTGCGCTCGGACGCCGGCTTGAGGAGGAAGCTGGAAATCCGCTCGAGAATGCTGATCGACATGTTCTTGTAGAGCGGTTCGTGATGGAAGAGCATGGCCCTTCGGCTTTCGGGAACGTAGGCGATGCCTTTCTGGCGAGCCTTGGACGTCCGGGTCAGCTTGATGTCTTCGCTGTCGAGCCTGAGTTGGCCTGATGCCCTGATCTTGCCGAACAATGCCCGTGCCAGTTCGATCTGGCCGCAACCCATGAAACCGTATATTCCGAGCACTTCGCCGGCGCGCACCTGAAGCGAAACATCGCGGAACGAGCGTCCAAGGGTGAGCCCTTTGGTCTCCAGGACGACCGGCGCATCAAATTTTGTGTCGAGTTCGATCTCGCCCACATAGCTCTCTTCGAGGTCGTGGTGACCGACCCCGATCATCTGCTCGATGACCTGACGCTTGTCGATTTCGGCGACCGGAGTGGTTGAAACCTT
>JAAEOR010000766.1 GCA_024222895.1 Hyphomicrobiales bacterium | reverse complement strand
TGGCGTTTGAAGGGTCACTATCGGACGCCGGCATGCCCGCCGGTCAACCTCCGGGCATCGCCGAAATCCAAGCCGTTTGGTCATGCAGATACGGGCCTGGAGGACGCCGTCGCGTGTACAGGTGAAGGCGAAGCCGCGCGCGGACATCCCCGGATTGGCGGCAAGGAAGGCCGCTTCGATATCGCGTGGTCTCGTCGAGACGTCCGCCTGTGGTTCGCGATACGGCTCCGGAATCGCCACCGTCGCCACAGATCGCCGAATGAGGTCGAAATAGGCTTTCGGTCGAAGCCCCGAGCAGGTGCCATGCCGGTGCCAGGCGTGAGCCGCTTCGTCTCCGGACGGCATCACGTCGCCAATACCGGCAATAGCACTCCGCGTCAGCCGATAGGGGGTGCTTCGGCATTCCTCCGGGTAGCCTCTTTCGTATTGCGGCCAGAGCCCATGCACGGAAAAGCCTGTTCGCGGCCGTTCGCATTGCTGCGGATCGGGCCGTCGCGCATTGGCGCAATAACTCGGCGACCAGGTGAGGGCGAGAACATAGAAATCGAAATCACCAGGCCGATCGTCTGCCGCAGCAGGCGGACCCGAGGCCATGATCAGCCCTGTTATGAGGACGAAACGCCTAAGGCCGGATCGAACGGCACCAGCTGCCATAAACATGCCATTCGTCAAAGGCAGGGAGACAGGATTGTACCCGCCAGCCAATAGAGGCGAAGCCCTGTCGCGACTCGATCAGATACACGACCTCCGAACTCCGCCCGTCGGTCAGCCAGGCTGTGCCACGGCAGTACCTGCGGCCGATATTGCTGTCGCTACGGATTTGCTCGGGTTTTTCGTAGATTTCGGTGATCGATTCGACCCCAACGCCCCAGTGGAACGTGACCCGGTTGGCGTAGGCGAACTTCTGGACGATGCTCGATACAACTTGCCTGGAGTCGCAGGCTGGCAGGTGACCTTTGCCACCCCACCACGCATGGGCCGGTGCGGCCGCGGCGACAGCAACCAACAATGCTAGACAGAGACGCTTCATGAACCACCCCCGAATATCGAGAAGACAATGCGACGGCGCATCGCGCCGGTCAAGGCAAAGCAATTCGACCGGCGCGGCGCTTACCCGCCGAATCCGTGGGTGGCTCGGGCTGGCCGCCGCCGCCACGTTCGCCATCCCCGCTCTCGCCACGGCTGAAGACAAGCCTGTTCCCGCCGGTCTTACCTGTCCGCAGGAAATCGCCGGCGGCGAGCTGATCTCCGTCGCAACGGCGGCGGTGACGCCGGGTGTGTTAGGTTATTGCGTATACTACCTTCTGGGCGAGACCGACCTGGAGTCGGTCACCGCAACCCTGCGAGTGGCGGATGCCGACTACGATTGGGAGGTTGCGTTCAAGGCCCCCAAGATCGAAAAGGGCGGCATGAACCTGATTGAGGAGGAGACCCGGGCGATGCCATTCGGCGATCGCGAGCGGGATGCATTGGTGGTCACCCTTGGTGGCGCGGAGGAGGGACTCGGGCAGATCACCGAGTCCTTTGCGACCCTTTGGGTGTTCGATCTGGGTAACGGTCGAGTCATATCTTTGGAAGAGGAGTACAACAACGTCAGCGAGGAGATGCGCGCTCCCCTTCGCGATGCCCTGCTGAGGGCACAAAGTGGCGACGGGTGAGAACTGCCACCGGCCAGCGTCCGGTCAAGGAGGGACACAACCGTTTTTCTTCCGACCTCCCGACGCGATCGGTAAATCGCGGGTTCTCGGCTGCTGACTACTCCGGCGACGACCCGTTTAGAGAAATCGAACTGAAACTGACCGGTACTTCGCGAAATCTGTCTGCGATTTTCGATGCTCTGGGAAGCGTTTCGGTCGCGGTGACCACGGTTCGAAGCACATACTACGATACGGATGACCGGCGGCTGTGGAGGCGCGGATACACCTTTCGGCGGCGGTGGAGTGAAGGCGAAGACGAGGTAACGCTGAAGCGTCGGGATGGCGGCGCGCTGGCACGCGGTCAAATGTTCGGCAACAACAAGAAAATCAACAGTCGATCTGGCGCTGCTGCCGCCATGCCGTCGGTCGTAGCCGGCGATCCCGACAAGACCGCATTAACGCGGCTGGCTGACTCCGCGCAAAGTCGCCGCCGGGTCGCCTACAGGTCGATCCGCCGGATGGTCGGAGAACGGTGGTTCAACGGTTCGTTGTTCGATCTCCTGTTGGCCGGTGAGGGGGGAGGCTCGATTCGGCCTGACAAAACGGACACTTGCAGCCGCTGGCCGCCAAAGTTCTTGAGAAACGCTACAAGAGCCTGATCAAGCTTAGCGCGGGGTTTTGCCGATCTCGCCTCCGCCGATCGCCTTGAAGTTCGGATTGCCCTGAAAAAGTTGCGATATGCATGCGATGGCTTTCGGGGTCTCTTTCCGAAAAAACGAACAAAGTTGTATCTCAAGCGCCTGTCGTTCTTTCAGGATGGCCTGGGTTACATGAACGATGCGACAGTGGCTGCCGCCATCGCTGAACGAATACGCACAGACGGGCCGGTTGGGGGGAAGGGAGCGGCGATGATCGGGAAGTGGTACGGCCATCGCCTGGAGGGCATTGAACCTCTCATGCTTGAGGCATGGCGCCGCTTTGACCGGGCGCGGCCGTTTTGGCGGTCTTGAAACAAGGGGATCCTGTCTGGTGATCTCCACACTGGTGGCAAATGCCAAGGGCGGCTGCGGCAAGACCACGGTGGCAACCAATCTCGCCACGGCATTCGCCAACGCCGGACTGAAGACCGGACTGGCTGACGGCGACCGGCAGCAATCTTGCCTGGGCTGGATCAAACAGCGCCCGAGGAGTGCGGCGACGATCGTTTCCCTTGATTGGCACAAGGGGCCGGGCAAGGTGCCGAAGGATCTCGATCGGTTGGTCATCGATACCGGCGCCGGGTTGCGATCCAAACGCACGCTTGAAATGCTGGAACGCGCTGACATGATCATCATGCCGGTGCTTCCGTCGTTTTTCGACGAGAGGACGACCCGGGCCTTTCTCAAGGCACTCGAGGCTGTGAAACCAGTCCGCAAAGGCAGGAAGCCGATCGCCGTCGTCGGCAATCGATTACGGAGCCGCACCCGAGCCACCAGAGAGCTTGACGCTTTTCTCGTAGCGCTGGGCCACGAGATGGCGGCCGGATTGCGAGACAGATCGATATATCCTGATGTGGCACGCCGCGGCCTCGGGATCTTCGATCTGTCCCCCGCCCGCCGGGTCGGGGCGGTCGACGAATGGCTGCCGCTGATCCGCTTGATCGAGGACCGCTGACCGGGTTGCCGGCGCGGGATCAGCGAGGCGACCGCGATCCCCCCGGCATGCAGCCGTTTCAGCCGGCGTTGGCAATCGCGAAGAGACGCTAGTGGAGCGAATTTGACATTTGAGTCCCGCTCGCTGCAAGGCTCTCGTTCAAATGTCAAATTCAAAAGCTCCACTAGAATCAGATAGTTGCTAGTGGTCCTGATGACTCCGACATTTGCTTGGGAGGGTGCTGCAGGAGGGTAGCAAATGTCGGAGTCGGACCACTAGTGATGGATCGACATCAGGATCTGCGGTACCGCCCCATTGCCGTTATCGGAAGGAAATACAACCCGTTCGTCGACCACCCGCACCGCATCGCTCGCCACCAACGCGAGCGCCCGCGGATAGAGCTGATGTTCGGCGGCGAGAACGCGATTCCCCAGGCTGTCGGCGGTATCGCCGGGCAGCACGCGCACGGCTGCCTGGGCGATGATCGGTCCGTCGTCCATCGCCGCGCGGACAAAATGGACTGTGCATCCGTGCAGTTTGACGCCTGTCTCCAGCGCGCGCTCGTGGGTGTGAAGGCCCGTGAAGGCCGGCAGCAGTGACGGGTGGATGTTGATCAGGCGGTCATGCCACCGATCGACGAACCGGTCGGAGAGCAGGCGCATGAAGCCGGCCAGGCACACCAGTTCTATGTCGGCCGATTCGAGCGCAGCCGTTATGGTGTCTTCGAATGAGTCCTTGGTGGAATGGGCCTTGTGATCGACGATCGTCGTGGCGATCCCCGCCTCGATGGCT
>JAAEOR010000765.1 GCA_024222895.1 Hyphomicrobiales bacterium | reverse complement strand
TGCAACAACGACCGCCGCCCGCGAGTCGCTATCCACCCGTTCTGAACGGCTGGCCGATGTGATCAGCGGTGACGACTGCCTCGTCGCGGTCCTCGATCGCGAGGGGGGGGTCCTCGGAGCCTCGGGCGGGTTTGACCGGCTTGCCGACGCCTCCGGCGAGATTGACAGGCTGGTGGCCGTCGCGGCCGCTGGTGAGAAGGCGGTGTCGCGCGCATCGCTTGGTTTGAACGGCACCGAACGCCAGGTAGGCGTCGCCAGGGTTCACGTGGGTGACGATCTGGTATTCCTGCTGATTGCCGGACCGGCCGAGAAATCTCGGGCGCCGGTCGTGCCGGCGCCCCCGCCCACGGTCCTTGAGTCGCGGACCCCAGCCGACGTTGTCGAAACGGATCCCTCGTCCATCGCGATCGCAAACCAGCGACGGGATCCGCCGGATCCAAGAGCTGAACCGGCGGCGACCCGCTTCCTGTGGCAGACAGACGCCCACCACGCTCTGGCGTTCGTCTCGCCGGATCTTGGTGAGGCGGTCGGCGCCGGCAATGCACCGGCCGTCGGCACGGCGTGGCGCGACGTGGCCGATCGCTTCGGCGTTGATGGCGACCGTGAGGTTGCCAGTGCGCTCTCGGCGATTTCCGGCTTTGCCGACATCACCCTCTATTGGCCGTTGGACGATACGCCGGAGTGTGTTGCCATCGACCTCACCGGACTGCCGATTTTCTCACGCGATGGCGTTTTCGAGGGCTATCGGGGCTTTGGTGTGATCCGGACAGATGATCGTCGCCCCCGTACCCGATCGGCACCGTCCGGCGAACCGGCCCCGCCGCCGGTCGTCAAGCCGGAAGCCGACACTCTGCCGGCCGAGGCTCTCGCCGAGCAAACCGAGGTGCCGCGTTCCAATGTCGTGCCGCTTGGCAAGGCGCCGGCGCGTATCCTGCCGAAGCGCCTGTCCGGGAATGAACAGGACGCCTTCCGGCGTATCGCCGAGGCGTTGGCTGGTGACAGCAGCCAGCCCCTGGATCCCGTGCAATCGCCGGATCCTCCAGCCCCGTCCGTCGTTGTCCCGCCGTTTGACCAGGCATTGCTCGATCGGCTGCCGGTCGGCATCGCGATTTACCGCGACAGCCAAACCCTGTTTGCCAATCGCCCGCTGCTGGACTGGCTGGGGTACCCCTCCGTTGAAGCCTTTGCCGCCAATGGTGGTGCCGATGCGATTTTTCCGGAGGGGGAAGATCCGTCG
>JAAEOR010000764.1 GCA_024222895.1 Hyphomicrobiales bacterium | reverse complement strand
GCGGGTCGAAGGCCACGTACCGGGTTTCGGCTACGCCTTCCTGCCGGTCAATGCCGAGCCGGAGGCTGGCGATATCAAGGTCGGTCCGGGTACGATCGAAAACGCCCATTATCGCATCGTCGTCGACGAGACCACCGGCGCTCTTGCCGAATTCACTGACAAGGATCAGGGCCACGATTTCGCCGGCAAATACCGCGGCTGGGGGATCGGCGAGTATGTCTATGAGTGGATCGACTCCGACAAGGGGCGCCAGTCGATGTTCACGCTCGATTTTTCGCGCGAGGACGCCGGCGTGCGCTACCACGATGTTCCCTTCCGCTACGAAACACCGACCTCGGTGGAGGTTCATCCGCCGGAGGTCTATCAGGGTCGTGCATCGATCCGGGTCGACATCAAGGCGAAGGGTATCGTCGCGGCCTCCTGCACCTATGCCCTCGAACCGCGTCGCAAGGTTCTCGAAGTGGACTGGTGGCTCGACAAGGAGGACGTGCTCGATCCGGAATCGGTCATCATCGCGTTTCCGTTCAACCTTGGCGAACCCAGTTTCCGCCTTGATCTCGGTGGCGTGCCGAGCGCGCCGCACGACGACCAGATTCCGGGTGCGGTGCGCGACTACTTTCCGATCCAGCGCTGGGCTGGCGTCAATGACGGAAAACGTGGCGTCGTGCTCGCCTCCGTGGAGGCGCCGCTGGTCCAACTCGGCGGCGTCACGTCGGCCACCTGGAATCGTGACAGCTTCGATCCCGAAAGTGCGACGATTCTTGCGTGGCCGCTCAACAACCACTGGGAGGTCAATTTCAAGGCGAGTCAGGATGGCGAGATCCCGCTACGCTACCGGCTGACGACCCATGAAGGGCCGACCGACGATGCTTTTGCGTCTCGCTTTGCCGCCGAGCAGGTTGTCCCGCCGATCGTGCTTCGCGATCGTGTTCGCACCGGTCCGAAGGCGGCGTCCTTCGTCAGCGTCGATGAGGAGTCCGATGTGCTGGTGGTGGCCAAGCCGGCGGAGCGCGACAAGGCGGTGATTCTTCGCTACCAGAATCTTCGGAACGAACCCCAGGCCGTGCCGACCCGGCTGGTCAGCGGCAGCGTCAAGGCGGTGGAACGAGTCACTCCGATCGAAGCCGAAACCGGCGACACGATCGCGCTGGAGGGGCAGGTTTTCACGGTCGAACTGGCGCCGCGGGAGGTGGCTTCGTTCGAAGTGTCGCTGGGGTAGTTGTAGTTGGCTTTCTGGCAGGCGCCAGTTCTCTACTCCATCGTCATACTGCGGCTTGACCGCGGTATCCCCATCCAGTCGCGCAACGTTGGTTCGGATGTATCCCCCATCCCGGTTTGCCTCCCAGAAAAGGGGACTTCGACGATCGCTTGGTCCGACGCAGACGCGAAACGCCTTTGGTCATGGCAGGTTGACATTGATCCTCCGGTCTCGCCAAGGCTCGCCGAAGGATGACGCAGGAGGGACGACAGAGGTGAAACGTCTGGCCCCCCAGGGCCCGCGTCGAAATCCGACCGGCCGGCCGGAGATCAGTCCCTCATCGCTTTCTTGAAAGCCGCCAGAGCTTCATCAGAAGCTTTGTCGAGCGATTTACGTGACTCGTCCAGGCCTTGACTCAGTGCTTTCCAGGACGCCGCTTGGGCTTTGCCGAGTTGATCGAGTTGGGCCTCAGCCTTGCCGGCCTCCGCCTTCAAACGCGCCACCGCCGCCTCAGCTGACGCCTTGTGTTGCGCGTGCATTTCACCCGCCTGGGTGACGTACTGATCGACAATCCCTTTCCAGGAGTCGAGCTGCGCCGTCGCCCGCGTGCTGAACATCTCCCGTTGATTGCTGGCGGCCTCGCCCCACTGGTTGGCCGTGGCTTCGAAGTCATGCCACACCGTCGCGAAGCGCGCCCTGGCGTCCTCCAACGCGCCTTCCCCCTCGACCCGGGCCTTCTTGAGTTCGGCATCGCCTTGCGCAATCCACTCCTTGACCTTGGCGACGGTCGTCTCTGCATCCGTCTTGACCTGACCTTTCAGCGAATCGAGCTCGGATTCCAGCGCCTTTGCTCCTGCCCTCATCTCGTCGAGGCGGGTCTTGGCCCACTCCACGAAAACGTCAACATTGCTCTTTTCGCCCACGTCTTTACTCCTCCTGCGTTTGGTGTCTGGAAGCACTTCAGGGCGACGCCCATCGAAACCTCCACCGTTGATCATGCGGAATCCGCAACAGATTTCAATCTTTAGTTAGCACAGCCGGTCTTGCCCGGATGAAACCGCGGTTCTGGCGACACGGAAGCCCCCATGGCCACTTCGGGTAGCGGCACGCGGTCGGCACGTCCGCTTGATCAACGCCGCCGGTGCCGGCACAACCATCGCAGGGACTGCACATGGGGAATCCGGTGACATGTTCGTATTGCTATGAGCGACGCCGACGGAATCTTCGATCCGACATCCAGTATGACAAGTCTGGCAACGGACCTGCTGTCGGGTATTGATCGGGCCGCTTTCGCACAACGGGCTCGTGAGTTGGCGGCCGGAATAGACGTCGATGATATCGTAGCCCTCCGGTTGCGCCTTCACAATCCGCCTCCGGAACCAGCTAACTACGACTTTCGCAAGCATGGCCTTGTCGGGTGGCTATCCGCCTGCCAGTTCGCGATCTTTGAGCTCATTTTCCAGCTTGGTCCGCAAGCGATCCCGGCGCTGCGTGAAATCGCGTGGGGACCCTATGACTGGACACAAGGCAATGCCATCGAGCTTTTGATAAGGATGGCGGCGCAGGGCATCGAGGTCGAGGAGACGGTGGCAGAAATCGGCGAGCAGTTTCCTGGCATACGCTACGAAGCAAAGCTCTATACCCTGGAGCCACTTCTGCCGAGGCTTGCGACAGAGCCCGAACTGGCAGCCTTCCTCGAGCGGCTTCGGACCGAGGTTCCGGATCTCGATCGCATTGCCTCCGAGATTGAGCAGCGACACAAGACGACCTGAGCATGCAAACGCAACACAGATCTTTCCGCCTTGACATCATCGATGATGCGGGCTGCGCGAGCTAATCCAATCCGTCTTCGATCCGCATGATTTCGACTAGCCGTTCAAATGTTGTAGGCGCCACGCCAAATGCGCCTTGGAACGGGTCACTGAACGAAAGTATCATATAAAGGACCAGGCCAATAAACGACGTATACAGAGCAAGTAAAACTACAATAGGCGTATTGGTTTTATAAGCTCCAAAGCAGGCCATCGTCACCAGGAATCCAAAAACTATCACATAAACATAGAGTGGAGTCTCGGCTAGCGCATTATCTATGCGAATAAGGCGAGAATCGGAGATTACATCGATATCCGCATCTATTCGAGAAATGATTCGTTTCTGAATCTCGGATTGTGCCTCAAGAATTGTGATATTGTCAATAATCTCGCCAAAAACGGACTTTGATCGTTGGCTCAGCTGGTCGCTGGCAAGTGACTTCCAGTCATCTTCGATGACAGACTCTGTGTAGGTGACTAACAACATCCTGAGGGCGCGTGTACCTTCTTCGTCAAATTGTTTTAAATCTCTAAAGGTGTCCGCGATCGCCGAAGCTTCACGCTCCAGTGCATTATTTATTCCGGTGTTCTGATAGATAACTTCTGCAAATGAAAGAGACAGCATCAATGCTATGAGCGTCCCGACGACGCGGAACAGATTGCTCATAGGATCTTTTAAATCATCAGTTGTATATGCGCCAATAAGGTAATTTGAAGTGAAGTAAACGCCTAAGCCCAGGGCCGTGGCAATGCCCATGGCGGCCACAATCCCGATCCACTCAGGAAGTGAAAGAATGACTTCGACCATATTGTTTAACCGGCAAGAAAATTCGCTTTCTGCACGTAACACTTGCGTAAGTCGCGGCTCAATGGTCTGGCAATGCGACTGTAACCGATAATTTCCGGATGACTTCAGCTTGGGCGATTTTGGCTTCGCCTGCAAGACGGACCGCCGGCCGCGGTGCTAGCGCTCGGCGTGAGCCCGGATGCCAGGTGACAGACCCGCGGTACCGATGTCGCCGCATGCTAGAGAGATACCCCTGCCCTGGTTTTTGATGCTGGAACACAGGTTTCGCAGAGGGAGACACGGAATGATCTACCACGTGCAGGCCACTGCCAGAGAAGCAAATGCGAAGGAGCTTCTGGAAAAGCTGACCGATGGAACCTTAGCCCGGCAGCGGCCCGACGGACCGGAACCGGTGGCCTCAATGAAGCGGGCGGTCATCAATCCTGAAGGGCGGGCCGAATGGAGCGAAATGTGTTTTACGCCAGCCCGTTGCAGCACGAGAGGGCGACCGTTCTCGACCAGCATTTTGACGATATCACCACCGAACCTGTCGAGGCCCACGCAAACTATGCCGGACAGCCGCTTATGGAGCACCTCCGGGCTCATCATGGAGCTTAGCAAAATGAAAGTATGTCCTGAATTCAGCCGGATGCCGTAGGGCTTTGTGCACGTGCCGACCAACGCATTGCTGGTTCGGGGGGACCGTGCTCTCATACGACCGTTCTTGCCTGTACGGGTGGCCGGCCTCCGTAGT
>JAAEOR010000763.1 GCA_024222895.1 Hyphomicrobiales bacterium | reverse complement strand
TCCCTTGCCGTACCAGATGCCAACCACACCGTCTTTGCGCGCGCCCGGCGACAGATGCAGCTGCTGGGTTCCCCAGATCGCGGTTGCCGCCAGATCTTCGTTGACGCCCGGTTGAAAGATCACTTCGTGGGCGTCCAGATGTACGCGCGCCTTGACTAGCTGTTGGTCGTAACCGCCGAGCGGTGACCCGCGATAGCCTGAGACGAATGCTGCAGTGTTCAGACCGTTGTCGCGATCGCGCCTCATCTGGGCCATCGGCAAGCGCACTAGCGCCTGCAGTCCGGTGAGAAACACCCGGCCCTCGGTCGCGGTATATTTCTCATCGAGGGTGATCGGTCGCGCTGGCTGGGCACCTCTGCTCGAGGTCCGGCGGGAGTGCACGGTGTCACCTCACTCGAGTTCTGGCGCGGGCGTGCGCCAACCGTTCCTCGGCAAGGCGGTCGGCGATGTCGGAGGTTGGACACCGTTCGTCGTCCGATCGCTCGAAAATTCGCGCCAGCGTCGCGCTAATTCCTTCCACATGTGCTTTCAGCTTTGCCGGGACGAAGCTCGGCCCTTCATGGGCTACCGCGATCGCGCCACCTGCATTGATGGCATAATCGGGCGCGTAGACGATGCCGCGCTCCATCAGCCGCCGTCCGTCGGCGGATGTTTCGAGCTGATTG
>JAAEOR010000762.1 GCA_024222895.1 Hyphomicrobiales bacterium | reverse complement strand
TTCGCATCCGGCTGCTCCCCACCCCGCCTCGCGGCGACGCAGTTGCCTTCAACTTCATGCACTGTGACTTCACATGACAAGGACTCCCACCTTTGTTGACAAAGCGTCCTCGCGGACGCACAGGCTCGGGCCGCCGCCCTCGCACCTCAGGATGAGGCCGATAGTGGATTTCACAAGAATCCGAACCCGCGCCTGCCCGGCGCCGCAGCTATCGCTACCTTCCTCATCCTGAGGTGCGAGGGCGAAAGCCCGAGCCTCGAAGGACGCTTTCCACCGATCCATTTGTGGAATTCCCGCTAGAGAGGATTTCCGCGTTCTCGCCATCACTCAGTTCTCCCGCCGAACCGCGCTCTCATGCCACTTCCGCAACAGCAGATGCGAAATGAGACTGGTTGCGAAGAAGATCAGGATGCCGGTCAGTGACAGGAGCGCCAGGGCCCCGAAGAGGCGCGGAATGTTCAGCCGATACTGCGATTCCAACAGGCGGAAAGCGAGTCCCGACCCGGCGCCGGCGGTGCCGGCAACAAATTCCGCCACGACGGCGGCGATCAACGCAAGGCCCCCCGCAATCCGTAGGCCGGCAAGGAAGTAAGGTAGTGCATTCGGCAATTGCAGGTATCTCAGCGTCTGCCAGCGACTGGCGCCGTACAACTCGAACAGGTTGAGAAGGTTGTGATCGGTGCTCTTCAGCCCCTGCATGGTGTTCGACAAGATCGGGAAGAAGGCGACAATCCAGGCACAGGTAAGAACGGCGATCTGGGTGTTTGGCACGTAGATGATAATCAGTGGCGCGATTGCGATGACCGGCGTCACCTGGAGAATGACCGCATAGGGGTACAGTCCGGCCTCGATCCATCGTGACTGGGCCATCAGGATCGCCAGCGCAACGCCGCCCAGAAGCGCGATCACCAACGCGGCGAAGGTGAGTTCCAGGGTGTTGAGCAGGGCAGGGCCGAGAACATTCCATCCCTCCACCAGCGCCCCGGCGACCCGCACCGGGCTGGGCAGGATGTAATGCTTGACCTCGTAGGCGGTGACGTAGAGCTGCCAAACCAGAACCAGAAGGATCAGCATCACGACGGGGATCAGAATCCGCGCAATGCGCACCGACCATTGCTGCGGGGTGGCAGGTCGTGGAAGCCTGACGTCGGCCGGTACGTCCGTGTCAACGGGCACTCCGTCCCGCTCTTCGGTGTTGGCGAACGTCATGTGTGTTCGCTACCTTCCATCGCTTCGTGCAGCGTGGTGGATGTCTTGCGGCAATAGTCGGCGTAAGCCGAGGAGGTCCGGAACTCTTCCTCGCGAGGGTAAGGTGCTTCAATCGACAGTTCGTCGAACACCCGCCCGGGTCGAGCCGCCATGACCACGATGCGGCTCGACAGGTAAACGGACTCGAAAACCGAGTGGGTGACGAAGATAACCGTCCAGCCGAATGTCTCCCAGAGATGGAGGAGGTCGTTGTTGAGCTTGAACCGGTTGATTTCGTCGAGGGCCGCGAAGGGCTCGTCCATGAGCAGCAGGCGGGGCTTGGTAATCAGGGCGCGGGCGATCGACACGCGCATTTTCATTCCGCCGGAAAGCTCACGCGGATAGGATCCGGCGAATTTTTCCAAGCTGACAAGCCGCAAGGCTTCCATCACATCGTCGCGCGCCGCCGACTTCGACACGCCTTTGAGGCGCAGCGGCAACCAGACGTTACCGAACACGGTTGCCCACGGCATCAGGGTCGGCTCCTGAAAGACAAAACCGATCTCGTGATCCGTCTTCTGCCCCGACGTCGGAGCCGGCCAGTCAACCGATCCAGATGTCGTATCGCCGAGCCCCGCGATGATCCGAAGTGCCGTCGACTTTCCGCAACCGGAGGGTCCGAGCAGGCTGACGAATTCGCCGCGGCGCACGTCCAGCGACATGCTCGACAGCGCCTCGGTGCCATTGGAAAAGACCTTCGAGACGTTGTTGAGCGAGACGATAACGTCGCTGTCCGCGGTCGGCTCTGACGCGCGCGCGGGTGCGGCGGCTGTGGTCAAATGGTTGGCTCCTTAACGCGGCCACGCGGCCGTCTCCGAATGCCCTTTTTCGGCAAACGGCTCGCTGCATCTTCAGGTCGGCAGCGAACCGTTCGCCGGGATCAGGAATCCGTCCGCGTTATTCACCTTTGAGCTCAGCACCAACGTTGTTGCAGGCAAAGCTGTCATCAACGACCTTGGTATAGTCGATGTCGGGCTTGACGACGCCGACGGCAACCATCTTGTCGTAGAAGCTCTTCACCTGATCCATCGACAGGCAACCGATGCCACCCGTCTCAGCCGCGCCTGAATCGATGAGGCCGGCGTCCTTCATCTTGGCAAGGCTGAAGGCGATCTGACCGTCGGTGATCTCCGGATTATCCTGTTTGATCAGATCGTTAGCCGCCGTGTTGTCCCCGTAGAGATAGTTGTACCAGCCGATGATCGAGGCGTCGACAAAGCGCTGAACAACGTCGCGATTGGCTTCAAGATAGTCGGCCTTGACCTCGATCATCGTCGACGGGGTATCGAACCCGTAGTCGGCCATCAGAAAGAGCTTCGGAACGAATCCGCCGACCGTCTCGATGGCGTAGGGCTCGGAGGTGATGTAGCCCTGCTGCGCCGACATCTTGTCGGCGAGGAACGGTGCCGGGCTGAATGTGTAGGGCTTGATCTGTTCGTCCTTGAAGCCCGGGAACTCGGCCTTCATCCACGGGAAGCCGGTGGTGAACAGGTCCTTGCCCATGAAAATCGTCGGCAGCTTGGCAAGGTCGCCAAACGTGTCGACGCCCGAATCCGGGTGGGCGATAATCACCTGGGGATCCTTCTGGAAGATCGCGGCGACATCCACGACCGGGATATCCTGTTCCACGGCCGAGAACGAGCCGATCAGGTTTCCCTGCATGTAGAACTGGATCCGGTCGGCCATGAGCAACGCCTGGTTGGCCGCGCTGGGCCCGCCCTGAACGATGGTGACGTCAAGGCCGTGATCCTTGTAGGTTCCATCGGCGACCGCCTGGTAAAATCCGCCATGCTCGGCCTGGGCGAGCCAGTTGGTTCCGAACGAGACGGCGTCGAGGTCCTGGGCGGCGCCCGGCCCGGCGCCGGCAATCGCCACGCCGACCGCGAGAACGAGGGTCGTAAGGCGCATTTTGGTCATCTGGTTCTCCGCACTTGCAATTCGTCGGCAGCGGATCTGCCCGCGCCACACTTTGGTTGACGAGCTCTTCGCTCTCCTGATCCCGGCCACGCTGCGACCCGGACTATTCGATAACGGCGCGCAATTCGCGCGCTACGGCCGCCACGTTGATGCCCTGCCCGAAGACCTGCCGCCATGGCTCCGCAGCAGCGGTAATGTAGGACAATGGCCGTGCACAAGAAAGCAGCCGATCCGGCGAATCTCCGGCCGGATGTCCGACTTGTCATCACCGAAAGGCAATCGTAGCGTCGCTCGGGAGGGATTTTCCGTTGAAAAGCATACAACCCAACACCATAAGGCCGCCCTTTGCCCGCTACAGCCACGGGATCGAAGTGCCCGCGGGCGCGAGACTGGTTTTCGCATCGGGCCAACTTGGCGTCCTGCCGGACGATTCGGTACCGGCGACGGTGGAGCGGCAGGCGGAGTGCTGCTTCGACAACATCAAGGCCATTCTCGAGGCGGCCGATATGACCATGAGCGATATCGTGCGTATCAACGCCTATGTCACGGGTCGCGAGCACATGGCCGGTTACATGGCCGTGCGCGACCGATTCACCGGCGACCCGCCGCCGGCGTCGACATTGATGATCGTCAGCGGCTTTACCAGGCCGGAGTTGCTGGTCGAAGTTGAGGTCGTGGCGGCGGGCGCCCAAAATGGCTGACGATGCCGGTATCTTGATGCCGCCGGCCGGCGTCTGGCTCACCGATCCTCGAATCTCCCGCCCCGGCAATCGAACGGCAAGCGAACCAGGATAGGAACCGTTAATGCGTCTGTGGATCAAGGACCCGATGGCCATCCTGGCGCTGGGCGCGGAGCGCGGCGTCGTCGTCGAGGATGGGCGTATTGCCGAGCTCGTCGGCCGCGGCGCCAGTCCGGGCAAACCGGTCGAGCAGACATTCGATGCCGGACAACACGTCATCGTCCCCGGTCTGATCAACACCCATCATCACTTCTTCCAGACGCTCACCCGGGCGCATCCCGAAGCGATCAACAAGGAGCTCTTTCCCTGGCTGGAGACGCTCTATCCGATCTGGGCACGCAACGTGACGCCGGCGGGATTCCGGCTGGCGACGCGGCTCTCCCTGACCGAGCTGCTGATGTCCGGATGCACGTGTGTATCGGATCACCATTACCTCTACCCGGCGGGCCTGGAGGATGCGATGGACATTCAGGCCGAGGAAGCCGAACGGCTCGGCATGCGCATGACCCTCACACGGGGATCGATGAATCTTTCGGTCAAGGACGGCGGACTGCCGCCGGACACCGTGGTCCAGGATGAAGAGACCATTCTGACCGATTGCGAGCGCGTCCTTGCCCGCTACCACGACTCGGATGAAGGAGCGATGCTGCAAGTTGCCCTGGCTCCCTGCGCTCCATTCACCGTCAGCAAGCGACTGATGCTCGATACGGCCGATCTGGCTGAGCGATTCGATTGCCGTCTCCACACCCACCTCGCCGAGACGCTCGACGAAGACGAATATTGTCTTGAGCATTTCGGCTGTCGACCGGTCGATTACCTGGAAGAATGCGGCTGGCTGACCGATCGGGTCTGGCTCGCCCATGGCATCCATTTCAATGACGAAGAGGTCCGCCGGCTCGGACGCCATCATGTTGGCGTCTGCCACTGCCCGACCTCGAACATGACGCTGGCTTCCGGCCAATGCCGCACCAAGGAACTGGAAGATGCCGGAAGCCCGGTCGGACTTGGCGTCGACGGTTCGGCGTCCAACGACAACTCCAACCTGATGGAGAGCCTCCGGCATGCCCTGATGATCAACCGGCTCACCTACGACGCGGCATCCGTGACACATTTCGACACGTTCCGCTGGGCGACGGAAGGCTCGGCCCGCTGCCTTGGCCGCACCGACATCGGCGCCATAACCGCCGGCCATCAGGCCGATTTCGCCTTCTATACGCTTGACGAACTGCGCTTCTCGGGCGCTCACGACCCGATCGCGGCACTGGTCATGTGTGGTGCCCACGCCGCCGATCGGGTGATGATCGGCGGGACATGGCGGGTTGAGCACGGTCAGCCGACCGGAGTCGATGTCGGTCGCCTGCGACACGAACATGGTGCGGCCGCCAGGCGGTTCATGGGAACCGTGTGACGTGTCCGGCGGCGGATCGCCCGCGAGCCGCGGAAACGATCAACTGCCGGGACTTGTGTCGGTAACGGTGGGCAGGGCCAAGCATCGCCTTGTTGACGCAGCGATCTTTTACGGGGCAGCCAAAAATGGGCGAATCTACGATTGTGCAAACTTGCGCGGCTGGGCAAGATGGGACAACGCTCGGTCGTTCCGGAATGTGAACGGTGTTCGTCGAATGCGCTGCCAAGGGAGTGATTGACCGGATATGACGGCCTCGAAGCACCTCATAGCACTCCTCAAGAGCCATATTGCTCGTGATGATGATCAGTTTTTGTCGATCGCCATGCAGGTCGCCGCACATGAGGCGCGGAAAGGTCATGGGCAAGTTGCGCAGCAATTGCGCGAGCTTGTGGACCAGGCGAGAAGCGGCAAGGTAGAACACTCCAGAAGGCCCGTTCCCATTGCACAGCCGAAAGGCGACCTCGCCGCTTTGGTCGCTGTCAGTTTTTCAGACACCCGACTAAAGAGTATGGCATTGCCCGATGAGCTTGAGCAGCGCCTCAAGCGTGTCATTGTTGAACAGCGCCAGCAGCACAAAATTCTAGAGCGGGGTCTGGAGCCGCGACGAAAACTGCTCCTTGTCGGACCGCCGGGTTCCGGCAAAACAATGACCGCATCGGCACTGGCAGGAGAGCTGCACCTTCCGCTTTTTACGGTCATTTTCGACACATTGATTACCCGATTTATGGGCGAGACTGCCTCGAAACTTCGTATCATTTTTGAGGCGATGCTCAAAACGCGCGGTGTGTACTTCTTTGACGAGTTCGATGCGATTGGCTCAAGACGTTCCGAGCGAAACGATGTCGGCGAAATACGCCGCGTCCTTAACTCCTTTCTCCAGTTTCTTGAAAAAGACGACAGCGGCAGTTTGATATTAGCAGCAACCAACCATGTCGAATTGCTCGATCCCGCTCTTTTCCGTCGATTTGATGACGTCATCCAGTACGAACTACCGGACGAAGACGTCACGTTGAAGATACTTCAAACGCGTCTGCTAGGCTTCGACACTGATAAGGTTAGTTGGTCGAGAGCGGTCGAGCTTACAAGCGGACTTAGCCAGGCTGAAATCTCACGCGCGGCCGATGAAGCGGTAAAAAGAGCGATACTCACCGATCGTACAAACATCACGAATGAAGACCTTTCAGCCTCCATACGGGAGCGGCGTTCGGCAGTACATAAGTAGGGGCTACCGATGCCGGATGGGGAACAGCGCAATCTCAGGCACATCTATCTTGCCGGCCACGGACACCGCGAGCCGTTCACCTGGCCGACCGGCGGCGGAGGGTCGGTAGCTATCCCTTCACGAAACCGCGCCCAGCATGCAGCGCGCTTGGAGCAGGCTCTGACCGAGGCAATCGCCGCAGCAGATCAACAGATCGCCGCTCGCAATCCCGAGATCGCAGGGGGCTCGCCAGGCTTTTATCTGGAGTTCGATATCGGCAGTGAACAGCGCGAGATTCTGGACAGGTTAGAAGACAAGCGCGGCCACGATCACATTGAATTGGTGGCCGTGAGACCCGCAGAGGCTGACCCGGAGAACAAGCTCTCAGCGACGGTGTTTGTTCCGGAAGCAAAGCGCGAACTCTATCTGAAAAAGGTCGAGGACTATCGCACCGGCGATACGCCGACAGGAAAACCCAAGAACCAGTCCCTGGTCGCGTCACTTGACGAAGTTCGGCTTGCTCAGGCCCGATCGCTCTTCACCGATGATCCCGGGTCATTTCCTGACGCCGGTCAGCAAGCCTGGTGGGAGGTCTGGCTTCGGACCGATGCACGACCTGTCCTTGAGCATGCGGCCAACGGTCTTGGGATGGTGCTGCGTGACCATATTGTCCGCTTTCCGGAACGCGAGGTTGTGCTCGCGCTCGCCAAACCTAACCAGATAGGAAGTGTCGTTGCAAACACCGACGTGGTTGCCGAATTGCGCCTGGCCCGCGACACACCTGCCATGTTCTTGGAGATGGACGCCCGCGAGCAACGTGAGTGGAACGATGAACTCGCCGAAAGAGTGCAATTACCGAATGACGATGCACCGTCCGTCTGCATTCTCGATTCCGGTACAACGCGGCCCCATCCACTAATCGAGCCTGTCCTTGATGCTGCCGACCAACAATCTTGGAACGCGGTCTGGCCCGTCGAGGATACCAGCGGTAACTGGTTGGGACACGGCACCGGAATGAGCGGATTGGCGCTCTACGGTGATCTGGTCGATCCACTTGCAGGCAACGACCCTGTCGTCCTAGGCCATGTTCTTGAGTCGGTGAAGATACTGCCCGACCAGGGCGCAAATGACCCCGACTTGTATGGATACATCACAGCGGAAGCGATGAGCCGCGCCGAAATTCAGGCTCCTGAAAGAGCGCGGGTGTTTTGTCTCGCCGTTACCGCCGAGGGCGACCACTGGGCAGGACGACCTTCTTCCTGGTCTGCCGCTTTGGACGAACTGGCCTACGGGGATGGCCAGGATCAACGGTTAGCAACCGTGTCCGCTGGCAATATCAGCGCTCTCTATCCTGCGAGCGAATATCTCCACCAGAATGATGCATCGCCGATCGAAAGTCCGGCGCAAGCATGGAATGTGCTGACTGTTGGCGCGGTCACTGAAAAGTGCACGATCACAGATCCGACATTTGTCGGGTGGGCTCCCCTGGCACCAGCGGGCGATCTGTCTCCGCTCAGCCGCACTTCGATCACCTGGCAGCATGAATGGCCGATTAAGCCTGACATAGTCCTTGAGGGCGGCAATTACGGTGTCAATCCGGCAAATGATGACAGCGATCACCTCGACGATCTGGCATTACTGACCACCAACAACCTTCTCCAAAACGGGTACTTCAATGTCATTTCCGACACGAGCGCCGCTACGGCACTGGCCTCAAGGATGGCGGCGCAGATACTCGCTGATCGTCAGGAGTTGTGGCCGGAGACAGTAAGAGGGCTGGTCGTACACTCCGCTGACTGGACTCCGGCGATGCGCGGCCATCTTCCGGTCAGTCCGTCACAGAGCCATAAGCGCTTGCTGCTGCGACGTTACGGCTACGGCGTGCCGGACCCGGATAGGACGATAAGAAGCCGGAATAACGATGTTACTCTCGTCATCGAGAACAGCATGCAGCCGTTCTATCTAGATGGCTCGACAATCAAGACCCGTGACATGATTTTTCATGATTTGCCCTGGCCTGCTGAAACGCTGGAAGCGCTTGGCGAAGAACAGGTGCAGCTTCGCGTGACGCTCAGCTACTTTATCGAGCCTAATCCCGGCGAGAGGGGATGGACTAAGCGTCATCGATACGCATCGCATGGTTTGCGCTTTGCAGTGAAGCGACCTGAAGAAGACGTGGCCACATTCCGCGGCAGGATCAATGCCGCCGCGCGCGAAGAGGAAGAGGGAGGCTACACAGGCGGCCAGGAAGAAGGCTGGGTTCTCGGGCCGCGTCTTCGCAATCGCGGCTCTCTGCATTCGGATGTCTGGGAAGGGACAGCTACCGATCTCGCCAACCGTCACGGCATTGCAGTTTATCCTACCGGCGGCTGGTGGCGTGAGAAACGCAGCCTCGAACGCTATGACCGTGAAACACGATATGCACTTCTTCTGACGCTTCGGGCGCAAACCACGGTCGATCTATACACCGAGATCGCGAACGCCGTAGGCGTAGAGGTCGAAATCGAAACAGCATAGCGACAGGCAGTCGCCAATAGCGCCGGTATACGCCGCCATATGTCTCCGCGCGTCGCCCCTGCTGAGTGAATGCGACGGACGGCTCCGCCGAAACAGGCTTTGAGGGTTGTAGGAAATGGCGGTTTCTCACTACCAAAAACCTGGCAGTACTCCCGACAAGTCAGCCACAGGACCACCCATGCTCCCCACCCGCCGCTGGCAGGAAATGACCACCCGCGACTTCGCCGACAGCGATACGGCCGACTGGATCACCGTCCTGCCGGTCGCCGCGATCGAACAGCATGGCCCCCACCTGCCGGTCGCCACCGATACCGCCATCGCCGAAGGCATGATCGCGCGGACGATCGAGCTGTTGCCGGATGACTTGCCGGTGACCGTCCTGCCGATTCAGGCCGTCGGCAAGTCGAATGAGCATATTTCATCGCCCGGTACCCTGACCGCCACCTGGGAGACCACGACCAGGCTGTGGCTGGAGATCGGCGACAGTGTCCGGCGCGCCGGCGTCGAGAAACTCATAATCGTCAACGCCCATGGCGGCAATGTTCCGATGGTCGACATCGTCGCCCGCGAATTGCGGGTCCGCCACGACATGTTGGTCGTGGCAACCGCCTGGGCCCGCTTCGGCCAGCCCGACGGGATCTCGGCGCCGGATGAGGCGCTCTACGGCATCCATGGCGGCGATATCGAAACGTCGATGATGCTGCACCTGCGGCCGGATCTGGTCCGCATGGATGCGGCCATCGACTTCCGTTCAGCCCAGCTTGATTTCATCGACACCTTCACCCATCTGCGCGGCCATGGCCCAAGCCAGTTCGGCTGGAAGGCGCAGGATCTCAATCCGCACGGCACGGTCGGCAACGCCGCCGCGGCGACCGCCGAGAAGGGCAAGGCCGTGGTTGATCATCAGGCCAGGGCATTTGTGGATCTCTGTCGCGATGTTCACGCCTTCGATGTCGGACGGTTATGGAAACCGTAACCTCTGGCCGGTTGCCAGTATTTCGCTGCCATGAGCGAGCCTCGCCCTTCCGATGAAACGAAACGCTACGACCTCTTTCTGCGGGAGGGCGCCGTCTACCGCCCGTTCTGGCGCCTGCGGGACCGCGGCATCATGCTGACAGCCGGCGGGCTTGAATGGAACACGGGAGGGATCGCACGACGGTGCCGTTTTTCGGACATCGTTCGGGTACGCCTGGAGACCGCCCACATCCCCCGTTCGGGCGATTTCGGCAACTGCGTCATCCGGTTTCATCGGGGCCTGACTCTTGTCGTCAGCAGCCTCGACAGCTGGGGAACGCCCGACGATGACCGCATTGGCACGTATGTCGCGTTCGTCCGCGATCTCCACGCCTGGCTCGACCCGAACGATCGCACGCGGATCCGCTTTCTCGCCGGCAATACCGAAGGACGATACCAGTTCACGATGCTGGCGACGATTCTCGCCGCAATCGTCTTCGCGGTGCTACCACTGGGGCTTCTGGCCTATACAGGTGAAATGGAGGTACTTCTCGTCCTCCTGGCGGGTATTGCCTTTGTCTGTCCGCTGGTCCGGATCGCCCGGAAAAACAAGCCGCGAAACTATGCGCCCGACCGGCTCACGGACGATTTATTTCCATGAGCCAGTGGGGATTGATTGTCGGATCAGACATTCGTTGAGTTCCGAAGACATCGGGATTGGGCTCCAATCCCTCTCCCCTGGCGGGAGAGGGTGGTGAGGCCCGTAGGCCGAACCGGGTGAGGGGGAGGCTATTTCATGACGCCGGACCGCCATTCCGGAGCGCAAGCCGAACCGCCTCAACGACACCTTGAGTCGCGCCGCCGATCATTGCCCTCAGGAATCATGCCGGCTGCCGTCGACCTCGATCACGACTCGCATCGCCACACGAGTCTTTCGGCCGGAGTCGCTTCGCGAGGCAATCAGGAAGTCCGTTCCGGAGTTCCCGAACATCGCGCTTCGTTTTCTTTCTGCGCTTCACTGCCCCCTCACCCGACCCGCCGCTCCGCGCCGGGCCACCCTCTCCCGCCAGGGGAGAGGGGTCGCGGCATTGTGGCCTTGCCCCATCCGTCACCGGCGGTTCTTCGACTGTGTGTGACGCCTATCACGGCGCAACGGAACTACAACGCGAAGCCACCATCGGCGAGAAAGATGTGGCCGGTTGTGTAGCTCGACTCGTCGGC
>JAAEOR010000761.1 GCA_024222895.1 Hyphomicrobiales bacterium | reverse complement strand
GATTCAACCCCGATCGTCGACATGGCAGGCACGACGATAGGCTACTTTGTGTGGACGCCGCCGACTCCGGGTTTCGCGGTGCTCCGAAGCATATTTTTGCCCGTCGCCATAGCGCTTGTGCTGTTTTGCGTCATTGCGTTCGCAACCGCATATCGTGCCCGCCGCGTTGCGATTGCCCTTGCCGAAAGCGAGAAAGAGGCCCTGATCGCCGCGCGCACCGACAGCATGACGGATCTCATGAACCGCACGGGTTTCATCGAGCTGCTCGAGTCGCCGGAGTTCCGGCGGGCCAGCGACGCCGGAGAACTGGCGATCATCTACATGGACATCAACGGCTTCAAGACCGTCAACGATTCAATCGGCCACCAAGGCGGCGATGAGCTGGTTCAGGTGCTGGCCAAACGCATAGCATCCGCATTGCCACAGCAGACCCATTTCGCCCGGATCGGCGGAGACGAGTTTGCAGTCGCGATTGTCGGTGGCTCGGTGCGCGAGACAGCAACCCGGGCGGCGGCGGAAATCGTCGAGTGCCTGGATCAGCCCTTCACCGTTCATGGTTTTGAGTTCCACGTTACGGTCGCCGTCGGCTACGCCGTCGCCGTCGGCTCGGGTCTTGCCCCGAGCGACATCGTCAGGCGTGCCGATATAGCCATGTACCAGGCCAAGAATGGCGCTGAGCGCGAGGCGCTTCTTTACAACGCAACAATGGAAACTGGTGCGCTTGAAAAGAAGCAGATCGAGACGGCGCTTCGGCGGGCGCTCGAGCAGAACGAGCTGGAAGTCATCTATCAGCCGGTCGCCCTTGCCGGGGATCTGTCAATTGTCGGGGTGGAAGCGCTGGTGCGGTGGACGTCCAAGGAACTCGGACCGGTTTCTCCGTCTGTCTTCGTGACGGTCGCGGAAGAGACCGGGCTCATTCACGATCTTGGCCGGTTTGTCGTCAATCGCACCTGCGCAGATGCGCACAAATGGCCGCAGCTCAGAATCGCGCTCAATCTATCACCGGTCCAGCTTCGCGAACCGAATTTCGAAACCGAACTGCTTGCGATCATCACGCAGCATGACATCAAGCCACAGCGGCTTGAGCTCGAGCTGACCGAGGGCATTCTGGTCAACAACCCGACGATCGCCAGGCGCAAGCTCGCCAGGCTCAAGGAAATGGGCTTCAAACTCGCGCTCGACGATTTCGGTACCGGCTTCTCGTCGATCGGCTACTTGCGCCAGTTCCCGTTCGATACACTCAAGGTCGATCGCTCGTTTGTTCGTGACGTCGGAGTCAACGCAACCGCCAACGCACTCGTCCAGTCGCTTGTGTCGCTCGGCGATGCGATGGATCTGTCGGTCATCGCCGAAGGCATCGAGAACGAGGATCAGCTCAAGCTCCTTCGGCTCGTTCAATGTGAATTTGTCCAGGGCTATCTGATCAGCCGACCGTTGCCGGCCGACCAATTGTCTGCGCTTTTGGCATCACTCGGCCCCGAGCGACGTTTGTCGGAAACGAATGAGATCGAGCAGGGGAATCAGGCTGAACAGGCCTGAGGAAGCACGGCAGATCATTCGGCGGCGGTGTCCCCTCGAGGGGAGATCACAGTGTCACGCCGAGCCTCGATGTCCAAGTGAGTCCGGCATCCGTACCGTCCTGTGGTGTGTATTCGCACCCAATCCAGCCGTCATAGCCGAGCTGATCGAGTTCGTCGAAAACGGCGCGATAGGCGATCTCGCCTCCGTCGGGTTCGCTTCGGTCCGGGACGGAAGCGATCTGTACATGACCGATGTGAGGAAGATGAGTTCGTAGCCTGGTCAGGATATCACCTTGCCCGACACCGACGTGATAGACGTCGAACATGAGCTTGAGGTTAGGCGCCGCAACCCTGTCGATGATGTCTGCCGCCTGTTCGATCCGGGAGTAGAAATATCCGGGCATGTCGCGCCGGTTCAGCGGTTCGATGAGGATGGTCAAGCCGGCGTTTGCGGCCTTCTCTGCAGTTCGCGAGAGATTGCCGACAAGGACATCCGCCGCTGCATCATGATGCGCGGGCTCGACCAGGCCTGCCATGACGTGAATGGCATTTCCGCCGGCGGTGGTACAATAGGCGACCGCCTGGTCGGCCAGCTTTTCGAACTCAGCCTCACGCCCCGGAACTGCCGCAAGTCCCCTATGCCCGCCGGGTTCCGTGTCGATGGCCGTATTGATGCCGAGCAGGCTCACATTGTTGGCCACGCACGAGGCACGGACCTTCAATGCCGGCGCCTCATAGGGAAACTGAAATTCGACCGCCTTGAAGCCTGCGCTGGCGGCGGCGTCGACACGGCTCAGGAGGGAACGGTCCGGCCACAAAAGTCCAAGATTGGCTGAAAAGCGAGGCATTGGCAGTCGGAGTCCTGTTTCCTGGAGGACCACACCGAGCGACGGCAGGACGGCGGGGTGTCAATTGCAACTGATGCCGACATTGCGCCGACTTGGCAAGGCATCGAGACTGCTTGCCGCGTCCTGCGGTCGGGCTATTAGAAATCAAACGCTGTTCCGCAGTTGAGATCGTGTCGCCCGCGGCCGGGCGCGGAGACTGGATCGGTCGACACAACCGGGTGAAAGTCTCCCGCCAGATGCGCTATGCTTCCATGATGCTGGCGTTCGAGAGGTTATACCAAGGGCGGCTGATATTGACTCCTTTGACCGGCGTTTCCGCTGGGTTTGGCGAGGCGCGATTGGCGACTTGGTACTGGTACCACGAGCCGATCGCAACGACGTCCACAACCCGCGGAAACTCTGGCCTGCGGTGGCCCGAATTCGCCCTCCGAGCTGCGTTACGTATCTCGAACGATGACCCCGCATCGCCCTTCGAGACGTGCCTTGTCGGCAAACGAATTCGGGCCATCAAAGGGGTCAATATCAACCGCCCTTGGTATTATCTCCTGCGCCTGCTGCCATTGATCTTGCTTGCGGCCTGCTTCCCCGGCCTTGACAACGACCGACGCTGCCGCGCACTCACCAATCGACAGACGACCCCGGCGACTCAGGAGATGACCATTGGGCGCGCTTCACGATCCCGACCGGCTCTTTCCGATCGACCCCACGACCTGCGAAATCGCCCGCGGCTCGTATCGGTCGGTTCGAGGCCTGCCGAAAAAGGCATATCGACTATGACCGCACGGCTTTCTGACCAAACTCTGGGACTGTTGCCGAAAACGGTACGCACGCCCGGCTACGACCGCAGGATGGTGCGACCGGGCATCGTCCACCTGGGCGTCGGCGCGTTCCATCGGGCCCACCAGGCCGTCTATATTGATGGTTTGCTTGCAGACGATCCGAATTGGGGGATCGTCGGGGCAAGTCTCAGACGTCCGGACACCCGGGATGCGTTGGCGTCGCAGGATGGATTGTACGCAGCCGTCGCCCGCGACGGTTCCGGCGATGCGATTCAGATCGTCGGTTCACTGAAAGCGGTTGTGCATGCGGACGAGGATCGTGGCGCGCTTACGGATGCGTTGACGGCCGCGGACACCAGGATCGTGTCGCTGACGGTGACCGAGAAGGGTTATTGCCACGACCCGGCCACTGGCGAGCTGCAGCCTGGGCATCCGGATGTCGTCCACGATCTGCAGAATCCTGAAACGCCGCGTTCCGCGCCCGGGTTCCTCGTGGCCGCGCTGGCGGAGCGCCGGCGACTTGGCCGGCCCGCCTTCACCGTTTTGAGCTGTGACAATCTTCCGTCCAATGGCTCAACGGCACGTCAGGTGATCACCGCGTTGGCCCGTCTGCGGGAACCAGCGCTCGCCGACTGGATCGAGAGCGAGGCTGCGTTCCCCTCGACAATGGTCGACCGGATCGTGCCGGCCACGACCGACGCTGACCGGGCCGCGGTCGCGGAGGCACTGGGCGTCACGGACGCCTGGCCGGTTGTCACCGAGCCGTTCAGTCAGTGGGTTGTCGAGGATAACTTCCCCACGGGCCGGCCGCATTTCGAGGACGCCGGTGTTCAGATGGTCGTCGATGTGGCGCCCTATGAGCTGATGAAGCTGCGGACGCTGAACGGCGCCCATTCGACGCTGGCTTATGTCGGCTATCTCGCGGGCTTCGAAACAGTCGCGGAGGCGATTGGCGATCCGGCTCTGCGCGCGCTGATTCATCGGCTGATGACCGACGAGGTCATTCCGACTCTCGATGTGCCCGACGTCGATCTTGGCGGCTATCGCGACGCCTTGATCAGTCGCTTCGAGAATCCGGCGCTCAAGCACCGGACCTATCAGATCGCTATGGACGGATCGCAGAAGTTGCCGCAGCGGCTGCTCGGCACCATCCGGGCCCGGCTTGATGCGGGTGGTTCGTTCTCCTGCCTCGCATTGGGTGTGGCCGCCTGGATGCGCTACGCGAGCGGAGTCGATGAGCAGGGCGCGCCGATCGCTGTGCAGGATCCGCTGGCCGAACGCCTCGCGGCGATTCATGCCGAGGTCGGTGATGATCCCTCCGCCCTGGTGTCGGCCTATCTCGGTGTCGAGAACGTGTTTGGCTCGGATCTACGTGACAATGCCGACTTTATTGGCGTCGTGAAGGGTCATCTCACGTCTCTCTATGCCTGCGGTGCACGCGAAACGGCACGTGCCCTGGCGGGATAGTCACGCCCCTGGAGGTTAATCCGATTCTTTGAAAGCCTTCGCTGCGGCGATCCTCAACGACCCGGGTCGTTGCGTCAAAGCCGCCAATGCCCCCATTGTGTGGCACGACATGGGGAAGAGGTCTCCCGTTGGCATTCACGGTTCGGCAGCTCCAGTATTTCGTGGCGATCGCCGAAAAGGGGTCCGTTTCCGGCGCGGCCCGGTCGCTGTCCATCTCGCAATCGGCGATGACCGAAGCAGTTAAAGCGCTGGAATCCGATCTTGGTGTCACCCTGTTCGAGCGGCACGCCCGTGGCCTGAGCCTGACGCACAAGGGTTACAACTTTCTCCATCACGCTACGACGATCCTGGCGGGGATTGCGGACGCCCGAAACGCCTTCGCGGAGGATACCGACGCGGCTCCGGGAAGCCTCCATCTCGGCGTCACGTCGCTGGTCGCCGGGTATGTTCTGTCCGACCTCCATGCCCGCTATCGGCGCGCCTATCCCTCGGTGGAGGTTTCCGCCATCGAGGATGACCGGGACTATCTCGAGCATCTGCTCATCGGTGGCGAACTCGACGTCGCGGTGATGGTGATCTCCAATTCTCTGGATCGGGTCGCCCTGCAGGCCGAGATCTTCGACGTCTCGCCCTACCGGCTTTGGCTGCCCCTCGGCAGTCCTCTGGCCCGCAAGCGGAGCATCACGATTGCCGATATCTCGTCGCAGCCGCTGGTCATGCTGATGATCGACGAGATCCACGAGGCCACCGAGGAGATATTGAGCGCTCTCGGCGCGCGGCCCAGGATCGCTTTCCGCACCCGGTCGGTTGAAGCTGTCCGCAGCCTGGTGGCGACTGGGGCCGGCGTCGCCCTGCTCCCCGATCTCGTCTATCGCCCATGGTCGCTGGAAGGCGATCGAATTGTCTCTCGCGACATATCGGGATCGCTACCGGTCGTTCGCGTCGGGGTCGTCTGGCGCAAGGGCTCGGCGATCCCTGATCCCGCCCGGCACTTCATTGAACTGGTGCAGACTCAGCAATCAATCCGGCTCCGGCAGTGATATCGGGAAAACCGATAGAGATTATCTGACGAATGGATTTGCAAATAGCCGGTGTCCGCGTAGCCTCGGGCGACGGTCAGGTGGAATGGCCACCATGGGAGGAGTCCGAATGATGAGAACAGTTTTGGGATCATGTGTCGCTACCCTGCTTTCGTCCGCTCTGGTCGGGCAGGCAGTGAGCGCTGAGATGGTGATGGAACTGGGTGACGGTGAAGGGGAGGTCAACATCGTCGCCTGGCCCGGCTACATCGAACGGGGCGAGACGGACCAGAATTTCGATTGGGTGACGAAGTTCGAAGAAGCCACCGGGTGCATGGTCAAGATCAAGACCGCCAACACGTCGGACGAGATGGTCGCCCTGATGAACGAAGGCGGCTTCGACCTGGTGACGGCGTCCGGCGATGCGTCGCTTCGTCTGATCGCCGGCGAGCGCGTCCAGCCGGTGAATGTCGACCTCGTTCCAAGTTGGGGCACGGTCGACGATCGGCTGAAGGATGCGCCGTGGCATACTGTCGATGGCGTGCACTTCGGGGTTCCGTACATGTGGGGACCGAATGTGCTCATGTACAACACCGAAGTGTTTCCCGAGCCGCCCACCAGCTGGAACGTCGTTTTCGAGGAAATGACACTGCCCGACGGCGAGTCCAACAAGGGTCGGGTCCAGGCCTATGATGGGCCGATTCACGTCGCCGATGCAGCCAATTACCTGATGACTCATCGGCCCGAGCTCGGTATCGCGAACCCCTACGAGCTCAATGCCGATCAATACAAGGAGGCACTCGACCTGCTGCGAACCCAGCGTACGCTTGTCTCACGCTACTGGCACGACGCATTCATTCAGATGGATGATTTTTCCAACGAAGGCGTCGTTGCATCGGGCTCCTGGCCATTCCAGGTCAACATTCTCAAGTCGCAGGATAAGCCGATCGCCTCGGTTATTCCCGAAGAGGGCGCGACCGGCTGGGCGGATACGACCATGCTGCACGCCGACGCGGCCAATCCGAATTGTGCCTATATGTGGATGGAGCACTCGCTGGCCTCGAATCTGCAGAGCGACCTTTCCGTCTGGTTCGGCGCGGTCCCGTCGGTTCCCGCTGCTTGCACCGATGGCCGCGGCATGCAGAACGCTGCAGGATGCACGACCAACGGACTCGACGACTTCGAGAAGATCAAGTTCTGGACAACGCCCGTTTCCAGCTGTTCGTCCCAGGACGAGTGCGTCCCGTATTATCGCTGGGTCTCGGACTATATCGGTGTGATCGGCGGTCGCTGATCGCAGTGCTCATCAATGTGGCTACAAGCGCATGCCCGGCGGTTCCGCCGCCGGGCATGACCTAGTGGACGGCGATGCGGACAGCGGTTCTTTTCGCCAACGTCTCCTGTCATTTTGGAAGCGTGCGTGCGGTTGACGGTGTCGACCTCGAGGTTCGGGAGGGCGAGTTCTTCGCGATGCTCGGACCGTCCGGGTCGGGCAAGACGACGTGTCTGCGGCTGATCGCCGGCTTTCAGCAACCGACCGCCGGGCACATCGAGATTGTCGGTGAGGCGGCCGAGGGCGTGCCGCCCTACCGACGCAACGTCAACACGGTCTTCCAGGATTATGCACTCTTTCCGCATCTCAACGTCCTGGACAACGTCTCCTATGGGCCGATGGTCCGCGGAGCCTCGAAACGCGAGCGATATGAGGCTGCGGACGCGTCGCTTGCACTGGTACAGCTCCAGGGTTACGGCGACCGCAAGCCGGGGGCGCTCTCCGGCGGTCAGCGCCAGCGGGTCGCGCTTGCCCGGGCGTTGATCAATCAGCCCAAGGTTCTGCTTCTCGACGAGCCGCTCGGCGCCCTCGATCTGAAGCTCAGGGAGCAGATGCAGGAGGAACTGAAGGGGCTGCAGCGCAAGCTCGGCATAACCTTTGTTTTCGTCACCCACGATCAGGGTGAAGCCTTGTCGATGGCGGATCGTGTAGCCGTTTTCAAGGATGGAAAGATCATGCAGGTCGGCTCACCCGACGAGGTCTACAGCAAGCCGAGAACCCCCTTTGTCGCTGACTTCGTCGGTTCGTCGAACGTGTTGCCGCCCGAGGTCGCGGAGCGGCTCTGCGGCAAGCGCTATTGGGCCAGCCTCAGACCCGAAGCCATCAAGATCGCCGACCCGGCGCAACATAAGGCCCGAGTCGTCACCCGGAGTTTTCTGGGTGGCACCACCCGGCTCGCGCTTGAGCTGGATGGCTTCCGGCTGAGCGCCATGTTCGCCTCCGGGCGCCCGCTACCCGACGACGGGGAGATCATCGGGATCAGTTGGGAGGATCAGGACCTCCACCTGATGGAAGACGTCTCGGGGGATGACCGGCCATGAGCGCGACTGGTCAGGTGGCCATCGTACCGGGGCGGGGCGGGGTCGCCGGGTCCATCTCGGACATGCTGTGGCGAAACCCGCGCCTGTTCGTCGTTGTTCTGCTGGCCCTGCCGATCCTGTGGTTGGGGATTGTCTATCTGGGTTCGCTGTTCGCGCTGCTCGTCCAGAGCTTCTTCTCGATCGATGAGTTCTCCGGACTGATCAAGCATGAATTCACGCTGAAGACCTACCGTGAGCTCCTGGTCCCGGCCAATCTCGACATCATCTTTCGCACGGTCCTGATGGCTGCGGCGGTCACGGTTGCCGCCGCGATAATCGCCTTTCCGATCGCCTTTTACGCGGCGCGCTACGCCCGGGGGGCGTGGAAGGCCTTGTTTTATCTGGGCGTGATGTTGCCGCTGTGGTCCAGCTACCTGGTCAAGGTCTATGCGTGGAAACTGATCCTGGCGAAGGAAGGGATCTTCAATTGGATGACCGAGCATCTGTATCTGAACTGGCTGCTCGAGGCGTATCTGGCGATCCCGGTGGTCGGCGGGAATTCGCTCTCGGTCAGCTACACCGGGACGTTTCTTGTCTTCGTCTATGTTTGGCTCCCCTACATGATCCTTCCGACCCAGGCGGCGCTGGAGCGGGTGCCCACCAGTTTGCTGGAAGCGGGCTCCGATCTTGGCGGGCGGCCCGGCCAGACGCTCCGCCACATCGTATTTCCGTTGGCCCTGCCCGGGATCATTGCCGGATCGATCTTCACCTTCTCTCTCACCATGGGCGACTACATCATCCCGCAGATCATCGGTTCGTCGCGGCTGTTCATCGGCCAGGCCGTGTTCGCTCATCAGGGAACGGCCGGGAATATTCCCCTCGCCGCCGCTTTCACCGTCGTCCCGATCGTGATCATGGGCTTCTATCTGTGGTTTGCGAAGCGCAAGGGGGCGTTCGATGCGCTCTAGAGCGTTTCCAGGAAAAGTGTATGCACTTTTCCGCCCGGAAAGAGCGAAGAATCAAGGACGACGAGCAGCGGACCGATTCAGATCGAATGGATCGGGCTCTGACCGCGGCCCCCGCGCGCCGTTTGCCCTGAAGGTCGCAGCCGCTGTCGGGCTGTTGTTCCTTCACCTGCCAATTGCGCTGATCTTCGTCTATGCGTTCACCACCGAGGAAAAGACCTTCCAGTGGCCGCCGCCCGGGCTCACCCTCAAGTGGCTGGCGGTCACCTGGAACCGGCCGGATGTGTGGGAGGCACTCATTCTGTCGGTTCAGGTCGCGGCGGTAACGACGATTCTGGCCATGATCCTCGGTACGCTCTGTGCCGCCGCCATGTCGCGAACGAAGTTCTTTGGCCGCGAGTCGATCTCACTTCTCGTCATCCTGCCGATCGCCCTGCCGGGCATCATCACCGGAATATCGCTCCGCTCCGCCTTCAATCTGGCCGACATTCCGTTTTCGATCTGGACGATCATTCTTGGTCACGCGACCTTCTGCATCGTCGTCGTCTACAACAACGCGGTGGCGCGGTTTCGCCGGCTGTCGGGCTCGGTGGTGGAGGCGTCCATGGATCTGGGCGCCGACGGATTGCAGACCTTTCGTTATGTCATCCTTCCGAACCTGGGGACGGCATTGCTGGCCGGCGGCATGCTTGCCTTCGCCCTGTCGTTCGACGAGGTGATTGTCACGACATTCACGGCGGGGCAGCAACAGACGCTGCCGATCTGGATGCTCGAGGAACTGGTACGGCCCCGCCAGCGCCCGGTCACCAATGTCGTCGCCATGGTGGTCGTCTTGCTCACCTTCCTTCCTATTCTCGCCGCCTATCGCCTGACCCGCGACGTCGACATCGTCGCCGGTGGAGGCAAGTAACTCTCTTCAGGAGGAATGAAACATGGATACCCAAATGCTGATCGGCGGATCGTTCGAGGCTGGCACTGAAGCCGAGGAGGATGTTCTGGACCCCAAGACCGGTGAATCGATCCTGCTCCTGCCGGAGGCCTCCGCCGGACAGATCGACCGCGCCGTCGGGTCGGCCCGATCCGCCTTTTCGACATGGTCGCAGACAACGCCGGCGGAACGATCGGGCTACCTGCTCAAGATTGCCGATCGCATCGAGGCGGAAGCCGATGCGTTTGCCGCACTCGAGGCATTCAACTGCGGCAAGCCGATCAACGCCGTGAAGGAGGACGAGATTCCCGCGATCGTCGACTGCTTCCGGTTCTTCGCCGGTGCGGTGCGCTGCATGCCCGGCAGCGCTGCGGGCGAATACATGACCGGCTTCACCTCGATGATCCGCCGCGATCCGGTTGGCGTCGTCGCATCGATCGCGCCGTGGAACTACCCCTTGATGATGATGGCGTGGAAGCTCTGCCCCAGTGTTGCTGCCGGCAACACCGTGGTGTTCAAGCCGTCGGAACAGACGCCCCTGACCGCCCTCAAAATGGCGAAGCTGCTGTCCGAAGAACTGCCCGAAGGCGTGGTCAATGTGATCGTCGGGCGTGGGGCATCGGTGGGTAGTGCGCTCATCAATCACCCCGGCGTCGACATGCTGTCGCTTACCGGCGACGTTGCTACCGGGAAGAAGGTCCTCGAGGCAGCGGCCAGGTCGGTCAAGCGAACTCATCTGGAACTTGGCGGCAAGGCCCCGGTGATCGTCTTCGACGACGCTGATATCGACGGGGTTGTCGAAGGTCTCAAGGCGTTTGGGTTCTACAACGCCGGCCAGGATTGCACCGCCGCCTGTCGGATCTATGCCGGCGACAAGGTGTACGAGAAACTGGTGGCCGACCTGACCGGCAGCGTCGCGACGATCCGTTATGCCGAGGATGACGACAGCGTCAACGAGATCGGGCCGCTGATCTCCCTGCGCCAGCGTGATCGCGTGGCCAGCTTCGTCGAGCGGGCTGCCGAACAGTCGCATATGGAGATCACCACCGGTGGCTCGCCACGCGACGGCCGGGGGTTCTTCTTCGAGCCGACGGTGATTGCCGGGGCGCTGCAATCGGATGAGATCGTGCGCCGCGAGGTGTTCGGCCCGGTGGTCTCGATCACCCGATTTTCCGATACCGATGATGCGGTCAACTGGGCCAATGACTCCGAATACGGACTTGCCTCATCGATCTGGACAAAGGACGTATCCAAGGCGATGGCCACTGCGGCCCGGCTGCAATATGGCTGCACCTGGATCAACACCCACTTCATGCTCGTCAGCGAGATGCCCCATGGCGGGCTGAAGCAGTCCGGCTATGGCAAGGATCTGTCGCTTTACGCTCTGGAGGATTATTCGACCGTTCGCCACGTGATGATTGCGCACTGAACGCGCGGGCCGGGCGGCCCGCGACGCTGGAGTCGCCGGTCAAACCCCCGATCCGGCTATGCACGTGCCCGTTCGAGCGCGGCCCATGCCGCTTCGAGCTTTTCGAAGTTGAAGCCCGGTTGGCGGGCGGGACCAAGCACGATCTGCTCGGCAGACTGGTCGCGAAGGATAGCCTCGGGCAATTGCGGAAGGATGTCCTCCGACACGATCACGGCACCATGGCGATCGGCGTGGATAAAGTCCCCTGGTGCAACGTCGAGGCCAAAGACGGTTACCGGTGTATCGAAGGCGACGACGTGGACGTGCGCATGGCTCGGCCCGACCGCAGCGGCGATCAGTGGAAAGCCGGGTGCCAGATCGCCGAGATCGCGCATCAGTCCGTTGGTTACCACACCCGACAGGCCAAGCCCTTTGTGAACGGTCGTGTTGACCTCGCCCCAGAATGCGCCG
>JAAEOR010000760.1 GCA_024222895.1 Hyphomicrobiales bacterium | reverse complement strand
TTTGGCTTGACACCGATCACTGGACCGAGCCCCAGCCCTCGGATAGGCTTCGGCGATGTCGGTGCCTCGCAAACGCTTCGTCGATCTGGTTATCTTCATCGGGATGGCGGTAAACGCCGTGGTCATCGGGTTGATCCTATACTTTTACGTGCTCTAGGCCGCTGCCTCGTCCAGACGGCCTGTCATCGCGCCTATCCCTCTTTGCCTTTGCAGTTGCATAGCGCGCGCAGATGCTTGATCAGACCGTCGACCTGTTCGGCGGTCAGGGTCTTGCCCCAGGGCGGCATCATCGGTGATTTGCTGACCGCCGGACCGCCATCCATGATGACGTTCTTCAGATCCGCATCGGAGAGCTTGTCCATCTCCTCGGCGTTGGTGAAGTTGCGCGGGCTAACCGGGAAGTCCTTGGTCACGTTAGGGCCATCGCCCTTACCCCCCAGGCCATGGCACTGGGCGCAATAGAACGCGAACACCTTTTCGGTTTCCTCTGCCGTAGTGGGAACCGTGGCGACGTGGGAAGCAAGAGCCGCCAGGGTCGCGACAATCATCAACTTTTTCATGATCGATCTCCTCGGCTATTTCTTCGGCTTGAAGCTGGCGACGTGGCGGGCAATGTTCATCATGTCCTTGTCACTGAGGAGACCGACGAAAATCGGCATCATCTTCACCGGCTTGAACACCTCGGGCTTCTGCAGATAGGCGAGTATCCAATCCGGGTTAAGGCGTGTGCCGGCGTCAACCAGCGACGGTCCACTGCGCCCGCCGGCGATCACGTCCTTGCGTCCCGCATATTGGTGGCACCCGCTGCACGGCATTTTCTTGGTGAAGATCAGACGGCCTTTGGGGTTGTTTTTCGGATCCACCGCGTCTGCCTCCACGTCGGCGGATGTGAGGCTCATGAGGAAGGCGGTAACTGACGTCGCGTCGGCATCGGCCAGCTTCGGATGATCGCCGGGGTTGTCGTCGGTAAGACTGCCGAATTTCAGGAGACGGATGGGCTCAGGATTAACCAGCCAGGCGGTCAGCCAGTCCTCCTGAAACTTGGACCCTGCGTACCAGAGTTCAGGCCCTTTTTTGGCCAATTGGTCGTCGATGGTCTTTTCCCTGGCCGGACCCTCGGTGTAGTGACAGCCACCACACCCGTTGGACTCAAAGACGGCCGCGCCAGCGGCCGGATCGGCGGAACCGGATGACGCCGCGGCGACCATCAGGAATGCGCTCAAGGCCGCTGTAATTAAGCATCTCATGACACTCTCTCCTCCAATTCGTTCAGCTGGCAGGCTCACGCGCCCGCTTGCGCCGGCTTCCCTTCGTTCTCCACTCTGCGCATTAGCCAGAGTCCCAACCCACCGGCGATCAAGAAGGCCAGAACGGAATATACGTAAACGCTGATAGGCGTCGGCGCCTCCAAGAGCACGAAGTGCCAGGTGCTGAGACTCATGATCGCGCCGTGCTCGCCGTTGGAGCCATCCCAGGCGTTGACCGACATGGGAATGAACACGCCCTTCTCGAACTGGACGTCATTCTTGTCGCCGGTGTTCAGCGGCCGTTTCATGACTACGGTCCAGCGGCCCTGGTCCCACTTCGCCTGGCTGGCGATTTGTTCGTCGTCTCCGTCCTGCTCTCTGATCGCCTGTTTCCAGCCGCGCGCGTTGCCTTCCTCCACTCCCGGTTCGCCGGCGGCGTACAGATCGGCCTTCCACACCCAAAGATGCACCTGGTCGGAAGAACCGCCGCGGTAGAAATGTGGCTTCTTGGTGCCTTGGGGCGGCCTGACCGCAAACTGCAGCGCTACCGAAACGCGAAAAGTTTCCAGCGCCCGTGGCACCATGTCGTTGGCTTCAACGTAGGAATTGGAGGCCCCTGCCTGGGAGATCTCAATAGGGTCGAACTCCTGCGATTCATCATGCGTGACGTCTTCAAAGGGGTCGTCCCAGGCGAGCCGGAAAGCGATGTCCTTGTCGTTGAACAGC
>JAAEOR010000759.1 GCA_024222895.1 Hyphomicrobiales bacterium | reverse complement strand
TGGGCGCGATTTCGCGCCGAGACAATGATCCGGTCGACATAGACGAACCGCGGCAGCCGCTGGCGAAACCAGAGGAAGTTGGCGCTGTCATAGTCGGCGTTCTGATCGAAGGCGATCAGGAGGGCCGCGGCTTCCTCGACACAGGTCGCTGAAAACGCCCTGGCCACCAGTTCGTCCCAGCGCTCCGCCGTCAGCGACGAGGTGTGATGGGCGTTGGCGTTGTTGAGGTCGAGCAGGGCCACCTGGGCGGCTGCATCCTGGCCGGAGCTCGGTTCGATTGCGCGTATCGTCATTGAGTGGGCAGTGCTGTTCGAGGGTCAGTCAGCGGGTGAGCACGGCAAAGGCCCGTTTGTGGAGGCCGTCTCGTTTAACCGGCGCCATATGGCGGTTCAACCGCCGCTCGGCAAGACCGAACAGGAGAATGATTCCGTATGAGATGACCAGATAGATGGCGGCGACACCTAGATACATGGTGTAGATCTTGAAGCTTCGCACGGCGACCTGGTCGGCAGCGCGGAACAGATCGGTGACGGTTATCAGGGAAACCAGCGACGTCGCCTGCATCAGGAACACCACTTCGTTGGTGTAAGCCGGCCAGGCGATCCGAAGCGCCTGCGGCATTACGATGCGCCTGGTCTGGGTGAACCATGACATACCCGCAGCGCGGGCTGCCTCGATCTGCCCGCGTCCCACACCGGCGATCGCGCCGCGAAAGATCTCGCCGGAATAGGCGCCGGTGTTGAGAATCAGCACCAGCAGGGCGCAGTTGAGCGCATCCCGGAAGAACCACCACAGACCGACCGCCTCGAGTGCCGCGCGGAACTGGCCCAACCCGTAATAGACGAGATAGAGCTGGATCAGCATCGGCGTGCCGCGAAACACGTAGACAAACAGGTTTGCCGGCACGCGCTTCCAGGACGACGGCGACAGTTTGGCGAACGCCACCGGAACAGCCAGGCAGAAACCGATGATGACCGAGACGACGGTGAGAAACAGGGTCATCCGGGCGCCGTCGAGAAGCTTGGGCATGGATTGGGCGAGGAGCTCGAAATCCATGTCGTTAGCTCTCCAGCTGGCGGACGCCGCGGCGGGCGCGCGCCTCGGCGAATGCCAGAATTCGCTCCGAAACGAATGTGATCAGCAGAAACGCCAGGGCGGCAACCAGGTAGTATTTGAAAGGCTCGCGCAACGACTGTGCCGCGCGGCCCGCCCAAAAGAGAATGTCCTGCAAACCGACGACCGACACGAGAGCCGTCGCCTTGATCAGCACCATCCAGACATTGCCGATCCCGGGCAGCGCGAACCGCCACATCTGCGGCAGGTGGATGCGCCAGAAGGCCTGGCGTGCACTCATGCCGTAGGCACGAGCCGCCTCGAGCTGACCGCGCGGCACGGCGAGAAACGCCCCGCGCAGAACCTCCGTCATGAAGGCCCCGTAGATCAGGCCGATGACCAGCACGGCGGTCGCCGCCGGATTGAAGTCGAGACGGTAGCCATCAACGAAAAGGCGGACCGCCTGCTGCACCACAGTCGGAACGCCAAAATAGAGGACAATGATCAGGACCAGCTCGGGAATGCCGCGGACCAGGGTGGTGTAGGCAAAGCCGACCGCATTGAGAATCGGATTCGGCGAGAGCTTGAGTATCGCGCCACCGAGCCCGGTCAACAACGCCACCGCCAGCGCCCCGAGCCCGACGCCAATTGTCAGGAGCAGCCCCCGGGCGAGCTCGTCGCCAAAACCGCCGAGGCCAAATAGCTGGTCCATCGCTGCTGCGGGTGCCGAAGGGCACCCGCTCTATCAGGTCATCGCGGCCTACTCGCCGAAGATGTCGACGCCGAAATACTTGTCGCTGATTTTCTGATAGGTGCCATCGTCGCGGATCGCCTTGATCGCCACGTTGAAGGCTTCCTTAAGTTCCTCGTCACCCTTGCGCACGGCAATACCGGCTCCGGCGCCGTGGATCTCCGGATGGGTAAAGGGCTCACCGATGACCGCGTGGCCGTCACCGAGGTCAGTGTCGAGAAACCCACCGGTCACCGCGATCAGTCCGTCGCTGAAAAAATCGATACGACCGGCAACCAGGTCGAGGTGGGCCTGTTCAACCGAATCGTAGATCTTGATTTCGCCTACGACGTCGCCAAGCACATCGCGCACGAAGTTCTCATGGGTCGTGGCCGACTGGACACCGATGACCTTACCGGCGACCGTCGCTTTGAGATTCTCCATGAACTCCGTGTCGTCCGGCCCGATCACCGCACCGGCCTCCTGGTAATAGGCATCGGTGAAATCAACGACCTCGGCGCGCTCCGGGGTGATCGACATCGATGCGAGGATCGCGTCATACTTCTCGGCCTGAAGTCCCGGAATGATCCCGTCCCAATCCTGGACGATCCATTCGCAGTCGAGCTTGGCAGCGGCACACAGGGCGTCGCCGATCTCGATGTCAAAGCCGGTCAACTCACCGTTTGAATCAATCTGGTTGAAGGGCGGATAGGCGCCCTCGGTGCCAATCCGGACCTTCTTCATGTCCTGGGCTTCGGCTGGGCCCAAGGCCAGACCGATGACGACGGCGACGGCGGCCGATAGAAGTGTTCTCATCGTTTTCTCTCCATGCTGTCAGTAGTGGGTTGCAAGAAACTGGCGGCAGCGATCGGATGTCGGCGCCTCGAATACCTGTTCCGGTGTCCCGTCTTCCTCCACCTTGCCATTGTGCAGGAACAGGACGTGGGAAGACAC
>JAAEOR010000758.1 GCA_024222895.1 Hyphomicrobiales bacterium | reverse complement strand
TCGACTGTCGACAGCCTGGCCGGTGCACCCAGCGGGAGAATTACGAGGTCAACGTGTTCGGCACCCCGTCGATGATCCAGGGGCTTTCGCCGGATCCTCCCTCAACATGTCGCCCCCCGCCCCACGGCAGCGCCCTCAATAGCGGCCATTGTCGCGCATGAGTCTGTCGCAGCGCGCCTGGGCGTCCCGCAACGCCGCTTGCGGGTTCTTGTTGCGCAGGAGCATGGTATGAACCTCGTCGCCGAGAATGCCGCTGAGCTCCGGCACCGCCGGACGGGGCCAAGCCTGAAGCTGGCCGGCGCGGGCCATCCTGTCGACAATCGGGATGATCGGACGATTGTGGGCGACCGCCGGGTCGTTGCAGACGCTGAAGCGTGAACTCACCATGCTGCCGTTTTCGATATAGAGTTTTGTCGCCGCCGCCGAGGTCAGCGTGCGTACCACCTGCTTGGCGGCCTCGGTCCGGTTCGGGCGAATGTTCGATGGGATGCACAGATTCCAGCCGCCCAGAGGAGCGATCTGCGGGCGCCCGGCGCGCGAGGGGTGCAGAGCATATCCGGTGTGACCGCGGGCGGGCGAGTCGGGATCGTTTTCGAATGCGGGCATGATCTGGGTGTAGCAATAGGCCATCGCAGCCCGACCCTCGGCATAACATTGGGCGCGCTCGAACCATGACATCTGCAATACGTTGGCCGGCGAAAACTCTCTGAGCTCCAGAAGGAAGTTTGCCGCCTCGAGGGCGATCTGGCTGTCCAGAGCGGGCCGGTAGTTCTCCGGCGACAGATCGCGATCGATGAAGCGATCTCCCGCCCGGGGTAGATTGATCACCGGCTGGCCGAAGTCGGCCATCAGCATCATGAACGTCGTTCCGACCGGCGTTCCGCGCGCGCCGTTCCAGCAGATCCCGCTCATGTCTCTCGATGGATCGTGCAGCCGTTTCGCCAGCGCCAGGGTCTGTTCGACAGTGACCGGAGGCTGCAGGTCACGCGCGGCAAAGATGTCGGTACGATAGATCAGCAACTCCGGCGTCGTCTGAACCGGAACGCCGAACAGGACCGAGCCCCGGCGGGCTGTCTCCAGCGCCTCGGGGTGAAAGTCCTGCAACTCCGAAGCAGCGTCGGTTGCGAGATCGTCGATGGGAAGCACGATCTCCCGATCGATGAGTTCGGCCATCCAGCACAGGTCACAGGTCACGATGTCGAACCGCGACAATGGCCGGCCGGCATTGTCGAGGATCTCTTCGCGGAGCCGATCCAGGCTCAGCGCCCGGACATCGATCTCGGTGCCGAAATGCAGCTCGAACTGCTGCTTCAGCTTCTGCATTGCCAGGAACGCCGGGTCCGCATGCAGCAGCACGCGCAACTGCCCGCTGAGGTCGAGTTTCCTCTGCTGGACCGGCAGCGGCGGAATAATGGAGGCGGACAGATACGAAGCACCGAAGAAATAGTCGGTCCCCTGCGACAGGCCGAAGGCCGAACCGACGACCGACTTCATCCGCCGCGCATAGTCGAGGAATTGCCGGATCAGCTGCTCGCTGGGGTGGAGCGAGAAGGTCTTACCCGACTTCGTTCGCGGCCGGCGGGTGATCAATCCGCGCGCGATCATGTCGTCGATCATGCGGTAGGCGGTGCCCCGGGACACGCCGGATGCGGCAATGAGCGACGAGGGTGTCTCCAGGCGGCCGCGCAGATGACTGCGGATCAGCGGCAGGACGATATCCAGCTCGCGGGCCGGTGCCTGAACGCCAAGACAGCCCTGGGTCTCACTCAGGAACTTGGCGACGAATTCCAGGAAACGCTCGAGTTCATAGCTCGACATCTCAAGGAAAAGAGGGGCTGCCAGTCCATCGTCGAATGGCATTTGTTCCAGATTGGTCATTTTGACCCCTCAAGACTCCGCTGCGGCGTCAAGCGCTTAGGGAGAAGATCACAAAGCGCGGTAGGGTTCACTGGCGAAGAATCCCAGACCGGACACTATCGCCATTGCCGTCCTCGGCGGGCCCGTATCTCTTGCCCGTCCCGACAGGGCGGCAAGGCGCGAACCCAGTGACGATACGATTTGGAATTCTCGGAACCGGCCGCATCGGCGACATGCATGCAGGGCTGGTCGCAGCACAACCGGACGCGGCGGTGTCGTGGTGTTTCGATGTCGATCAGTCACGGGCACAAGCAACCGCGGAGAGGGTCGGCGCCAAGGCGACGACCGATGTCGAAGCAGTCATGGAGGCCGACGATGTCGATGCGGTTCTCATCGCCTCCCCGACAAATACCCACGTCGACTTGATCCTGCGCGCGGCCGCCGCCGGCAAGCCGATCCTTTGCGAAAAGCCGATCGACGTGGACATCGCCAAGGTCGAGCAGTGTCGCCAGAAACTGAAGGCTTTCGACGTGCCGCTGCAACTCGGGTTCAACCGCCGCTTTGATCCGAGCCACTGCGCGGTTCAGCAGGCGGTCGCGCTCGGAGAAATCGGACC
>JAAEOR010000757.1 GCA_024222895.1 Hyphomicrobiales bacterium | reverse complement strand
TCAGCCGCGCCACCGGTGTCAGCGCGCCGGTACGACCGACCTGGATATCGATGGCCTCCAGCACCGTCGTCGCCTTCTCGGCCGGGAATTTGTGGGCAATTGCCCAACGCGGGCTGCGGGTCCGGAAACCGAGCCGCGACTGCAGCGCGAGCGAGTCCGCCTTGTAGACAACACCGTCTATGTCGTAGTCGAGAGACGCCCGTTGGCGCTCGATTGCACGGTATGTTGCCAACGCGTCGTCGACGCTTTCGCACCGGCGCATCAGGGGATTGACCGGGAAACTCCAGGCGCGAAAGAGGTCGGCCATACCGGACTGGGTGTCGGCTGGCATAGCGCTCATCTCACCCCAGGCATAAGCGAAGAATCGAAGCGGCCGCGACGCCGTGACCGCCGGGTCCTTCTGGCGCAGCGATCCGGCCGCCGTGTTGCGGGGATTGACGTAGGGCGGCTTGCCGTCCGCCTCCTGGACCGCGTTCAGCGCCGCAAAATCCTGCTTGCCCAGATAGATCTCACCGCGCACTTCCACGACGTCGGGCGTCTCCCCCGACAACGTTTCAGGGATGTCGCCAATGGTCCGGACGTTGGCCGTCACATCCTCGCCAGCGTCGCCATCGCCACGGGTGACCCCGAGGACGAGCCGCCCCACCTCATAGCGCAACGACATCGACAGGCCGTCGATCTTTGGCTCGGCAACCAGCACAATCGGGTCATCCGCCGGCCGGCCCAGGAACCGGTGCATTCGCCCGACAAAATCACGCACATCGCCGTCGTCGAAGGCGTTGTCGAGAGACAGCATTGGTACGGCATGGCGAACCGTGGCGAATTTGCCGGAGGGCGCGGCACCGACGCGCGCGCTCGGACTGTCGGGCCGCCGAAGTGCCTGAAACCTGGCTTCAATGGCGGCGTTTCGCTTCCTCAGATCATCATAGGCAGCGTCCGAAATCGTCGGCGCGTCCTGTTGATGATAGCGCCTGTCATGACCGGCAATCTCCTCGGCCAACCGCCGAAGTTCGTCGGCGGCTTCGCCTTCGCTGAGGTCTTCAACCGGGGTGCTTCGTGCCATGGAATCGATCCGCTGATGTGGTGTGGTATTCTAGTTCGTGATCCGTTCAAATTGAATTGGACCACGGATCGTCGGATTTGTTCTTCGCTCTTTCCGGGCGGAAAAGTGCTGAACACTTTTCCTGAAGACGCTCTATTGGCGATGGATGCGATCGGCACATGTCATGCTGCACCAAGGATCAAACGATCGGCGGCGGCTCGCGCCTCTTCGGTGACCGTCGCGCCGGCAAGCATGCGCGCGATTTCCTCGCGGCGGCGTTCCCCCTGCAGCCCTGACACATCCGTGCGCACCGATTTGGCCTTGCGATCCGGCTGCTTGTCGACCAGAAGGTGGCTGACGGCGCGGGCCGCGACCTGCGGTGCGTGGGTTACCGCGAGCACCTGAACCCCCTCGGAGAGCCGCGACAGGCGGGCGCCGATGGCATCGGCCACGGCACCACCAACCGCGGTATCGATCTCGTCGAACACCAGCGTCGGTGCGGAGCCACGATCGGCAAGCGCAACCTTGATCGCGAGCAGGAAGCGCGCGAGTTCGCCTCCCGATGCCACCTTCATCAGCGGTCCGGGTTTCGTGCCGGGATTGGTCCGGATCATGAAGGCAACATCGTCGAACCCCGACTCCGAGATCCGCGACGGATCGCCTTCAATGCCCACCATGAACTTCGCCCGGTCGAGTTTGAGGGCCGGCAGTTCGGCAGCTACGGCTTTTTCCAGCCGACGGGCGACCTTTTCTCGGCGCTCGCTCAGGGCGCGGCCGGCCTCGACATACGCGACCCGAGCAGCCGTCACTGCCTGGTCAAGACGGGCAAGCCGCTCGTCACCCGCGTCGATCGAGGCAAGCGACTCCGACATGCTTTCGGCCAATGCCGGCAGGTCGGCGACCGCAACACCATATTTGCGAGCAGCGGCTCTCAAGGCAAACAGGCGTTCTTCGGCTCGCTCCAGATCGCCCGGATCGGCGTCAGCCGTTGCGGCTGCCGCCTCCAGAGCCGACCCCGCCTCGTCAAGTGCAACCAGCGCACGATCCAAAGCCGCGATGGTTCCATCGAGCAGATCGCCAGCCTCAGGTGTTTTTCGCTCCAGCCTTCGAGCCAGGCTCGCCAGGGTCGGTATCGGACTCCCGCCGCCGGAGATGATATCGTGAGCCTCGGAGATATCGCCGGCGATCTTCTCCGCCCGCATGAGGCGGGCGCGACGCCCCGCAAGTTCATCTTCCTCGTCGGCTTGCGGTGCGAGCGCGCTCAGCTCCTCGACGGCGGCCTTCAGATAGTCCGCGTCCGCACGCGCCGCTTCGACCTGCTGCCTGACCGTCGCGGCTTCCGCCTCGGCAAGACGAAGCGACCGCCACGAATCGGCGACTGCACGGGTCTCGTCTTGCAGTCCACCGAACGCGTCAAGCAGAGCTCGATGGATTGTCGGATCTATCAGCGCCCGGTCGTCATGCTGGCCATGGATCTCAACGAGGGTCGCGCCAACCCGATGGAGCAGATTCACAGAGACCGGCTGATCGTTGATGAAGGCCCGGCTGCGGCCATCGCTTCCCTGCACGCGCCTGAGGATCAGGTCGCCGTTGCCGTCAATGCCGCTTTCTTGCAGGAGCGCCAGGGACGGATGACCGGCGACCGGGGCGAACACAGCCGTCACGTCGCCCTGCGCTGCGCCGGCCCGCACCAGTTCGCTGTCGCCACGTCCACCAAGGGCGAGGGAAAGCGCATCGAGCAGGATCGATTTGCCCGCGCCTGTCTCACCAGTAAGAACGGTCATGCCGCTACTGAAATCGACTGACAGGCGGTCGATCAGGACGATGTCTCGGATCGAGAGAGCGACAAGCATGGCGCCGGGTCAGCTGGTCCGGCTCGCCACTGCCTCGCTGATTTCCCCGCCAAAGTCTTCCGGCTTCACGCCTCGCTTCTCAAGCAGCTCGTAAGCGTCTTTATACCAGGTACTGTTGGGGAAGTTGTGGCCAAGGACTGCGGCCGCGGTCTGCGCTTCGCGCACAAGGCCCATGGCAAGATTGGCTTCCACCAGGCGCTCGAGCGATTCCTCGACGTGGCGCGTCTCGGGATATTCGGTCACCACAACATTGAACCGGTTTATCGCTGCGACATATTCCCGCCGCTCGAGATAATAGCGCCCGACCTGCATTTCCTTGCCGGCGAGCTGATCACGGGTGGCGATCACCTTCTTGCGGGCATCAGCCGCATATTCCGATTCGGGGTAGCGCGTGGTGATTTCCTCCATTGCGCTCAGCGCCTTCCGGGTCGTTGCCTGATCCCGGGTGACATCCTTGACCTGGGCGAAATACGACTGGCCGAGGATATACTGGGCGTATGCGGCGTCGTCGTTGCCCGGATACAATGTGAGATAGCGGTTGGCCGTGTTGATCGCCGTGTCGTAGTCCCGTCGCCGATAGCTGGCGAAGGCCGACATCACCAACGACTTCCGCGCATATTCCGAATAGGGGTGCTGGCGATCGACTTCGTCAAAGCTCTTGATCGCATCACCGTACTTGCCGGCATTCATGTAGCCGAGACCGCGATTGTAGAGAACACCGGCTGGGGCATCGTCCTCGTAGGCAGCCAGCGTTCCCTCAACCGACTTGTTGCAGGCCGACAGGATCATCGGGCCGGATAGGATGGTGGCGACAATGACAACGGTCCGCCAGGCCGGGCTTCGAACTGTACTTCTTGGTGCGATTGTCTGCATTCCCGCTCAAGTCGGCCTAGTGCCGAATCGCCCCTTCTGTGCCCTTGGCCATGATGACCGGCCCCTAGTATCGCAAACGGCATAGCCGCGCCAACCGTCCGCGCTACGGCACACTTGGCATTCTTTTATGGCAAAACAGCGAAAAAAGGGTTTCCGCCCGTCTAGACGGATCAGGAAACGTCGGGGCCGAACGCCGCCGCGGCAACCCCGGCCGGCAGTTCGGCATGCCCGGTCTCACGCCGGACCGGCATCTCCACCATGCTCCACGCATCGCGGTCGGACAGCAGCGCCTCAAGCGCCATATGGTTGAGCTTGTGACCACCGCGATAGGACCGATAGCATCCCAGAATCGGCGAGCCGGCCAGCGCCAGATCGCCCACCGCATCGAGCGCCTTGTGACGAACGAACTCATCCTTGAAACGGAGACCTTCCGGATTCATCACCCGGTCTTCGCCAATTACGACGGCATTCTCAAGCGAGGCGCCAAGGGCGAACCCGCGGGCCCACAGGCTCTTGACGTCGGAATAGAATCCGAACGTCCGAGCCCGGCCAATGTCTTTCCGAAATGCTTCGCCGCAGACATCGAAGCCGAATGCCTGACGGCCGACCAGCGGATTGGAGAAATCAATCTCGACCTCGATCCGGCGGCCATCATAGGGCACGAACTCGGCGAAGCTCTTGCCGAGGTCCACCCGAATCGCCCGATCAACCTTGATATAGCGACGCGGTGCAGCCAAATCCTCGATACCGGCCTGATCGACGGCGTCGACGAATGCTTCCGCACTGCCGTCCATCACCGGGACTTCCGGGCCATCAACCTCGACCATGCAGTTGTCCACGTCCAACGCCCGCAGGGTCGCCATCAAATGCTCAATCGTGGCAACTGTATCGCCGGCAACGCCGATTGACGTGCACAGATCCGTCGCATTCACATAACGATAGTCGGCCGGGATCTCACGATCCCGACCGGCTTCGAGATTGGTCCGGTTGAAATAGATGCCGCTATCCGCCTCGGCCGGATGCAGGGTCACCGAAACTTGTTCGCCGCTATGGACACCGACACCTGACAACGTAACTCGATTACTGAGCGTCGTCTGCGTCCCCGTACGCCGTCTAGTCATCCCCGCGACACCCGCCCCTGAGTTTCAGCACCTACCGCTTCCGCGGCCGTTGGCGACACTTAGGCTTCGTATTTCCGACGTGAGCGTCCAGCATGTCCGCCCATGTTCGCCGGTCCCACTCTTGCCCCAGCGCCCTCCTCGAGTCAGACATTATCCGCGCTGTAAGGGATGGTAAAATCACGCTTGATTACACTTTGTTACGCCGGCCGGCCTACTCGGCTTCGACCATTTTCATTTGTCTTTTCATAGCATTACGGCCCGACCTCGGCAACGCGATGTCGGGCCGTAAAAGGCTTGTCTCTCAGTTGGCCTGACGACGGAGGAATGCCGGGATCTCCAGCTCGTCATCGGCGGACCGATTGTCACGCATCTGCGGACGGCCATGGGGGTCCAGTTCCGCCTGGCGCGGCCGATACTGCGGCTCAGAGGCGACCGGCGCGCGCGGCGCCGGCGGACGCTTCGCATACTCGCTGGCCGGCGGCGGTGGCGGGGCCTCCATCCGTCGTTGCGGTGGTGGCGCGGCCTCCATCCGCTGTTGCGGCTGCGGCTGACGCGCCGGATCCTGAGGGGCAGGTCGGCGAGCCTGTGGCTTGCGTGCCGGCTGCTGGGGGCGTCCCGGGGCCTGGCGAGCAGCCGGAGGGCGCTGGCCGGCGGCGGCTTCATCTTCCTTGCGTCCGAGGCCGACATTGGCAAGCCGTTTGAGCAAACTCAGCGGGCCACGATCATCCTCCGTCTGCCCGGGGTCGGCCTGCTGCTGAGCCTTGATCTGACGCTGAGCAACGGGGGGAAAGTCCTGGACTTGAGGCATCCGCACCGGCGGTGCATCCGGTTCCGGTGGAATGAATGCTGCCTCAGGGGCCGGCGGCTCCTCGGCGGCCTGCCGCGGCCGCAGATCGGCCTCCGTGTCAAAGGCTTCTTCTTCGTATTTCGCTTCGGCGCGCTGGTAGGGAGCAATCGTAATCCCGTCGTCGGCCTGCTGTGCGGCAACCGGCGTCGCTTTTGGCGCCGGAGCCGGGGCAGGCGTGGGAGCGTGGGCCGGGGCGGCCTGTGCGACGGTAGCCGGCGTCGCAGGCATAGGCTTCGGCTCGATCGCGGCAGCGACCGCCGCGGCGGCGATCGAGGCGGCGGGGCGGGGCGATGCCGCCGCGGGCGCAGCCGCCGCGGGCTTCGGCACGTCCGGCCGTGCTGCGGGACGCACCAAGGGAGTGACATCAGCTGTCCGAACTTCGCCCGGAGCGCTGTCTTCGGCCAGAACCGCCTCGATACCCGTGGCAACCACCGAAACCCGGATCACACCTTCGAGCGATTCCTCGAATGTAGCGCCGAGGATGATGTTGGCATCGGGATCGACTTCTTCGCGAATCCGGGTGGCCGCTTCGTCGACCTCAAACAAGGTGAGGTCCTTGCCACCCGTGATCGAGATCAGAAGGCCGCGCGCGCCTTTCATGGACGTCTCGTCGAGCAGCGGATTGGCGATCGCCGCTTCAGCCGACTCGATGGCACGTCTGTCGCCAGAGGCTTCGCCGGTGCCCATCATCGCCTTGCCCATCTCACGCATGACGGAGCGGACATCAGCGAAGTCGAGATTGATGAGGCCCTCCTTGACCATCAGGTCGGTGATGCAAGCAACACCGGAATACAGCACCTGATCGGCCATCGCGAATGCGTCGGCAAATGTGGTCTTCTCGTTGGCAATGCGGAAGAGGTTCTGATTGGGGATGACAATCAACGTGTCAACACAGGCTTGCAGGTCGATGATCCCCTGATCGGCGACCCGCATCCGTCTGCCGCCCTCGAATTGGAACGGCTTGGTCACCACACCGACGGTTAGAATGCCCTGGTCGCGCGCCGCCTTTGCGATGATCGGCGCCGCGCCGGTTCCGGTGCCACCGCCCATGCCGGCGGTGACAAAGACCATGTGAGAGCCCGACAAGTGGTCGGTGATCTCGGCAATCGCCTCCTCGGCAGCGGCACGCCCGACCTCGGGCTGTGAGCCGGCGCCCAGGCCCTCGGTCACGGCAACGCCCATCTGGACTATCCGTTCGGCCTCGGATGACGCCAGCGCCTGACTATCGGTATTGGCCACGACAAATTCACAGCCGATGAGACCGGAGCGGATCATGTTGTTGACCGCGTTGCCCCCCGCACCGCCAACACCGAAAACGGTAATCTTCGGCTTGAGTTCTTGAATCTCCGGCATTTGCAAATTGATCGTCATGACACCCTCGTTTTGACCCCTACTGGCCGCTTGCGTCCCGCCGGCCCAGTTCCTCGATCGGATGCCGCCGCCGCGGACATCCCACGCCGCAATGGCGGCGCACTAAAAGCTCTCCCTGAACCAATGTCCGACCCGGGCGAAATAGCCGCCACCCGTTCCGGTCATCGCCGGGCGCCAGGCGCGCCCGGTGTCGCATTGTTCCATCGTCGCGATTTGCGGATAGATGATCAGGCCGGCGGCAGCGGCAAATGCCGGCCCCCGCGCCAGTTCCGGCATTCCGGCAATGCCGAGCGGGCGCCCGAGGCGAACATTGCGAGCGAGTACCCGACGCGCCGCCTCTACCAACCCGTTCAGTTGGCTTGCGCCGCCCGTCAGCACCATGCGTCGACCGACAAGGGCAGCAAAACCGGACGCATTGAGGCGATCGCGAGCGAGTTCGAGAATTTCCTCAACCCGCGGCCGAATGATCCCGGTCAACGCTGAACGGGGGATCTGATTGTCCATCTCCCCGTCGTCATGGCCAATCGACGGGACAAGCAGGTTCTCCCGTTCGTCGGCCGGGCTCGGCAGGGCGCTGCCATAAACAGTCTTCAGCCGTTCGGCCACTTCAAGCCGTGTCGACAACCCCCGGGCAATATCGTTGGTGATGTGATGACCACCGATTGCGATGGCATCAACGTGAACAAACTGGCCTTTCATGAAGACCGATAGCGTGGTCGTGCCGCCGCCGAAGTCAATGCACGCACAGCCAAGCTCCGCCTCGTCGTCAACGAGAACAGACAGGGCGCTTGCGTAGGGCGTCGCGACCAAACGCTCGATCGACAGGTGGCAACGGGCGACGGCGAGTTCGATGTTTTGCAGTGGCTGGGCGTCACCGCTGACCATGTGCATATCGACGCCAAGTCGCTCGCCGGACATACCCCGCGGATCAGCGATACCCGCGTCGGAGTCGAGCGAGTAGCCGATCGGCAGCGCATGGACGACGGTGCGGCCCTCGCTGACCGAATGGCGCCTTCCCGCAGCAAGAACCCGACCAATGTCGGCGTCTTCAACCGACTTGCCGGACAGGGCAACGCTGGCAGTATAAGTTTCACTCGAAAGCCGCCCGGCGGACACGTTGACGATCAAGGAGTCGACTGTCAGTCCGGCGCGCCGCTCGGCCGCATCGACCGCCAGACGGATCGCCTGCTCCGTAGCATCGAGATCGACCACAAGCCCCGACTTGATGCCCCGCGACCGCTGATTTCCCATTCCCAGGATTTCGACGGAATGGGTACGACCGCCGAGCGACTCTTTGCGAGCATCGCCTGCCAACGGCTTGAGGCGCGCGATCACGCAACAGATCTTGCTCGAACCGATATCGAGTACGGAGACAACGCTGGAGCGGCGGATCAACGAGCGCTTGGACGCGTCGGGGGGACCGAACAGTTTCATCAGGCGTTCGGCCTCTTCTTCTTGCGCTCCTTCAGCAGCGCTTGACGGGATTCGTGCCCGGTCTCAGTGAGGCGGAAGACCAGGCGATTGGGAAGCCGCAGGTCGACTGCCGCGATTTCTCGCGACAAGATGCCATGGCCGTCGTCGAGGGCCACTACCTGGATCAGAGCCGACCCCGGATCTTCCTCCGGCAACATGATCTCGACGCCGTTCTTCAGCACAACGTTCCAGCGTCGCCCGGCCACCAGGACGCCGGCCCTGACGCGCGGCTGCAGCGAGGGAAATTCCTCAAGCAGGGAGACATAGGATCGCGCCTCCGCCGCAGCCCCCTCGCCCACCACCATCGGCAGCGCTACATATCGGCCGCCCACATGTTCGGTGATGATCCGACCGGCCTTGTCCACCAGTGAAACCGCAGTTTCATGCTGCCACAGTGCATAAGGCTCGCGTTCGACAATGGCGACCTGGAGCGTGTCGGGATAGAGTTTGCGGATCGTCGCGCGCTCAATCCACGGCAGAGTCTCCAGGCGAACTCGAGCCGCCAGGGCGTCGAGCGTAACAATCGAGGGATGGGGTTCAATTGCCAGAGCCTCGAGAACGTCGACCTCCGACGTCTCGCTCTGCCCGCTGATCTCGACCTCGTCGATCGCAAGTCCGGCCCAAGTCGTGGCAGCGGACACCACTGTCAGTGAATGTCCTCCGATCATGACGCCGGCAATCCCTGTCGCCACCGCCAAGAACGCGGCTCCCTTGAGGCCGGCATAGCGGGGCACGCGCCATTGGCGCCGCAGAATCATCCGTACGGGACGCCGAAGGAAACGCGGCAGCACCAAACGACCGGACCGGCCGGTGGCCGGCCGTTCGTCCGATTTGGTCTCCAGGGTTGCTACCGACCGCAAGAAGCGTCCTCCACCATCCATCTCACCAGGGCCTGGAAATCCATACCCACATGAGCGGCCATCTCCGGAACCAGAGACGTTGCCGTCATGCCGGGTTGGGTGTTGACCTCGAGACAAACGAGGCCTCCCGTCCCTCCGGGTCGATCATCGAATCGAAAGTCAGCGCGACTAACGCCTCGACAGCCCAAGGCCTGATGAGCCCGTAGCGCCAACATCCGTATATTTTGGTAAACATCTGGTAAAATTCCGGCCGGAAGTATGTGGCGTGATCCACCAATCTCATACTTGGCCTCGTAGTCGTAGAAGCGATTATCCGTGACGATATCAATGATATCGAGGGCGCGATCACCCAATACGCCACAGGTCAGTTCGCGTCCGTCGACAAATCGTTCGACCATGACCGTGTCGCCGAAGCGCCAATCTTCCGCGTAGAGTTCCTGAGGTGGGTGAATCGCATCGTCCTTGACGATGAGCACGCCGAAGCTCGATCCCTCACCCGGTGGCTTCACGACGTAGGGCGGTTCGATGACATGGGCCCTGGCTGCTTCCAGGCGGTGGACAAGCACAGACTCCGAAACCGGGACGCCGGCGGCCTTCATGACGCTGTTGGCTTTCGGCTTGTTCATTGCCAGAGCCGAGGCAAGTACGCCCGAATGGGTGTAGGGAATTGAGAGGACTTCCAGGACGCCCTGGACACAGCCATCCTCGCCGAACGGTCCGTGCAGCGCGTTGAAGGCAACATCCGGCCGGAGCGCCGACAACGTTTCGGCGATGTCGCGACCAACATCGACGCGTGTGACACGAAATCCGCCGGCCTCGAGCGCGTCGGCGCAGGCGTTGCCCGACGAAAGCGAAACCGGACGCTCCGCTGACCACCCACCCATCAAGACCGCTACATGAGCCATTCCGTCCTCCCCGCCGATTCGTGGCGGACCGAAGGCTCTTTATGGGGCAAGAATGGTTAACAACCGTTAACCACAGCAGACCGTTTGCGAAATCAACTCACGGCCGGCGTATTGCGTTGCTGTTGGCGCTCACGTGAGATGGGCCTCTCGACACAAGCGCTGACGTCGAGCCGTCAGTCTTCGACTCGCCGCACGTCGGTCTCGGAGAAGTCGGTGCCCTTGAAGAGCAGCGGCTCGTTTCGGCCCTTGGCAAGGGCATAAGCGAAGCAGTCACCGAAATTCAGCCTCGCCGGATGACCGCTGCCTTTGCCGAAATCACGATACGCCTCCCGCGCGATCCGGGCCTGTCGCTCTGTCACCGGTTCGATGATCATGCCGGCCGTCGCGATGAACTCGTCAAGCCTCCGACTGATCAACGGGTCTCGACGGCTGTCGACAACGGTTGCTGCTTCCACGAAGCTTGCAGCAGACAATCTGGGTTGCAGATGCTGATCCATGATGTGGACAAAG
>JAAEOR010000756.1 GCA_024222895.1 Hyphomicrobiales bacterium | reverse complement strand
GGTCGAACGCGAGTAACATAGTAATTCCCGCAACGCTGTTCGAATCAAGCTTGAAGTGGGCGATTGCATCGCCCGTTTGAGCACGGCAATCGATCATCGCCGGTGGCTGCGACCGATTTGTGGGTGTTCTGAAATGCCGGCGCTGCGGCCGCTGACCGCGACGGATAGGATGACGGCGGTCTTCCATCATTTCAACATGGCGTTTCTTGGTCGGGTGGCCACCCAAATCATCAAGTCAAAGGCGTTAACCGGGATGTTTACGATGTGACATCCAAGCCGCCCGGCACCATCAAGTGGGGAGTGAGGTGGATTGCGATTCGCCCCAAGGGCCCGCAAACCGGCAGTCGGTTGTCCACCAATCCGCGTTGTTTGCTCGGTCGGGCCAAACTCCTCTTCGTTGTTGATTGATCCTGAACCGCCCCGGGTTTGTCGGAGGCTCCAGACTTTGAGAGGATGGAGCAATGGAAAGACAGAGGACCGGAGAACGGTATTCGCCTGAAGTGCGTGCGCGGACCGTGCGGATGGTGGTTGAGCATGCGGGCGATTACGGCTCGCAATGGGCAGCGATCAGCTCGATATCAGGCAAGATCGGTTGCACGGCGGAAACGCTGCGCCGGTGGGTTCGCCAGGCGGAGCGCGATGAAGGCCTGAAGCCGGGTCCGACCAGTGCGGATCAGGCGCGCATTCGGGATCTGGAGCGGGAGAACCGGGAGCTTCGGCAGGCGAACGAGATCCTGCGCAAGGCGTCAGCCTATTTTGCCCAGGCGGAGTTCGACCGCCAATTCAAGCGATGAAGGCGTTCATCGATAACCATCGCGACATCTACGGGATCGAGCCGATCTGCCGCGTGCTGCCGATTGCCCCGTCGACGTACCGTGCCCATGCGGCGCGACAGAACAACCCTGATCTGGCCCCGGCCCGGGAGAAGCGCGACCTTGTCCTCATGCCTGAGGTTCGGCGGTGTACGAGGAGAGCTTCTCCGTTTACGGCGCCCGCAAGGTCTGGCGCCAGCTTCGGCGGTAGGGCTTCGACGTGGCCCGTTGCACAGTGGAGAGACTGATGCGGGACATTGGCCTGGAGGGCGTGGTTCGCGGCAAGAAAGTCAGAACCACTGTTGCCGATCACTCGGCGCCTTGCCCGCAAGACAAGGTCAACCGGAACTTCCGGGTGCCGCGGCCGAACGTCCTGTGGGTCTCGGATTTCACGTATGTCGCGAGCTGGACGGGGTTCGTTTACGTGGCCTTCGTCATCGACGCCTTTGCCAGGCGCATTGTCGGCTGGCGGGTCAGCCGCTCGGCCCATGCCGCCTTCGTTCTCGACGCCCTGGAACAGGCGCTGCATGCTCGCCGGCCGGTGGAAGCCGACGGGCTGATCCACCATTCCGATCGCGGTGTGCAGTATGTATCGATCAAATATACCGAGCGTCTCGCCGAGGCTGGTATCGAACCGTCCGTGGGCAGCGTTGGCGATTCCTATGACAATGCCCTGGCCGAGACCATCATCGGGCTCTACAAGGCCGAGGTCATTCACCGTCGCGCTCCGTGGCGCGGCTTCGATGCCATCGAGTTCGCCACACTCGAATGGGTCGACTGGTTCAACAAGACACGGTTGCTCGAAGCGATCGGCAACATTCCCCCGGCCGAAGCCGAGGCGCGCTACAATGCGCAATCAACCGACGTCGCAATGGCGGCGTGACTCACAATGAATGGCCTCCGGAAAACCCGGGGCGGTCCATCCGGCAAGAAATCGCAAGTCGTGCTCAGGGGCGCTCCAATTCCGTACCGATCCGCAGCTGGTCGATGTAGGCTTGATAGGCAAAGTTGCGGTCGCGCTTTTTGCCTGTCGTCTCGATAAGGACCCCCGCGTCGATGAGCGTTTCGATCGCGCGCGCGGCCGTGGGCTTGCTCGTCTCGATGAGCTTCATTGCCGCCGCTACGGTAATGATGGGGTGGTTGGGCAGGAGCTCGAAAAGCCGCGCCGCCGATACCGAGGTGGTGTTCTGAGCGAGGACGCGAGCCCGGTCCGACGTGACGACGGTGGACAGCTCCCGTGCCGAAGCGACGGCTTCGTCGGCGATCGTTGCGACGCCATCCAGGAAGAAGTCGATCCAGCCCTCCCAGTCGCCATCGGAGCGCACGCCGGTGAGCCTCCGAAAATACTCCTCCCGATGGCGCTTGAAGAAGAGGCTGATGTAGAGCAGTGGCGCCTTCAGCAATTCCCAATGCTCGAGGAGTAGCGCAATGAGCAGGCGACCGATGCGTCCGTTGCCGTCAAGATAGGGGTGGATGCTCTCGAATTGCACATGCGCCAAGCCGATCCGGATCAGCGGCGGCAGGGGGTCGGGTGCGTGAAGATACCTCTCGAGATCACCGAACAAATCCGGGAGCGCTTGAACCGGGGGTGGGACATAGACGGCATTACCCGGTCGACTGCCGCCGATCCAGTTCTGGCTCCGCCGCACCACTCCGGGCTGCTTGCCCGCGCCTCGCGCGCCGTGCATGAGCCGCCGATGCGCCTGGTTGAGCAACCTCATGGATAGCGGCAGTCCGGCAGCGTCTCCCATCTCTGACCGGGCGTAACGTAAAGCGTCGATGTAGTTGCAGATCTCCTCGACGTCGGCGTCCGGTGTGGCTTCATCTTCAGCCTCAAACGTCAGGAGATCGATCAAAGTCGCCTGGGTGCCTTCGATCTGCGACGTGATCACGGCTTCTTTGCGAACGAAGGCGTAGATGAACCAATCGAGAGACG
>JAAEOR010000755.1 GCA_024222895.1 Hyphomicrobiales bacterium | reverse complement strand
GGCGGCCAGCCGGAGCTCATTCTTGCCAATCCCATCGCGACCGACATGTCCGACATGCGGCCGAGCTTGCTGCCGGGATTGCTCGCCGCGGCGCAGCGCAATGCCGATCGCGGCTTCGACGATCTGGCTCTGTTCGAAGTGGGCCAGATCTACGCCGGCGACCAGCCGCGGGACCAACGCACGGCGGCCGCCGGCCTTCGTCGCGGCACGGCCGGTCTGAACGGCGCCGGCCGCAACTGGTCGGCGCCGGCAAAACCGGTCACCGTTTTCGACGCCAAGACCGACGCTCTCGCCCTGCTCGATGCGCTTGGTTTGGCGCCTGGCAAGGTCCAGATCGTTGCCGAAGCGCCGGCCTGGTTCCATCCAGGTCGTTCCGGCATCATTCGTCAGGGGCCGAAAACGGTGATTGGCGCTTTCGGCGAACTCCACCCCAAGGTCTTGCAGGAACTCGATGTCGAGGGAGCGCTTACCGGTTTCGAGATCATCCTCGACGCGATCCCGGACCCGAAGGTGCGGCCGACCAAGACGAGGCCACCCCTGTCGCTCGCCGATCTCCAGCCGGTCCGTCGAGACTTCGCCTTCGTACTCGACCGCAGTGTCGACGCCGCCAAGGTGGTTCGCGCCGCCGAGGGTGCCGATCGCAAGCTGATTTCCGGCGTTAACGTCTTCGATCTGTTCGAGAACCCGGCGCTCGGAGACGACAAGAAGTCGCTGGCAATCGAGGTGACCCTTCAGCCGGTCGAGAAGACGCTGACCGACGAGGATATTGAAGCCGCCGCGGGCAAGATCGTCGCCGCGGTCGAGAAGGCGACCGGCGGCGTTCTGCGCACCTGACCGAACGCGTGCTCTCCGGGCATGATGTGCCGCCGGTAGAAGCCGAAAGGCCTCGAAGGCGGTGACGGGCGCATCGGGTTTTGGGCAGAAACCAGACCCGGCTTGACGACGTTGCCGCGTCGGCGGACAGTATGGCGTCAGGGGGTGTTCGGCCATGGACGTCAGAGGCGTTCTCAACGCGACGGCTTTCTTCAACACGATCCTCAGTGCCGAGGAGCTCGATCAGCTCGCCTCGGCGACACGTCCCGTCCGTTTCAAGCGCGGCCAGGTGCTCCTGCGGCAGCGCGATCTCGGCACGGTGATGTACGTGCTGGTCAGCGGCACCGTCACCGTGTCGGTGCACGCACCCGGCGGCGACGAAGCCGTTGCAACGCTGGAGCCCGGCGAAGTGGTCGGCGAAATGGCGGTGATCACAGGGGAACGACGGAGCGCCACGGTCACGGCCAAGCGCAAGGTGACTGCTCTTGAAATCGACAAAGCCGCCCTTGCGCCATTGCTTGCCGCCGAGCCTAAGCTGGCCGAGCGCTTCGCAGAAATGGTGGAGCAGCGTCATGCGGAGCTCGCTGCTCACGACCGTGGTTCGCAACGTTGGTCCGGGGGCGCCGGCGACCGCCGGCAGCTCGCGGCGCGAATGACCGCCTACTATTCCGGTTGAGCGCCAGCCTGCTTCTCTCAGACTCCATGCGGTCTGCGACCCTCGGTGCCGGCTGAAGCGCCAGACAGGGTGTGCGAAGCCCTCATATCCCCGACACGATTTTCACGCTTCTCCTGCCCTGTCCTGCGCTCGAGCCGGAGATGAGCGGGCTGACGGGACCTCACCATGGCGTGACGATTGCTTTCAAGGGCCGCGTATCGCCGGCGAGCCATGCCGGCATCGCTTCCGGCAACTCGGCGAGCGGCGCCGTGTCGGTGTTGATGGCGTCCATCGGAATGTGTCCGGCGGCGACCGCGGCCATCACTGTCTCGAAGTCCTCTTTCGTAGCGTTGCGGGTGGCTCGAATCGTCAACTCGCGGCGGTGAAATTCGGCGTCGTCAAAAGTGATCGTGGTCTTCAACACGCCAACCATGACGATCGTGCCACCACCGCCGACATATTCGAACGAGGCTTCCATCGACCGGGCGTTGCCCGTGGCGTCGAAAACGACGTCAAAGCTTTCCCCGTCGGTTACCCGGTCAATGTCCATCAGGGCGTTGTCGCCAGCCTCGATTGTCTGACTCAGACCCAACTGGTCGGAGGCCATGGCCAGCCGGTCGGTGGACACGTCCATGATGGCTACAGCACCGCCGGCGAGGCGGGCAAAGAGGGCGGTGCCGACCCCGATCGGTCCAGCGCCGACGACAAGCACCCGGTCGCCGGATTGAAGTTCGGAGCGGCGCACCGCATGAGCGCCGATCGCCAGGAACTCGATCATCGCTGCGTCACGAAGGCTGAGGTTGCCAGCCGGATAGAGGTTCTGCTCCGGCACGAGCACACGCTCGCACATGCCGCCATCGATGTGCACACCGAGCACTTCGAGATTTGCACAGCAATTCGTTTTGCCCTTCCTGCAGGCGTTGCATTTTCCGCACGCGAAATAGGGATTGATGACCACCGGTGCGCCCGGCCGCAGGGATCGGCTCTGCGCCTCACCGGCGACGACGCCTGAGAGTTCATGCCCCATGATTCGTGGATATTGGAGGAACGGATGGAGCCCCTTGTAGATATGGAAATCGGTGCCGCAGATGCCGATCGCCTTGATGTCGACCGGCACAAACCCGGAGATCGGCGCCGGCTCCGGTCGCTCGATCGGTTCCAGATGGCCGGGCTCGGTGCACACAATCGCTTTCATGTCTCTCCTGACGGTATCTTCGGTCGTTCCGTGGCGGCCCGGCGATCCGGGTGGACTAATATTAGTCCGGAACTTAGCGTAATATTAGTCCGTGGCGTCGGCGCCACGGAATCGAGCCATGGATCTCGTATGGCAGGATTCGCTGATCATTGTGGGTCTCCTGTTGGCCCTGGCGGTCGGTGTCGGCGTTGGTGTCTTCAACTACGGCCTGATTCGTTTGCTACGAATTCCGCCGATCATCGCCACCCTTTCGTCGAGCTTCCTCTTCCAGTCCGCCGCGATCTGGTACAACCGTGGCCTCCGGGTCAAGCCGCCAACCTTGCTTGCCGAGTTTTCGACCATGACGGTGCTCGGCCTCCCGATCCTGGCAGTTTGCATCATCGTCCTGTCGATCGGCGTCCACATTGTCCTGCATCGGACAATCTACGGCCGCTCGGTCACCGCGATCGGTCAGAACATGCGCGCCGCTGCGCTGGCGGGCATCAATGTCGATCGGGTGCGCTTCGTCACTTATGTCTACTGTGCGATTCTGGCGGCCCTCAACGGGTTTGTCTTTTCTGCGTTTTCCGGCGGTGCGGCCCTGAATATGGGGCAGGCCTACCTTCTCAATTCGATTGCCGTTGTGGTGATCGGCGGCACGTCGGTGGCCGGCGGCTTCGCCAATGTGCCCGGCCTGTGGGGTGCGGCCTTGTTCCTGTTCCTGGTTGAGGCCATGCTCAACACCTATGGGCTTGGTGCCGGTATACGCCTGATGCTGACCGGCCTGATCATAGTCGGCGTTATCACGGCCGCTGGCGGCCACAAGACACTGCGCTGACGCGCGAAAGAAAAAGGGAAAATATCATGGCACTCGTCGCAGCTGACGCAGATCATCACGACAAGCGGTTCACCTGGCTGATCAACGGGACCTGCCAGAAGGAGCTGCTGTTTGCAGGCTGCCGGTGGGCGGAAGGGCCGGTTTGGTTCGCCGACGGCAACTACCTCGTTTGGAGCGACATCCCCAACAACCGCATGCTGCGCTGGGTGCCGGACGGTATCGAAGGGAGCGTCAGCGTCTTCCGCTCGAATTCCGACTTTGCCAACGGCAATACCCGGGATCGCGAGGGTCGGCTGGTAAGTTGTGAGCATGGCGCTCGCCGGGTGACTCGTACCGAGCCGGACGGTTCGATCACGGTGATCGCCGATAGCTACGACGGCAAGCCCCTCAACTCACCCAATGATGTGGTGGTGAAGTCCGACGGGACGATCTGGTTCACCGATCCGAACTACGGCATCATGAGTGATTATGAAGGCCACAAGGCGGAGATGGAGCAGGCAGCGTGCCATGTCTTCCGGTTCGATCCCGCCACCGGCGCCCTTGCGGTTGTTGCCGACGATTTCGACAAGCCGAATGGGCTCGCCTTCTCACCGGATGAATCGATGCTCTACGTCGCCGATTCGGCCAGCGCCCACGAACCGGAGAAGCCTCGTCACATCCGCGCCTTCTCCGTTTCGGAAGAGAACACGCTTTCCGGCGGCGAGGCCCGCTTCGTTCTCAACCAGGGCTTTCCCGACGGCTTCCGGGTCGATACCGACGGCAATGTTTGGACCAGCGCCGGGGCCGGGATCGATGTTTACGCGCCTGGGGGCGACCTCCTTGGCCGCATCAACTTTCCCCAGTTTGTGTCAAACCTCGTGTTTGGAGGACCCAAGCGGAATCGGTTGTTCGTGACATGCACGAACGAAGTGTATTCGGTGTATGTGACAGCCACGGGCGCCCAGCGCCCATAGCGAGCCGGCTGGGTTGCAGACCGCATGGAGAGTGAGAGAAGCGGGCTAGATGCCGCCGGCAATGTTCGGCGGCAGCGTCTTGACCCGGCACTCGGCCTCCGTCGTTTGCCATAGCTCAACCTGGCGCGGGTTCAGGTTGTGTCGGTTAGCCGCCTGGAGCAGGCCGTCCTCCTTGCCGAGACGGTT
>JAAEOR010000754.1 GCA_024222895.1 Hyphomicrobiales bacterium | reverse complement strand
TGCCGGTATCGCCGCCAAGGACGACGGCGATAATCTCCTGATTGCCACGCTTGGCCGAGCAAACCAGGTTGAAGCCCGACGCCCTGGTGTAGCCGGTCTTGATGCCGTTGACCCCGTCGACCCGGCCAAGCAGCTTATTGTGGTTGGTATAGGTCCTGCCTTGCCACTTGAACGATTTGGTCGCGAAATACTTGAAGCTGCGAGGGAAATCGTCCTGCAGTGCCTGCCCGAGAATGGCCATGTCGCGCGCCGTTGTCACCTGGGCCGGGTCGGGCAGGCCCGACGCGTTTCGAAAGACGGTCTTCGTCATTCCGAGCCGTCGCGCTCGCGCTGTCATCTTGTCGGCAAAGGCGCTCTCGGTTCCACTGATGTGCTCACCGACCGCGCAGGCGACGTCGTTGGCCGACTTGGTGACGAGGGCAAGGATGGCGTCGCGGGCCCTGATCGTTTGACCCGGCTTCAAGCCGAGCCTGGTAGGCGGCTGTCCGGCACAATGCGGCGATATGCCGATCGCGGTCCTGGAATTCGCCCGGCGGCTACCGATCATTTCGAACAACATGTACAGCGTCATCATCTTGGTGAGCGAGGCAGGATAACGTGTGGCGTCCGGCTGGTCCGAATATAGCACCTTGCCGGACCTGGCATCGACGACGATGGCGGCGTTGGGTGCGGCGGCGGCCTCGGTGCCGGCGTAACCCGCCAGTCCCGAAACCAACCCGACAATCGCCAGTGCGCGTCCCAGTGAAGCTAATTTGACTCTTGAGTCCCGCTTGCGGCCAGGCACGTGCTCGATTGTCAAAATTCGGAGGCTCCATCAGTTGGGCGTTTGTTCATCGTGTCCTCCTTAGTTGATCCCGGTGCGCCTTCCGAACCCGCCGGCCCCAGCCGCCCGATCGTGCCGCATCATCTGACATTAAACCGAACGGGACAATCCAGGAGCGAAAAACAGCGCCGGTTCCTTCAGGCCGACATCATTCGGCCCACCTTGATGCGTCTGACGCCCAATCGGGCGCGTTGCGGCACTCACCTCCTCTTGGTACAGTACATTGTGGTCGCGGCGATGGACCACAATGGCACCGGGGCTAGCAATGACCATTCTGATGGGAATCCTCGCGACCGTTCTTGGCGTCGCTTTGGCCGTCGCAGGTTTGTCGGTTTATTTCGTGATGCTCCCGATTTCCGGGTTCATGGTTGGTTTCCTCGGTGGAGCGGCGGCAATTGCGGCCTTGCTCGGCGACGGATTTCTGGCGAGTACCTTCGGAATCGTCGTTGGCCTCGCCCTGGGCGTCCTTTGCGCCATCCTCTCCTATTTCTACTGGTACGCGGGCGTGCTGCTCGCGGCAGGCTTCTTCGGGTTCGTGCTCGGCGCATCGATCCTCGGCTGGATCGGGATCGGACCGGACTGGCTTCTGTTCCTGCTGGCGCTGGCGCTCGGAATCGTGTTCTTCATCATCGCCTTCGTCACTTACTTCCCGATCTTCTTTGTCATAGTTGGCACTGCTTTCGCCGGATCAGCGATCGCCATCGGCGGCGTCCTCGTGCTGCTGGGCCAGGTCGAGATGAGCGCGATCGGCACCGGCGCGTTGTGGCAGATCATCGGTGGCAGCTGGATCCTCTGGCTCGTTTGGGTGATCGGAGCGTTCGTAGGCGTCGGCGCCCAACTCTCCATGATTTCACGGATCTCCTTGCCGGAGGATCGGTGGACATCGGTAACAGCGCAGGGCCAGGCAAGGGCCGCAAGCAGCTAGCGGGACTCGGCGGCGCTCCATTAGCTCACGACGATCGCCCGATCCCTCAAGACGCCGCCGGCACCGTTAGCGACCAGCCGGCCTGGAAGGCGCTCTCGCTACTTTCAACTCGCCTTCTCTTCCGGTGGGGCGCCGGCTCGCGGCAGGCCCTTGGGAAGCAGGCCGGTGCAAAGCAGCGCGATGAGGGCAAGGAAAGCGACCGTGACCATGCCGGACCTCAGCGCGCGCAGACGGGCATCGACATTGATGTCCAGAACCGCACGGCGCTCGGCCTCGGCTAGCTGGATTCCGTCGAGATACTCTTTCAGTGCCTGATCCGAGACGAAGGATACGCCGTGCGCCACCTCGACCGTGGCGGCTTCACGCACGGAGTCGCGGAAGGCCGGGTTCGACTGGAATCCGTCGAGTGCCGCACTCGCCAGCGTGCCCAGCATGACAGCGCCGATGAGAGCGGTGCCGAGCGACGAACCGAAATATTGCGACGTGTATTGCAGGCCGCCGGCCTGGCCGGAATGCTCGAGCCCGACGGAAGACTGGATCACGTTGGCGATCTGGCCGGCCAACAATCCGATGCCGAGCCCCATGACGAAGAGCGGGGCAAGCACGGCCCGGGAGCCCAAACCCGGCTGCATGACCGCGAACAGGAGCACGATGGCAACCAGCGTCGTTGCAAAACCCAATTGCACGATACTGCGCGGCCCCAATCCCGGCTCTGCCTTCTGCCTCCCCGGCGCATGTTGTTTGCACACCTGCGTAGATCCCTGATGCCCCGAAGATCCGGGGTGTCCTCCCCGCCACCTCGGTCGGAAACAGAAGATGTCAACAGATTCGGCTTGAAAACGAGGACCTGCCCGCGGCATCGCCAACAAAATCCCGGCCCGTGGTGGCGCGTCAGAGGATCGTGTCCCTTGGCGTGGTGCAGCTCCCGGCTTTGGCCGCAGTTGTTTCCGGCAAGACCGGGATGATCAGGGTCGAAAGCGTACTCCCGAGCTGCTTTGCTACCGCTCAGCCACAACACCTCGCGGGACACGATCCCTCCATCTGTTTGTCACCGACTTGCCGAGGCTATCGATGCACTCATGTCTCTCGTTATAGATCTGTTTAGTCCGCGGCCACCATGTGACCATCGCCGACGTCGGCCAAGGTGACCCGGGCCGGCGGCTGACCGACGGGATGGATGGGGCTCGGCACCTCGCTGTCGACGATCGGAAACGATCCGCGACGACGGGCGGGGTCGGGAACGAGCACGGCGTCCAGCAGCCGCCTTGTATAGGCATGGCGCGGGTCCTCGAAGACCTGGGCGCGGGTGCCCATCTCGACGATCTGACCGAGATACATCACCGCGACGCGATGACTGATCTGTTCGACCACCGCCATGTCGTGGGAAATGAACAGATAGGACAGGCCAAGCTCCGCCTGGAGTTCTCCCAGCAGGTTCAGCACATGGGCCTGCACCGAGACATCAAGGGCCGAAACGCTCTCGTCGGCGACAATGATTTTCGGCGACAGCGACAAGGCGCGGGCGATACAGATGCGCTGGCGCTGCCCGCCGGAGAATTCGTGCGGATGGCGGTGCATCTGGTCCGGCGACAGGTCGACGCGCTTGAACAGCCAGGCGACGCGATCGGCGAGTTCGCTGCCCGAGGCAAGACCGTGGATCTGTAGCGGCTCGCCGACCAGGGCGCCCACCGTCATGCGCGGGTCGAGCGAGGCGTAGGGATCCTGGAAAATCATCTGGATCGAGCGCAGCACCGGTTTCATCCCGGCCCGGCCGAGGCCGGCCGTCGGCGTGCCGTCGATGGTGACGGCGCCATCCCAGCGGACGAGATTGAGCAGTGCCTTGCCGGTGGTCGACTTGCCGCATCCCGATTCGCCGACCAGCGCCAGGGTCTCACCGCGGGGCACGGCGAATGAGATGCCTTCGACGGCGTGGACCTGCTGCACCGGCCGGCGGAGAATGCCGCCGATGATGTCAAAGCGGACCTCGAGGTCCGAGACTTCGACCACCCCGGTC
>JAAEOR010000753.1 GCA_024222895.1 Hyphomicrobiales bacterium | reverse complement strand
AAACTGTGTGCGCTTTTTCGCCCGGAAAGAGCGAAGAATCAAAGCCGAAGAGCGGCGATCCAATCCGGAACAAACGGGTCGTGCTCTAAGGAAATCGCCGGATCGATACAGCTTTTGAGCTCTGTCGACCACCCCGAAGGCACCGGCGACCGGTATATAGGGAACCTAGCGCGCATTTGGAGCCGGGGCGGCAGCCCAGGGTCGGCGCAGGCGCGCCGCAACGTCGTTCCTGTGGATCACGCTTGCCAGGCTATCGTCCGGGTTCCGCGCGGCCGCCTCGATGAAGTCGGTCAGGCAAACCACGAAGGCGCGGAACGCCTCCGTCTGATAGATCCGCGCATCGAGATAGAAGGTGCAGTCAATTCGCCTGCATCGCGGATGCCGACGCGCAACGATCACGGCGCGGCAACAGGACCGTCGCATCGGTCCTTTGTTATCGCCGGCTCGCGCTGGAGCTCCATCACTTCAAGGCCTGCTCCGCCTCAACCTCCAGGGCATTGGCGAGAAAGCGTTGCATCATGGCATCGAGCAGCCGTCCCATCCGGCCGGAGGGATTGTCTCCAATATGCGAATGCACGTTTACCGGAATGATCAGGCCAGCCGCAAACGACGCCTACTGAGATGAGCCAAAGTTTGCGTGGGCGACGACCAACCATTTGTCATCGTCCTTGCGAAAAACGGTCATGCGGGGTGCAAACGCCTCGATCACCTTGCCGTCGATGGTTTCATTCACATTAATGTTGTAGGTGGCAACCATCAGATCGCCCTCGGTCGTTACGACAACGTCTTCCAGCTCCGGCATTTCGGCGATGATCGGCAGTTCGCTCATCGGATAGGTAGCCGCATCGTAGCGCGTGCCGTTGGCTCGCTGGATCTGGAACTCCGGGGCGACGATGCCGGCGATGGCGTCCTCGTCATTGTTCATTACGGCGCCGAAAAATATGTTGATCGCCTGCCGTGCCTCGGCTTCGACGGCAACGGATTCGGCTTTTGCCCCTGCCGGCACGACCGACGACAACCAGGCGCCGGCAGCGCCATACACGCCGACGGCGAGCACCACCAATAATACACGATTCAGCATACTCGCCATGTTGTCCAATCCCCCAGTCCCGATTCGCGGCAATCATACTCGCCGTTGGATATTAAGTTTACGTGTAATGAGGCAAGTCCCTGTCCCGGCCCGGCGGCAAACCGTCTAGTGCCGCATTGTCGGTCGACGTTATCCGCGAATTGGAAGGGTTGCAGTGGTGTTGATCACAGCCCAATTGCGCAATCCTGACCTCTGTGAGGCCAATGCTGGTTGACAATATCGGTGCCGGCACCCGCATTGAGGATATACTCGTTTCATTCGAGGGCACGGGTCACAATCGGCTGGAGCCAGCGTTCCAACAGGGGGATTTCCGGATCCGATGGAAAACAACACCATCCTCAGCCTCGAGTATCTGGCAACCGCTCTCATTGTCGTACTCGCACCGGGAACCGGGGTTATCTACACCCTTTCTATCGGTGTCCTTCACGGAGCCCGTGCCAGCATCGCCGCCGCCGCCGGCTGCACGCTCGGCATCCTCCCCCATTTGCTGGCCAGCATTCTCGGGCTTGCGGCGGTTCTGCACGCCAGCGCCGTCGCCTTTCAGGTCGTCAAGGTTCTCGGTATCGCTTATCTGCTCTACCTGGCCTGGGAGATGTGGCGCGGCAGCGGGCCGTTGTCGCTGAACGACGGCAACGGCGAGACGGGGCCGAAGTCCGAAGGGCGCTCAAGGTCATGGCGGGCGATTGCGGTCCGCGGCGCCGCGATCAACATCCTCAACCCCAAGCTTGCCCTCTTCTTCATGGCCTTCCTGCCGCAATTCATCCCTGCATCGGCAGCCGACTCGCTCCTGCGTTTCGCGGTGCTGAGCGCGGTGTTCATGGTCCTGACATTCGTGGTGTTCGTCGGCTACGGTGCCGTTGCCGGCAGTATCCGCAATCGGGTGCTGTCCTCGAGCCGCGCGACAAAATGGATCCAGCGCACCTTCGCCGCCGCCTTTGCCGGCTTCGCGGCACGGCTGGCGATGGCGGAGCGCTAGGAGCGTTGTCAGGAAAAGTGGTTTGCACTTTT
>JAAEOR010000752.1 GCA_024222895.1 Hyphomicrobiales bacterium | reverse complement strand
GAGCCGCCGCAGCTTTCGATGCAGACCGTATCGCCGGATTTGAGCCGCACGTCGGCGAATTTCGAGGCGCTGGTGGTGCCGAACACCTCGCTGAACGACCGGAACGCGGTGTCGTCGGCCCGGCGCACCGTCACCCGAGCCGGGGCGCCACGTGCGCCGCCATTGAGCGGCCAGGGACCTGCCTTGGCGTGGTCCATCACCATGCTGGCTCGCATCTCCGGTGCCTCGACCCGCATCACCCGGCGGCTGCCGAGGCCGCCGCGCCAGGTGCCGGCGCCGCCTGAGTCGGTCCTGAGCGTGTAGGACTCGACCAGCACCGGAAACCGCGTCTCGAACACCTCGACCGGGGTGATGCGGCAATTGCCGATGATGTGGTTCTGGCAGTCGTTGCCGTCCTTGGTGGCGCGGCCGCCCCAGCCGCTCGCCTCGAAATGGTAGTGGGCGTAATAGGCGCCGCTGCGCGGATCGGTGCCGCCGATCAGAAAGTTGCAAGCGGTGCAGCCCTCGCAGGCGCTGACCCGCTCCGGGATCACGGCGGAGAGGGCGCCCAACACCAGGAACACGATGCGCGGCTGGCTCTCGGTGTTGCCGCCGACCGACGGCGCCGGGTACTGGACGTTCAGCACCGAGCCCGGCCGAGTGATGATCTCGACCGGCCGGTAGCAGCCGGCGTTCTTGGGGATCGCCTTGTCGGCGAGCTGGTAGAGGGCGTTGAAGGTCGCCGACATGGTGACGCCGATGGTGGCGTTGATCGGACCCTTGGCCTGATCGTCGGAGCCGGAAAAGTCAGCGATGAAGCGGTCGCCGGCCACGGTGACCTTGACATGCATGCGGATCGGCCGGTTCTCGACGCCGTCGTCCTCGAGGCTGTCTGAAAACTCATAAGTGCCGTCGGGGATGGTGGCGATCTCGGCCCGCATCCATCGTTCGGCATGGTCGAGCAGCGCCGCGGAGGCTTCCGCCACGAAGCCGGCGCCCATCGACTCGCAAAGGTGCTGAGTGCGTTCCTCCGCCACCTTGAGCGCACCGAGCATGGCGTGAAGATCGCCCCAGGTGTGGCGCGGGGTGCGGTGGTTGGCCATCATGATGTCCCACACCTCCTGCACCCGCTCGCCGCCGCGCATGATGCGCACCGGCGGCAGCCGCAGCCCTTCCTGGAACACCTCGGTGGCAGTCGCGGCAAAGGAGCCGACCACCATGCCGCCGATCTCGGCGAAATGGGCGATGATGGCGGCATAGCCCACTCGTTCGCCGTCGTGAAAGATCGGCTTCAGCATCAGATGCTCGGGCATGTGGCAGCCGCCGCGATAGGGATCGTTGTGGATCACAACGTCGCCGGGGGCGAGACTGTCATGACCGATCTCCTCCAGCAGGCACTCGACCGTATGGACGATGGCGCCGAGTTGGGCCGGACAGTATTCGCCCTGGGCGAGCATCTGGCCGGTGCGGTCGAAGATGGCGCAGGAGAAGTCGCGCGACTCGTTGAAGATCGGCGAGTAGGCGGTGCGCACCATCGCCGTGCCCATCTCGCGGCAGATGTTGACCAGGGCGTTGTTGACGATGGAAAGCGTCACCGGTTCGGTGGCGTTGCGAGTGAGCGGCGTCGCATGTTCACCGCGCATCAGCACGGCGCCGCTGCCGTGGACCTCGGCCACCTGGCCGGGGGGAATGAGGATGGTGGAGTCATAGCCGTCGACGATCGCCGGCCCATGCACGGCAATACCAGGCCCGAGTTCGCCGCGGGCATGCACCGCGCAGTCGGCGGTTTCGCCGTCGCCGGGGTCCGCCCTCCGGTGGGCGACCGGCGCGGGCGGGTCCTTGTCGCCGGTCTCGTCCGCTTTCAGGAGATCGAGGCCGCTGCCCATTGCCGACACCGCGCAGGCGGTGATCTCGATGGTCTCGCCGTCGATGCGGTAGCCGTAGGATTGCTCGTGCTGGTGATGGAACGCCTCGAACAGGTCGGCGAGAGCGCCCTGGCGCACCACCGGTTCAGCCAGCGGCACCTCCTGCTCGTGGCTCTGGCCGGAATAGCGCATGGAGACCGAGGCTCGGATCTGCGGTTCGTCGCCATGGCCCTCCGCTTCGAGATCGGCCCGGGCGCTGGCCTGGAGCTCGGCGAGCACCGCGTTCAATTCGTTGGCATCGAGGGTGTCGCTGCGCCGGACAAAAGTGCGCTGGGTGTCGACCCGAGGGGCGGCGAGCAGGGTGCCCAGCGCCGAGGTGAGGCCGGGGCTCGGCGGCACGATGATCTCCGGAATGCCGAGGATACGGGCGACCTCCGCGGCATGCAGCGGGCCCGCGCCGCCGAAGGCCACCAGCGCAAAACCGCGCGGGTCGAGGCCGCGCTCGATGGTAAGCACCCGGATCGCGTTGGCCATGTTCTCGTTGGCAATGGCGATCACCGAGCGGGCGGCGTCCTCGGCGTCGAGACCGAGCCGCTTGCCAAGGGCGGACAGGGCGCCGCGGGCGGCGTCCGCGTCCAGCGCCATGCCGCCGCCGAGCAGCGACCCGGCGCCGAGCCGGCCGAGCACCAGATTGGCGTCGGTGACGGTGGGATAGGTGCCGCCGCGGCCATAGCAGACCGGGCCGGGATCGGCGCCGGCCGATTGGGGGCCGACCTTGAGTAGACCGCCCTTGTCGATCCAGGCGATTGAGCCGCCGCCGGCGCCGATGGTCACCACGTCGAGGCTGGGGATCGACACCGGCATGCCGAATTCGAGCTGGTATTCGGTGGTGTAGGTCAGCGCCCCGTCGGCGACCACCGCCACATCGGTCGAGGTGCCGCCCATGTCGAAGGTGATGACGTCGCGACGGCCGGTGACGTCGCCAAAGGCGCGGCCGGCGATGACGCCGCCGGCGAGACCGGAGAGCAGCAGCTGGATCGGCCGGTTGCCTGCCGCTCCGGCGAGCATCTGGCCGCCGTTCGATTTCATCACCGCCAGCGGCGCGGTATGGCCGTCGGCGTGCAGGGCGCCGTCGAGCCGGTCGACAAAGCGCTTCAGAAGCGGCCGGGTATAGGCGTCGAGGATAGTGGTGCTGGCGCGCTCATATTCGCGCCACAGCGGCGACACCTCGCTTGACAGCGAGACGGAAAGGCCAGGAAAGCGCGTCGCCAGATACGCGGCGATCGCCCGTTCGTGGGCCGGGTTGGCGTAGGAGAAAAGGAGATTGACGGCGACCGCGTGATTCTCCGTCGCGACGCCATTGGCTTCGCCCTCGGCCAGCCACGCGGCGATCCGCTCGCCGAGGCCGGCCAGCGCGTCCTCGTCGAGCGCCGTCTCGATTGTGCCGTCGCTGCGGGTGCGTTCGACTATACCGAAGCCGTCGCGGCGCCGGACCAGCGGTTCGGGCTTCTGCCACTGCAGGTCATAGGGGTCCGGCTTGTCGGCGCGCTGCAGGTGGGGGACGTCGGCAAAGCCTTCGGTGGCGACGTAGAACACCCGCGCGCCCTGGCGCTGCAGCACCGCGTTGGTAGTGGTGGTGGTCGCCAGCACGATCGAGGCGATCGATGCCGGCGGCTTGTCGAGGCGGCGCAGGCCCTCCAGCACCGCCGCGCCCGGGTCGGCCGGGGTCGAGGCGACCTTGACGGTCTCCATCGCGCCGCTGGTGTCGTCGACCAGAACGATGTCGGTGAAGGTTCCGCCGGTGTCGATCCCCACCCGATACGCCATGGTGTGCCCCCTTTTCTTGTACCGTGTTTCTCACCGGGCAGCGCCGGCCGACAGGGACGCGACACCAGGACGGGCCAGGTGTCGCGCCAATCAATAAACCTCGCATGGGATTGCGCGCTTCGCAAAGGACGGGTGGGGGGCGTGACTGAGATGAGCCGCGCTACCCCAGGGCTACTGCTGGTTTCGTGGACACCGAGCAAGGTGTTGTCGACGGAAACGGAGATTTGGAATGGAACGAGAAGTTCAGCCGCGCGTTCAAGCTCGACGCGGTTCACCTGGTGAATGGCCGTGGTGTCTCGGTTGCCCTGGCAACTTGTGATCTCGATCTCTACGAGAATGTGCTGCCGAAGTGGATCCGAAGCCGATGTCATTCGATTCGAAGCACCAACGCCAGAATCTGCTCTACCAATCCCTCGGTCATCGGTTCACGCAAGACAAGCGTCCGCTGAAAGACGGTTCCGACGATCACATCGAGTAGGAACTGGACGTCGGTGTCAGGCGGCAGGTCACCACGCTCGATCCCTCTGGCGATGGCCTCAGCCGCCGAAACACGCCAAGGATAGACGTATCGGTCGCGAAAGGCCGCCGCCATGGTCGGGTCGTCCGCCGCCGTGGCGATCGCCGCAAAAATGACAATTCCGGCGAGCCGCTTCGAGAAGGTTGTCATCAGTTGCTCGATAGCGACTTGCAAGTCGCCCGCGGTGCTGCCGGTATTGGGGACGACACCAATCTCGATGTCCGACCCCACCGCTTCCAGAACTAGGTCGCCTTTGGTCGGCCACCAGCGATAAATCGTCGTCTTGCCGCAGCCGGCCTTTGCCGCGATGCCCTCGATGGTGAGTCGGGAATAACCGACCGTGCCCAGGAGGCCTCGGGTGGTCTTGAGGATCGCCCTCTGCATCGTTCGGTTCCGCGGTCGGCCGCGCGGGCGCTGGTTTTCCGCGCTTTGGTGTTCATTCTGGCTCATGTCGTCCGGTTCCAAGGGGGTGACGAATCGGCGAGGGAGGCGGCCGTTGCGTTCGTCGCTCTTAATACGATACGATACGTTACGATATTAAATAATGGTGAATGTGGAAGAAATGAACCCCGGGGGATGGCGACGGGGCGAAACGAAACGGAGGCGGATCGATGTCACACAACAATCTCGATCGCGGTCGGTTGGGGCTGGTGCAACGATGGGCGATCACGATTGCGGCCTTTGCCATGGCGTGGGCCGCAATTGCCGCCGCCCACTCCGAACCAATCGTCTTCGTGAACGTCAATGTGGTTCCCATGGACTCGGAACGGGTCATGGACGATCACACCGTCATTGCGGAAGACGGGAGGATCGAGGTCATGGGCCCTTCGTCTGCAATCGATATCCCGGCGGATGCCGTGGTGATCGAGGGCGAAGGAGCGTTCCTGATTCCCGGGCTCGCCGACATGCATACCCATCTGAGCGATAATCCGAGCGCCGATTCCATCGTGCTGTGGCTGGCCGAAGGGGTCACCACGCTCAGAAATCTCAACGGTCTGCCGGAGCATCGCACCTGGCGCGACGAGGTCTTGAGCGGCGAGCGCCTCGGCCCCACCATCTACACCGCCGGTCCGACTGTGGTCGGTATCCCGGACCCGCCCATTCGCTGGCAGTTCAACGCGCTGCTCATCGCGGGGCCGGCGCTCGTCTTCGTGGTCCTGTGGGGGATGGTCTGGCTGACCATGCGGTTGAGCCGCGGGCGCGAAAGGGCGCTGTCGGCGCGGCGTTACCTTCTGCCGGGGACGAGCCTTCTGGTGCTGATCGGCCTTGCCGTCTGGTGGACCGGGATCGTGCCGATCAATGCCTTCACGAGCTTCCAGTATCCGACGGCGGCAGTCGCCGACACGCCGGCGGAAGCCGTGAGATATGTCCGTGACGAAGAGGCGGCCGGCTACGATTTCCTCAAGGTCTACGACTTCCTGAGCGAGGAGGCGTATGTGGCGGCGATCCGTGAGGCGCACGGCCTCGATTTCTACAGCGTCGCCCATCTTCACGACACGCTGCCGCTCGAAGAGATCCTGGATGCGGGCCTGCGCGAGATCGCCCATGTCGACGAGTTCATGGAGCACCACGCGATCGGGGAATCTTCGCCAAGTGCGTTCCTACCGGTGGAGTTCGACTATTCGACCATTCCTGACTCGGTTGCTCTTGTGCGTGATCACGACGCCCTTGTCGTTGCCAACCTGGTGACCGACGAGATTGCTTACTCTTATCTGGAGGGCGGTCCGGATTACTTCGACCGGCCCGAATTCGCGGTCGTGAGGCCAGAAGTCAAGGCCAGGTGGCTCAAGGGACGCCTCGTCAACTGGCAGGGCCAGCAAGAGTGGCGTCGCAACACGGCGCAGCCCTTCTACGTGGCCATGACCAAGGCGCTTCATGCGGCAGGAGTTCCGCTGCTCGCGGGCACCGATGTGGTCGCTGACGGAATGGTTCCCTGGCACATCCACCGCGAACTGGAGCTGTTGGTCGAGGCCGGTCTCAGCCCCTACGAGGCTATGAGGATCGCAACCGTCAACGCGGCGGTGAGCGTCGAGCGGATGGGCCAGCCCGGCAACTTCGGCGTAATTGCCGAAGGCCACCGCGCGGACCTGGTGCTTCTGACCGCGAACCCGCTGGAGAACATCAGTGCAACGCGAGATCGGGTCGGCGTGATGGCCCGCGGCGTTTGGCGAACGCAGGCGGAACTGGACGATTTGGTGGCCGAACTCGTGGCCAGCTACTGAGATCGGTTCGGTCCGAGATGGATGGATGAAATTGAAGTTTCAAGCGGGAAAAGCAACTTCGCTTACGGCGCCGACTTGGAAGGGAGCGCAAGATTGAATTGGAACACTGAACGCCACTAAATGACTGTCCCGGCTTAATTGCCACGACGTCTATTATCCGTACGCCCGTCACTGATCCAACCCATCGCCTCGATTGCGTATTTTTTGTGAGCAACAATTCATCCGTGCCTTCAGTATTGAAAGCGTCCAGTCCCACGTCGCGGAAATAAGACTGGCGCAGCCGCACGCCGTGTTCATTCGCTAGCTTGCCCAACTGGCTGATCGCCACCTCAAGCAGCCTGGCGTCGGTCGGAAAGGCGACGTTCTTCGGCTGTACCGTGGTGTCGACGTTGACCCGGGCCAGATCGCTCTTCTTCAAAGCGCCGCTGTCGTGGGCGATCCGGCCGAAGGTTCCCAAGCTTGCCGCCATCATGGATGAGGCCGAGCATGATGTGCTGGCCTACATGACCTTCCCCAGGGAGCATCGCGCCAAGTTGCACAGCATCAATCCAATCGAACGGATCAACGGCGAGATCAAGCGCCGGACCAACGTTGTCGGGATCTTTCCCAACGATGACGCCATCGTACGCCTGGTTGGCGCGATCCTTCTCGAACAGAACGACGAATGGGCCGTTCAGCGAGCACGCTACATGACACTGGAAACCATCACGCCATTGAGCGATGATCCACTCATCAGACTGCGAACCTCGGCGCGCTGATCATCTCGGTCGTGCCGGAAAACATCGGCGGCCAAAGCCGGGAAGCTACATCACGCCACGGGACACAATCGAAAGACCTCCAACCGGCCGCCGATACGCTTGCGCCAATGGCTCAATTTGGAAAGCGGCTGGTCGAAGTGCTTGATGCTCACTATGACGCCGTCACAGAGCTACGGGCAAACATCGCCTTAGAGAATTATCCGGGCAGTCTGAGGGATCCAGATTGCAAGGAGAGTGTGCGGCGCATCTTGATGGTAGAGACGGACCGCGTTGCTGCTGAGGCCAGCACTGGAAAAGATTTTCCGTCAACCGGATACTTTCACCGATCAGGCGCAGATTTTGACCATCGCACTTCACAGTGTCGCCATCGACTACGGACAATGCCATGCAGGTGATGGGTGCAAGTGTTGTAGCCACGACGCCATGATCCTTTTCATAACGGTCAGCCCGCTGCGAACTCAAGCGTCGAGAATGAAATTGTGGTAGGACAACTTAAGTCCCTCATCGACACAAGCAACCTTCTCTTTACCACCCGGTTCGTCACCGTTGAAATCATACCAGATCACGCCCTTCTTCGCGTGGTAGCCTAGGAAATCGTCCTCATCGTCAGCCTTCTTCCCCTTTTCAAAATTCTTCTTATTTAGCTCTCCGTAGTAGTTGAAAGCTCGATACACGCCGGTATTGAAATGAAGGAAATCCTTGCCCGGATTGAAATCGGCGATGTCGTCTTTGTTGGTCTCCGAGTTCGGGGTCGTGGTGAAGCTGAAGTGGTCGTTTCCCTTCTTGCCCTTCAGCAAGTCGTTGCCGAATCGGCCGAAGAGCCAGTCGTCGCCCTTCCCGCCAATCAGCTTGTCGTTCTTTCCCCCACCTAAAAGCTGGTCATCACCCCTGCCCCCGTCGATCTTCGACTCGGCGGTTCCGGAGTAATAAAGAAAATCACTGCCGCCATTGCCGAAGATTTTGGTGGGGACCGACGCATCGCTGCCGAGCGTGTCGTTGCCGCCCTTCCCTTCCATTTTGAAATAGTTGCCAAACTTATTGTTTGGTCCCGAGTTACCTACATAAGCGTCCAAAAACATTTCACCTCCTGTTCAGGGTGCTGATTCCGGAGCATCCGGCCAAGTGAGCGGCAGCGCCGTTGGGTGTGGTCGTTGATGTCAGCGGCTTGAGCTTTCGTCAAGGCGCTGGGGTGATATTGGCGTGGTCTGGTTCATTTCAAGCCGTCGAGGGCGTGATTGCACTTTCGGCCGTGCTTCATGCCGATGAGAGGTGAGATGAGGACGGTTCTTGTACCAAGCCGAGAAACTCGAAAGTTGACTGGAAGACACCTGGTGGTCCGACTCCGACATTTGCTACCCTCCTGCAGCACCCGCTTGAGCAAATGTCGGAGCAATCAGGACCACTAAGCAACTGTTTGATCCCAGTGGAGTTTCTAAATTTGACATTTGAGCAAGAGCCTAGCCGCAAGCGGGACTCAGAATTCGCTCCACTGGTAGAATGTGGCGTAGTTCGCACCTCAATTCTGGGCGTGCTCGCCGCGATGTCAGAGAAGATGTCGGACCAGGAGTTCAACCGCGCGGACAATTTCACCATCGCGTTGACTGATTTCAGAAACCGGTTTGCGAAGTGAATTCAACACCTGCATGAGGGACAATTGAAGCTTTCGCCAAGAAAGATCACCGGGATTCAGGGCGTGTCGAAGATGCCGAGAACCATGGTGATGACCTCGTCGTGGAGATCGCTCATCTTGTCGATGTTGAGATGGCCGATTTCCTTCTTGTCGGATAGGTCGACATTGACCAGCCTACCGGTGAACTCCGCGGACTTGCTGATGATCCGGCCGTGGCCGTCGGGCTTGTAGAAGTTGACGACTTCCGCGATGCCGGGGCCAACCGGTCGGCCGGCATTGACCGCGTCAAAGACGACGACCAAACGAACCGGCACGCCGGCCCGGCCGAGATAGTTGCCCATGTGTATCGCCGCGTCACCGCCGAGGGAATGTCCGACGATCACCACCGGGGCGATCGACTTGTCTGTGCGGTATTCACTGGCCAGCAGTGCGGCGAACTGCTCCCAATGGGTGTAGTTGGTAACGCGTGATGGAATTCCCCTGGCCTCCAGCTTGTCCGAAAGCCGGTCCATGCCCAAGGAAAACACGTTGAGCAGGCCGCGCAGCAAGAAGACCCTGCCGTGGTTGATCTGGACAGATGCCGGTGCCGGGGAGGCCGAAGCAGGCGCGACGTAAGGTGGCCGCGGAACGGGGATCGGAATGTCTTGCGCAGACATGACGTCGCTCGCGACACCGGGAAGGCCGAGCGTCACGACCAGAAGAAAGCTCCGCGATAGACGCTTCATCTTCATTATTGACCTGCGAAACGACTACTTCCCCTCGCGTATCCGCCGTGCCGTCCGGTGCGACCGCGCGATCCGAACATGTTGGCGTTCAACCGACATTGCCCGATGAACCCCAACCTGTGAGGAAACAGTAATTCGGACCGTCTGCCGAGGCAATGTTGACCGCGGTGCGGGTGCGGTGCGGGCCTCCGAACTCGGCCGCGCAAGCAGGGGGCCCAAGTTCCGTTCTCTACTGGATCTCCGCCTCTTTTTTCGCTCTGTTCGGACCGAAGAGTGCAAGCACTTCCTGACAGAGCTTCGGCGGAGACGAGCGGTTTCGAGGTAAGCGCCACCGGACACCATGACCATGTCGCCAACCTGGTTGTATGATCAGCCAGCAACGATTCGTGAGCCAGACCATGACGCCAGAGCAGGCCCTTCGCGACAAGCTCCGCAAGATCGAGGCGCTGTTTGCCGGCGCCGCGACCCACGGGGAAAAGACCGCCGCAGGTGCTGCCGCGGAGAGGATTCGCCAACGTCTCGGGCAAAGTTCGGAAACGGAAAAGCCGGAAGAGACCCGTTTCTCGATACCCGACATCTGGTCGCGACAGTTGTTTATCGCCTTGTGTCGACGCTACGGCCTGAACCCGTATCGTCGCCGTCGGATGCATCGGCAGACGGTTCTGGTCGAGGCACCGGAGAGTTTCGTCACGCAGGTCTTATGGCCGGAATTTCAGGAATTGAGTTCGGCCCTGGAGACCTTTCTTTCCGAGATCACCGAGAAAGTGATCCGGGAAGAAGTTCACCGTGAAACCGGTGATGCCGAGGAAGTCGACGAACCGGCGCGGATTACGCGGTGACGGACCGGTCTGAGACCGCTCCGGAGCGGCCGTTTGTCCGGCCCGGGTCCTTATCCCCTTGGTATTGGCCATGACTTGAGATGGTCGGCCGGCGAAGAAAGAGGCAGATGATCTGGCAATCTTCATGAAGCCTAAGCCGGGATCCTCAACGCAGGAAGTGCTCGCCGGCCTGGTAGAGCGGGTGACGTTTCACAATATCGAGAACGGTTTCTGTGTTCTCAGGGCGAAGGCGCGCGGCCGTCGGGATCTGGTCACCGTCGTCGGACACGCGGCGTCGATCACCGCGGGCGAGTGGATTACCGCGGCCGGTGAATGGATAAACGATCGCACCCATGGCGAGCAGTTCAAGGCGCAGTTTCTGAGGACTTCCGCACCGACGTCGATCGACGGCATCGAGAAGTATCTCAGCTCGGGAATGATCCGCGGCATCGGACCCGTCTATGGCCGGAAGCTGATACGGGCCTTCGGTGAAAAGGTGTTCGACGTGATCGAGGCCGAGCCTGAGCGCCTGCGCGAGGTGGCGGGCATCGGCGCGGTGCGGGCGAAACGGATTACCGACGCCTGGGCCGAGCAGAAGGCGGTGCGGGAGATCATGGTTTTCCTGCACGAGAACGGGGTCGGCACGGCACGGGCGGTGCGCATCTACAAGACCTATGGCGCCGACGCCGTCCGGGTCATGACCGAAAACCCGTACCGGCTGGCGCGCGATATCCGCGGCATCGGCTTCAAGACAGCCGACGCTATCGCCATGAAACTCGGTATCGACAAAACCGCGATGATCAGGGTGCGCGCCGGTATCTCGTTTGCCCTGACCGAGGCAATGGACGAGGGCCATTGCGGGCTGCCCACCGACGATTTGGTACCGCTGGCGGAGCAGTTGCTCGAGGTGCCGCAGGACCTGATCGCCACCGCCCTGGGGCTGGAGCTGTCGGAAGGCACCGTGATTGCCGATCACGTTGGGGAGAAGGCCTGCATCTTCCTGGCCGGTCTCTATCGCGCCGAGCAGGCCATCGCCGATCGGCTCCTGCTGTTGGCGAACGGCAGACTTCCGTGGCCGCGGATCGACCCGGACAGAGCCTTGAAGTGGGTCGAGGAGCGCGGCGGTCTTCGGCTTGCCGAGAGCCAGAAGACGGCGATTCGCCTGGCGTTGACGTCCAAGGTGCTGGTCATCACCGGTGGCCCCGGGGTCGGCAAGACCACCATTGTCAGGTCGATTCTGCAGGTGCTCTCGGCCAAGGGAGCGACCTTGTTGCTGTGTGCCCCGACCGGGCGGGCCGCCAAGCGCATGACCGAGGCGACCGGACACGAAGCCAGGACGATCCACCGCCTGCTCGAGGTCGATCCAAGGGGCGGCGGCTTCAAGCGCGGCAGCGACAGCCCGCTCGACTGTGACCTGCTGGTCGTCGACGAGGCATCCATGATCGACGTCATGCTGATGCAGGCGCTGATGAGGGCGGTCCCGG